>NZ_JBNPVS010000032.1:0-117105 GCF_050434225.1 Paraburkholderia sp. GAS32 | reverse complement strand
ACCCGAAACGCTTGCCGGGTTGCATTTCGTGGTCTTCGCAATGCTCATGCTCGTTCACGCGGTGCCAGTACTTCCAAGTTCCTAACACGCTCTAAGGAGAAGTCCATGGGGAAACTCGACCTTTCGCGTCGTAGTTTTCTGAAGGCCAGCGTGTTGGCGGGTGTGTCGGTGTATATCGCGCCGATGGGCAGCCGCGCATTTGCTGCGTTGTTCGAAGACAAAATTCTGACGCCGGTTCAGTGGGACGCCGCCAATGGGCAGGCGAAATTCCGCATCGACGGTATCGCCAAAGTGACGGGCTCGAAAGTGTTCGCGCGAGACATCCGCGCCACCGACATGCCGCACTGGCCGCAGCAGCAATCGCACGCCTTCATCCTGCGCACGACGCAAGCCGACCGCAGCTACGAAGGCTTCGACCTGACGCTGCTCGGCGACGAACTGAAGCCCGACCGTGTGGTCACGGCGGCCGATCTGACGCGCGACGGCCTGATCTTCCCGGCCTTCTACGGCGACGACATGTTGCTGCCGCCGGGCAAGACGCCCGCATATCTCGGCCAGGCGGTCGCGATCCTGATTTATCACGACTTCGTGCGCTTCCGCTTCGCAAAAGACAAGCTCAAGTTCCAGGATCAGGTCATCCGTTACGGCGCGAAAACCGGGCCGCTCGAGCGCGATCCGTGGGGCACGTTCCGCTTCGTGCGCGTCGGCGGCAAGACGCCGTATGACGACGATATCTTCTCCAGCCTGAAAGACGCACCGGTGTTCCCGAGCATGATGCGCAAGCACCAGCCGGTGTGGCCGGACGGCGTCGAACACGGCAAGCTCGACGAGCAGGGCATGTTCCACGCCGGCCAGATCCAGCAGGAGCTGGATCATCCGTCGGCGGACTGGCTCGTCATGGAGCGCGAGTACAACACGCAGTCGATCGACACCGCCGCGCTCGAACCGGACAACGCGAACTGCTGGTACGACGCGGCGACGCAATCGCTGCACATGGTCGTGCCGACCCAGGCGCCGTCCGAAGTTGCCGACAGTGCGGCCGGCATGGTCGCGAAGTGCGCGTTCCCGGTGAAGAACCTGTTCATTCACCCGTGCTACACGGTGGGCTACGGTTCGAAGGATCACTTCAACGTGCCGTTCTACGGCCTCGTCTGCGCGATGTATGCGGACGGCCGCCCGGTGCGTCTTGCGAACGATCGCTACGAGCAGTTCCAGACGTCGTTGAAACGCCATGCGTTCAAGATGAACTACCGGATCGCCGTCGATAAGAACACCGGCATGATGCAATCGTTCAAGGCCGCGATGGAAGCGGATGGCGGCGGTCGCTGCAATTTCTCGCCGTCGGTGGCGATGGTCGGCGCGACGGCTGCGCAATCGATCTACTACTTCCCGAAGAACGATCTCTCGGCGGTGGCGATCGCCTCGCGCGCAATCGACGCTGGTTCGGCACGCGGCTACGGCACGCTGCAAAGCATGGCCGCGACAGAGATGATGGTCGACGAAATCGCCGCGCAACTGAATCTTGATCCGATCGACTTCCGTCTGAAGAACGCGCTGCGTCCGGGCATGAAGAACACCCAGGGCGCGGTGCCCGCCGGCGCGATTCGTGTCGACGACGTATTGCAGAAAGCGAAGGTTCATCCGCTGTGGGTGAATCGCGCAAAGCGCAAGGCCGAGTTCGAAGCCGCTCATCCGGGCAAGCGTTATGGCGTTGGCTTTGCGTGTGTGCAAAAGGACTTCGGCACGGGCGCGGAAACCTCGTTCGCCAAGGTCGAGTTCAGCGCCGACGGCAAGATCGGCTTGCAACACACGGCGGCCGAAATCGGTACCGGCATGTCGACCTCGCAGGCGATCGCGGTCGCAAAGTGGCTCGGCAAGCCGGCCACCGACGTGCATGTCGCGATCACCGATTGGCCCGATCTGCCGGTCGTCACGAGCGGCGACCCGTACATGATGTCGCAAGCGGACCAGGACAAGCTGGCCGCGAATCCCCGTTGGTCGCCGGGTTATGCGTCGCCGTCGAGTGCGACGAATTCGGCGTTCTATTTCACGCACAGCACGCGCGAAGCGGCACGCGTCGTCTTCGCGCACGGCTTGTGGCCGGCGGCCATGGCGATCTGGAGCCAGGGCGGCGGCGGTGGTCAAGCCGCGCCGCTGGTGGTGCGCATCGAGGACGCGCGTTGGGTCGACGGCAAGCTTTCGGCGGCGGGGCTCGAAGCACTGCCGTTCGAACAGCTCGCGAAGAAGGCACACGAATTGGGTCTGGTCACCGGTGCGACCGTGCACGTGTTCAATCGCTGGCAATGGACCGAGTCGGACTTCGAGATCGACGGCACTGTCGAGCGTCTGCCGCTCGATGGGCTTGCGCTTCGATATGGCGACAACGCTTCGGCCGATAAAAAGAAACTGCAAACCACGCCGAACCACTATCGCGTGCTTGATCGTCAGCGCGTGTTCATTCCGCCGGTTCAGCGTAACAACGCGGCCGTGACGTATTACAGCGCGGTCGGCACGCTGGTCGAGTTGTCGGTGCATGAAGCGAGCGGCAAAGTGGACCTGCTCGCCCATCACTCGATCATGGAGTGCGGCAATCAGCTCTCGCCGCAACTCGTGTCGGGCCAGTTGCAAGGCGGCCTCGCGATGGGCATCGGCCATGCATTGCACGAGTATCTGCCGCTCTATGAAGACGGTCCTGGCAACGGCACGTGGAATTTCAATCGTTACCACTTGCCGCGCGCGACCGACGTCGCCGTCTGGACCCAGACCGGCGAAGTGCTGCCGCCGCTCACCGAGACCGATCCGCCGAAGGGCATCGCCGAAGTGGTGATGATTCCGGTGGTCGGCGCCATCGTGAACGGTATCGCGCACGCGATCGGCCATCGCTTTACCGACCTGCCGGTCACCCCGCAACGTATTCAGGAGGTGCTCGCATGACGGCCCCCACTCAAACTTCCGCTATTGCTGCAAGCGCCGCCACTTCCTCGGGCACCGTTTCTGGCGCTTCGGCTTCCGCTTCCACCGCAGCTACTGCGGCCTCCAGTCCCGCGGCCGCTGCTGCCGCGCGCACTGCTTCCGGTGCTTCAGGTGCCTCGGGCGTTGCCGCCGGCGCGCCGGCCGCAACGGTGGTCGAACGTCCGTTGACGCATTTCCGCACGCTGCCGGTGTCGGTCAAGGTGAACGGCGAGATCGTCGGCCCGACCGACGTGCCCGCCGGTCTGATGATGATCGACTTCCTGCACGAGTATCTGCACCTGACCGGCTCGCGCCTCGGCTGCGGCCAGGGCATCTGCCACGCGTGCGTCGTGATCGTCGACAAGCCGGACGGCACCAGCGAAGAAGTGCGCACCTGCATCACGGGCGCGAATTTTTTCCACGGCAAAACCATCCGCACGATCGAAGGCCACGCGAAGCGCAACGAAGCAGGCGAGGTCGTCGAACTGTCGCCGATCCAGCAGAAGTTTCTCGAACACTTCAGTTTTCAGTGCGGCTACTGTACGCCCGGTTTCGTCAATGCGGCGACCGTGCTGATCGAACGTCTGAAGCGTCAGCCGATTGCTAAAGACAAGGTCGAGCAAACCATCACCGAGGCGCTGAACGACCATATCTGCCGTTGCACGGGCTACGTGCGCTATTACGAAGCCGTGAAGGAGGTTGTGATGACCACGCCAGGCCTTGTAAAGGACGCGGCATGATGACTCCCTCGAAGAATGTGCGCCGCGCGTTGCTGTTGCTCGGCACGGCCGCGTTGCTAAGCGCTTGTGGCCAACAGGACGACTCCGCCGCAGCGATGCGGGCTGCCGCCGCAATGGGCCCGCAGTCCACCGCGGCCGATCCGCTCGCGCGCGGCCGCTACCTCGTGAAAGCCGCCGATTGCGCCGCCTGCCACACCACGTCGGATGGCGCGCCGTTTGCCGGTGGCGTAAAGCTGGCTTCGCCGTTCGGCACCTTTTACGGCACCAACATCACGCCGGACAAGGACCACGGCATCGGCAACTGGAGTGCGGACGATCTCTACAAGGCGCTGCACGATGGCGTCACGCCGACCAAGCAGTTGTATCCGGCCATGCCGTACACGTCCTACCGCCAACTGTCGCGCGCGGATAGCGATGCGATCTACGCGTATCTAATGGCGCAGAAGCCGGCGGTCGTGGCGAACCACGAGCCCGAGTTGTCGTTCCCGTTCAACATGCGTTTTGGTGTGCGTTTCTGGAACTGGGTGTTCCTGAAGGACACGTTGCCGGACGCATCTAAAGGGCAATCTGCAGACTGGAATCGCGGGCGCTATCTGGCGAGCGCGCTCGGCCATTGCGCCGAATGTCATACGCCGCGCGGCAAGTTCGGTCAGCTCGACGGTGCCAGGCCGCTGACGGGCGCGGCGCTCGGCAGGATCGCCGCACCGGACATCACACCGCATGGTTTGGCAGCACGCGGCTGGACGGCCGCGGACCTGCAGACGTTCTTCGCGACGGGCATCGCGCCGCAAGGCTCGGCGTTCGGCGAGATGTATCCGGTCGTGCATCTGAGCAGTCAGTACATGACGCATGACGATCTGCGCGCGATGTCGACCTATCTGCTTGGTGACCAGGCGCTGGCGCCGCAACCATCGCAATCGGTCTCCGCCGATGCCGCGCAACTCGAGGCCGGGCGCAATGTGTATCTCGCGGTGTGTGCGGGCTGTCACGGGCTGAGCGGCGAGGGCAAGCCGCACGTTGCGGTGCCGATGCACGGCAACTCGACAGTGCGTCAAGGCGATGCGCACAACCTGATCGTGGCGATGCTCGACGGCATCGGCGCGCAGGATTTCCCGGGCCTCGAGCGGATGCAGGAGATGCCGGGCTTCGCCACGCAACTCAGCGACGCGGAACTCGCGCAGCTCGCGAATTATCTGCGCGCGACGTACGGCGGCCAACCCGCCGACGTGACGGCCGATGCGGTGAAGGCGTTGCGTTGAAGCGTGAACGGCGCGCAATGAACTCACGCGTAATGGTCTGCTCAAACGGTATCGCGCCGTTGCCGTCCGGCGGCGCGCCGTACGTTTCGCCGTAGACCGGTCCGATGTCCTTCACGGAGACTTCATGAGTCATCTCGCCACGCAGATTCTTCCTCATCATAGTGACCCTCATTCGGTGGGTGCACCGCTGGCTTGCGTACAGGGTACGATCAGCAAGGTGTTCCTCAGCCCGGAATTCCACCACGCCGCCGATCACCAGCAATTCGTCATCAGGATCGACAAGGTCGTGAAGTTCGAAGGCGGCACGCAGAACCTGGTCGGTACCGAAGTATTCGTTGCCGTGCGCTACGGCGACAGCGAAGGGCTCGCGCAGGCAATCCCCGGTCTGCAGGCCGGGCAGCCAATCGAGGCGCAAGGCGAATACATCGCCGAAGCCAGCGCCTATCCCACCGCCGACAACAACAACCCTGTTCTGCCGGTGCTGCACTTCACGCATCATCCGGTCGGCTACGTGCTGTATCAAGGTCATACCTACAGCTAGGCCAGGCCAGTCGCTGCGAGCCGGGCGGGCGCACGCCTGTCCGTCCGCTCGCCTGCGCATTTCCCCTTGGCTCCTCGTCTCGCGTACCGGCAATTCAAGTTTTCGCAGTGTTCTGCCGATAAGCAAACGTTATCGTCTGGTCGTCGGGCGACGCAGCCGTTTGCGGGTCTTCGCGATCATGCGCGTAGAGACACCAGGCAGACACCGCGCGTGCGGCGCGGACGGACCTGATGTGCCGGCTGATGCCGCCTGGGCGGCGGCCACTGGACCAGCACCGAGCAGCGGAGGCTCCAGGACATGCGGCGCCGGACTGGTTGCGGATGCAACCGTGTCTGCAACACCGTGAGTAAGGTTTGTATCTGTTTGTGTGAGCCGGGACGTTTTTTGCAAAATGCACTTTACAATTCCGCGTGAATTTTAATCGGCAATCTGGCCCTTTTCGCGGAAGATCGGCTGTTTTTGAGCATCCGGGCGTCCGGGCATCCGGCGTCCGGTGAAGCGAAAGGGATTGGGTTGGACGGCAGGGCACGGATGGGCGCCGCACGAGGCGGCCTCGCTGTGTCGCGACAGAAAGCAGCGCTTCGTCAGAACGCGCGCATCGCACGCGACAGGGCAGCATCCGGCTCGCCAATAAAAAGCAGGAGTCGAACATGTTGGGAAAGCGTTTCGACAGAACAATGATGGCCAGTCTGGCTGGCGTGTGGGTTGCGCTGGCGGTCAGCGGTTGTGCGAATGTGGGGCAGCAGGACGCGCAAGCTGGCGCGGCATCGGGCGCATCGGCTGCGTCCGGTGTGCCGGCAGCGGCTGCAGTGCCGGCTTCTGATGCGCTCGCAGGTTCGTCGGTCAAGCCAGCCGCCGACGACGGCACGCCGCTTAAAAAATCGCCGCCGTTGCTGTATCGCGTCAAGCGTGGCGACACGTTGGCGCGCATCGCGCAGCATCATCATTGCAGTGTCAGGCAGTTGCAGGCGTGGAATGGCCTCAAGCCCTCCTCGCGGTTGAAGCTCGGGCAGGTGCTGCACGTCGCTTCGCCGGAAACGGTACGGGCGGTTAATTCGGCCAATGCGGCAGCAAACGCGGCAGCCGCCGCTGCGAAGGCTGCGGCGGCGTCCGCGCCGGCTGTTCCGCTTGCCGCGCAGCAGGCGCCGGCGGCAACCACGTCGCAGGCAACGGCGCAGTCCGCCACGCCATCACCCGCGCCCAGCGCCGCCGAGGCACGCGAAGTCGCGCAGCAAACCTCCCGGCATGCAAACGGCGTATCGCTGGCATGGCCTGCAGGTGGCCGTGTAGTCGAAGCATTCCAGCCGGGCGAAACACGCGGCATCGAAATCGGCGGAAAGGCCGGCGATCCGGTGCGGGCCGCGGCCGACGGCAAGGTAATGTACGCCGGCACCGGTTTGAACAGCTACGGCAGTCTGATCATCGTCCAGCACAACAAGGACTTTTTGACCGCGTACTCGCATAACCGCAAGCTACTGGTCAAAATCGGCGACATCGTGCGGCAAGGCCAGCAGATTGCCGAGATGGGCGACGAGAACAACTCGCGCGTCTCGGTCGGCTTCGAGTTGCGCCGCGACGGCAAGCCGATCGATCCGATGCCGTATTTGCCGCAAGGCCGCGGCTAGGCGAGCCTAGGAATTAGCCGACGATTTTTCGCCAATACCAAACAAGCAGCGATCCCGGTTAGTCATTTGCCGGTATCGCTGCTTTGTCACATCCTCGCATCCGGGTCGACTACAGGGCAGATCAGATCGGCTACCGGTAACGCGCCTTCCTTCAATCGAACCAGCGCAGCGCCGCTGCGACGATCGCTTCGGGTGCATCTTCCTGCACCAGATGACCGGCCTTGGGCACTGCCTGAAAGCGCGCCTCGGGTATGACCGCCGCCAGTTGCCGGCCGCGTTCGAGTGGAATCCACTGGTCGTCTTCGCCCCACAGGATTTGCGTCGGGCAACGCATCTGCGGATAACGTGTTTCGACCGCGTCGGTATAGCGCTGATCCATTTGGGCGATCTGGCGGTAGAACGCGGCTTGTCCCGTTGCGCCGAGCCACGGTGTTACATAAGGCGCGAGTTCCTCGTCCGGAATATCGCGAGCGATGGCGCCACGCACGTATGCCTTCACGACCGCTTCGTGGATATACGGCGGCAGCCCGGCGAAGGCTGCGCCGTGTTCGCGCACGTGCTGCACGAACGGCGACCCCCATGGTGCGACGGCGACCGGATCGATCAGCGTCAGGCTGCGATAGTCGCACCCGTCAATGAGATGCGCGCGCAAGGAAGTCGCGCCGCCGAAATCGTGCGCGATGATGTCCGGATTCGTCAGTTGCCAATGCGCGAGCAATTCCGCCAGCAGCACGTTCTGCACGCCGAGCGAGACATCCTGAGCGTCGCGTTGCTCGGATTGGCCGTAGCCAAGCAGATCGTAGTAATACACGGTGCGAACTTGCGCGAGATGCGGGGCGATGCGATGCCACACATACGAAGAAAACGGTGTGCCATGAACCAGCACCAGCGGCGGGCCGTTGCCGGTCACGCGAAAACGCACGGTTTGATCACGGAACGTATAGCTTTCGGGAAGCAGCCAGTTTTGCATGGTGATGAGCGTCACGAGAAAGTCTGCTTACCTTAGCAGGGTGCTCCGAAGCGCGCTGACCGGCTTTTCGCAGCATCCTCCGGGTACCTCCCGCAAAAGCTCACCTTTGTTTTAGTCAGCAAAGCCAGGCAAATTCAAAAGACTTTGACTCACGGCGTCGCCGGATCGATCGGTGAGTGGTGCTGACACAGCGCACTGTTACGAAACGAGCATAAATCACCTTGAAACAAAGTATTTTTGTGTTGGCTGGATTCGGGAAGCCTGGTAGTCGTCGAGGACGCGCCGATTCGGTATTCAACGAAACGACGCGTGACCGACCAAAATGTGCGCATGGCAATGGTGAGCTAATTCGGGAGCCGAAGGCTCAATCAATACCGGATGCCGCGCTGCCGCACTCCACCACAGCGACCACCTCCGGCTAACGCCGACGAAGCGCCAAGCGAAGTGACGCGCCACCGGCTACTTCGCTTCAGCGCCGCGCAGCAATTGCGAAACCTGGCCGTGGTGATGCAGGATCGCCGGGTCGGCTTGCAGGAGCGGCAAGTAGCGCGGCAGGAATGCGTTGTTGGGCTGGTCGGGTGAAAAGAGGCCAGAGACGGCTTCGGCTGCGGCGAGCCGATCGGCGGCGTCCGCCTCCTTGTCGTCGAGAATTTCGTCGACGTTGGCGATCACTGTGGAGAGCGGCGTGAGCCAGCGGAACGCAGAGCCGTTGATGAGCACCTGCAGGAAGGCCGCCGGGGTCACGGGGCCGAATTCCTTTTCGTACGACGCGCGCTCGTGATCGAGAATCGACTTATGCAGCGCCAGTAGCGGTTTGCGAATTTCCGAGAGGAATTGAATGCATTGCTGGTCGTTCATCTTGCCGCTCCTTCGGATAGTCATGCCGGATCAAGCCGGGCGATCGGGTCAAGCCAGATCCATGCTAACAAAATCGCTCGAAGATGCATCAATAAATAAGATTGATGCGCGCACGCGAAGCGCATCAGATCAAGCCGGTGTCGCAATGGTAACGCATTGATTTAAATCTCGTTTCACTTGCGGCAGGGGCCGCGGCTGCGTCTTTCTCAATGCGTGGACACGCTGCGGACATGTGCACCCTGTCTGCGAACTTCTTTATCCACGGCTACAATTTCCAGGTCTCTTCCAGTGCACTCGCGCTGCGCATCATCTCCTGTACGCATTGAACCGCAGCCGCATCGCGTATTAGCACGGCGTGTCGAATAAACCCGGCAAGTCTTTGCGTTTTGGTTCGACGTCTCTGTCTAAACATCCGCCTGACAAACAATAAACCCCACCCGGAGCCGCCCATGACAACGTTCAACATCAACGGCCAGACTCATACCGTCGACGCACCGCCTGACATGCCCCTCTTGTGGGTGTTGCGCGATCTCGTCGGCTTGACCGGCACCAAGTTCGGTTGCGGCATCGCGCAATGCGGCGCATGCACCGTGCACCTCGATGGCGTCGCGGTGCGCTCGTGTGTGCTGCCGGCGGCGGCTGTGGGCGACAAGAAAATCACCACCATCGAAGCGGTCGGCAGCACGCCGGCCGGGCAGAAGGTGCAGCAGGCATGGCGTCAGCTTGACGTCGTGCAATGCGGCTACTGTCAGTCGGGGCAGGTGATGTCGGCGGCCTCGCTGATCGCGAGCAACCCCAATCCAACCGATGCGGATATCGACGCCGCCATGGCCGGCAACATCTGCCGCTGTGGGACATACAACCGCATCCGCGCGGCGATCAAGCAAGCCGCGAAGGGAGCCTGACATGTCCCAGGGATTGCTCGATTCACAAAACGGCGCGCAGCCGTCGAAGGGCGGCATCTCGCGCCGCACCTTCCTCAAATTCGGCATCACGGTTGGTGCGGCAACCGGCGGCGGCTTGCTGCTCGGCTTCAGCATGCCGGCCGCCAGTCAGGATCAGAAGACGGGCAAATCGGTCATCGGCGGCGATGGGGATGAAGCGCCGCAGAACGGCGTGTTCGCGCCGAACGCCTTCATCCAGATCGACACGGCGGGCAAAGTTACGCTGGTGATTCCGAAGGTCGAAATGGGGCAAGGCGTCTACACGTCGATCCCGATGCTGATCGCCGAAGAGCTCGAAGTGCCGCTCGACTCGGTCACGCTCGACCATGCACCGCCGAACGAAAAGCTCTTCATGGATCCGCTGCTCGGCGGCCAGCTCACCGGCGGCTCGACGTCGATCCGCTATGCATGGGAGCCGATGCGCCGGGCTGGCGCGACCGCGCGCACAGTGCTGATCAGCGCCGCCGCGCAGCAATGGCAAGTCGATCCGGCAAGCTGTCATGCAGAAGCCGGTCAGGTGATTCATGCGGCGAGCAATCGCAGCATTGGCTACGGCCAGTTGGTGACAGCGGCTGCCAAACTGCCTGCGCCGCAGAACGTCAAGTTGAAAGACCCGAAAGACTTCAAGCTGATCGGCACCGCGGTGAAGCGTCTCGATTCGCCCGAGAAGGTCGACGGCACCGCCATGTTCGGACTGGACGTGCGCGTGCCGGACATGGTCTACGCGGCCATCGCGAACTGCCCGGTGTTCGGTGGCACGCTCGCGAGCGTCGACGATACCAACGCGAAGAAGATTCCCGGCGTGCGCCAGGTCGTCAAAGTGGATAACGCGGTCGCCGTGATCGGCGATCACACGTGGGCCGCCAAACGCGGTTTGCAGGCGCTGGATATCAAATGGAACGAAGGCGCGGGCGCGCAGATCGGGATGAAGCAGATCGTCGACGATCTCGCCAATGCCGCGCAGCGAAACGGTGCGGTGGCGCGTAAAGACGGCGACGTGAACAACGCGTTTTCAAACGCGAAAACGCGCGTCGACGCCGTGTATCAGCAGCCGTTCCTCGCGCACGCCACGATGGAGCCGATCAACTGCACGGTACACGTGCGGCCCGACGGTTGTGATATCTGGCTCGGCTCGCAGGTGCCGACGCGGGTGGTGGACGCCGCGGTTGCCGTCACCGGCTTGCCCGCGGACAAGATTGTCGTGCACAACCATCTGATCGGCGGCGGCTTTGGCCGGCGGCTCGAGTTCGACATGGTCACGCAGGCGGTCAAGATCGGCAAACAGGTGTCGACGCCGGTGAAGGTAGTGTGGACGCGCGAAGAAGACATCCAGCACGACATGTACCGGCCGTACTACTACGACAAGATCTCCGCCGGGCTCGACGCGAACGGCAGGCCGATCGCGTGGCAGCATCGGATTGTCGGCTCGTCGATCCTGGCGCGTTTCGCGCCGCCGGCGTTCAAGAACGGTATCGATCCGGATGCGGTGGAAGTCGCCTCGGACCTGCCGTACGACTTGCCGAATCAGCTGATCGACTATGTGCGGCAGGAACCGCACGCAGTGCCGACTGCATTCTGGCGCGGCGTGGGACCGACACGCGGCACCTTCGTGGTCGAGAGTTTCATCGACGAACTCGCCACGCAGGCGAAAATCGATCCGGTCAAATACCGCCAGGATCTGCTGGGCAAAACGCCGCGCGCGCTGAACGTGCTCAATACCGCCACGCAGGCGGCGAACTGGGGCAGTGCGGTGCCCAAGGGCCAGGGGCGCGGCGTGTCGGTGATGCACGCGTTCGGCAGCTTCTTTTCGATGGTGGTCGACGTCGCGGTGGATCAGGGCGAGGTGGCCGTCAAGCGCGTGGTGTGCGCGGTCGATTGCGGGATGGTGGTGAACCCGAACACGATCGAAGCACAGGTGCAAGGCGGGATCATCTTCGGTATCACGGCGGCGCTCTACAGCGAAATCACGATCAAGGACGGCCGAGTGGAGCAGAACAACTTCACCGACTACCGGATGCTGCGCATCGATCAGGCACCGCCGATCGAGGTGCATATCGTGAAGAGCAGCGAGGCGCCTGGCGGCATCGGCGAGCCGGGGACGGCGGCGCTCGCGCCGGCTCTGACGAATGCGATTTTTGCGGCCACCGGCAAGCGGCTGCGGCAATTGCCCGTCGGTAGTCAACTACAAACCGCCTGACTGGAGCCCAACATGAAAAACACACTGAAGGGTTTCGGTGCTGCGCTGTGTATGGCGTTACCGTTCCTCACGCAAACTCCGGCGCAAGCCGCGGATCAGGCGCTGGTGCAGCGCGGCGCCTATCTGGCGAAGGTTGGCGATTGTGTCGCTTGCCATACGGCGCCGAAAGGCAAACCGTTCGCGGGTGGCCTGCCGATGACCACGCCGATGGGCCAGATCTACACCACCAACATCACGCCGGATCAGCAAACCGGCATCGGCAATTACACGGAAGAGGACTTTGCGAAGGCGATGCGCGAAGGCGTCGCGAAAGACGGGCACAACCTGTATCCGGCGATGCCGTATCCGTCGTATGCAAAGGTCAACGACGACGACATGAAAGCGCTGTACGCGTACTTCATGAGCGGCGTCGCGCCGGTGCTGCAGGCGAATCGCGAGCCGGACATCAAATGGCCCTTGAACATGCGTTGGCCGTTGAAGTTCTGGAACATGGTCTTCCTGGAGAAGGGCGCCTATCAGGACAAGCCGGGCAAGGATGTCGCGTGGAATCGTGGCGCGTATCTGATTCAGGGGCTGGGGCATTGCGGCTCGTGTCATACGCCGCGCGGCGTCGCGTTCCAGGAAAAGGCGCTGGATGAAAGCGGCAACGCGTTCCTGACGGGCGGCGTGCTCGACGGCTGGTTCGCCGCGAACCTGACGGGCGAGCACAACGTCGGCCTGGGTCGCTGGAACGATCAGGATCTGCAGGCGTTCCTGAAGACCGGCGCCAATCGCCATGCGTCGGCATTCGGCTCGATGACCAGTGTGATCAACAACAGCACGCAGGGCATGAACGACACCGACATAGCCGCGATGTCGACGTACCTGAAGTCGCTACCGCCGGCGGGCGGCAGTGGCGCACCGCCTTATACGTACGATCCACAAGCGACGAAAGTATCGCTGAACCGTCCCGCGAACGATGCCGGTGCGCGTGTTTATACGGCGTATTGCATGCACTGCCATGGTGTCGATGGACGCGGCTTTGCGCCGATGCTCGCGCCGTTGGCCGGCAATCCGAACGTGCTGGAGAAGGATCCGTCCTCGCTGATCAACGTGACGCTGAACGGCACGGAGGACCTGGTGATCGGCGGTATTCCCGCGCCGTATCCGATGCCGAAGTACGCGCCGGTGCTCAACGACCAGCAGATCGCCGACGTGCTGACCTTCGTGCGGGCCGGGTGGAATAACGGTGGTTCGGCTGTCACGGCGGGCGAGGTGGCGAAGTTGCGGAAGTCGACCCAGGCGGCTCGATAGACGCACCGGGCTGACAACGAAAAAAGCGGCAACCGTGCAAAACGGTTGCCGCTTTTTTATGGACCCGCGGAAAGCGTTATCGGTGCTGCCCCACCTTTTGCCGCTTCTCCAGGACGCGCGCATACCACGTCAACGGGAAACACATCGCGAAGTAAATCATCGCGACCATGCCGTAGATCGGGAACGGGCGGAATGCGGCGTTGGTGATCATCGTGCCGGTCTTGGTCAATTCCGTGAAGCCGATGATCGACGCGAGCGCCGTGCTTTTCACCACCTGCACGAGGAAGCCGACTGTCGGCGCCACAGCGATCTTCAGCGCCTGCGGCCAGATGATGTAGCGCAGTTGCTGGCTGAACGTCATGCCCAGACTAGCGCCCGCAGCCCATTGACCACGCGGCACGGCTTCCACACAGCCGCGCCAGATATCGACCAGATACGCGCTGGTATAAAGCGTCAGCGTGACGGCTGCCGCAACCCAAGGCGACACATCGACACCCAGCAACGGCAGGCCGAAGAACGCCAGAAAAAGCTGCATCAGCAACGGCGTGCCCTGAAACACTTCCACATACACCACCACGATCCGCCGCAACCACGGCAACGGCGACACGCGCATGGCGAGCAGGATCAGCCCGACGACGCCACCGCCGACAAACGCGATCAGCGACAACAACACCGTCCAGCGGGCGGCGAGCAACAGATTGCGGGCGATGTCCCACAGCGTGAATTCGACCATGATCAACGGTCCGTCGGCAGAGTGCGGGCGGCGCGCCACATCAGGCGGGTGCGCCAGTTACGCGGCGCGCTGTCGCTGCTGCCGCCGCGAGCCACGCGGCCCGCGAAGAGGCCACGGCCAAGCCGGTTCATGAGTTGCCGCAGTACGATCGACAACACCAGATACGTCGCGGTGATGATCACGTAGCTCTCGAACGAGCGGAAATTGCGCGACTGGATGAAGTTGGCCGCATAGGTCAGATCGGGCACCGAAATCTGCGAGACCACCGCCGAACCGAGCATCACGATCAGCACCTGGCTCAGCAGCGCGGGAAACACGTTGGCGATCGCCTGCGGCAGCACGACGTAGCGAAACACCTGCCGTCCATGCAGGCCGAGCGCTTGCGCCGCCTGCACCTGACCGCGCGGGATCGAGTCGATACCGGCGCGCACGATTTCGATCGCGTACGCGCCGAGATTGACGGTCATCGCCAGAATCGCGGCCTGCACCTCGTCGATATGAATACCGAGGCTCGGCAAACCAAAAAAGATGAAGAACAACTGCACGATGAAGGGCGTATTGCGGATCAACTCGACGTAAGTCGCGACCACCCAGCGCGCCCACTTCGGTCCGGCCACCGCAATGCTCGCGCCACCAATACCGACGAGACCGCCGAGCAGGGTGGACACGGCGGTCAGCCCCAGCGTGACGGCGACGCCGCGCGCAAGCAGCCCCGCATACAGGCCGAAGCCGCTGAAATCGAACGCATAGGTCATAGCGTGGCGCTCATCGTGTGGTCAAACTCCGGCGCGGGCCGGCCTGGCCGGTCCGCGCAATAAAGGTTCAGAGGTCGGCCGGCAGCGGCGCACGCAGCCACTTCTGCGAAATCGCGTTCATGGTGCCGTCCTTGCGGGCCTTGGCAATCGTTTCGTCGACTTTCTGCTTCAGACGCGGCTCGTTCTTGTTCAAACCGACGTGATCCGGCGAGCTGAACAGCGAGAATTTCTGCTCCGGATCGTTCGCCGGATGACGCGCGAGAATCGTTGCGCCGACGTCGTTGCCGACTACCATCAACTGTACCTGACCAGAAAGAAACGCCGAAATTGCGCCGTTAGGATCGTCGAATCTTTTGATGGTCGCGCTGGGGGGCGCGATCTTGCTGACGCTCAGGTCTTCCAGCGTGCCGCGCGCGACCGAAATCGATTTGCCGGCGAGGTCGGCGGCGTTCTTCACGGGCAGCGTTTTCGGGCCGAAGACGGCGAGATAGTAGGGCGCGTAGGGCTGCGAGAAGTCGATCACCTTTTCGCGTTCCGGGGTCTGGCCGACTGAAAGCAGCATGTCAGCCTTGTGGTCGGCGAGGTAGGCCATGCGGTTGTCGCCGGTCACCTGCACGAGTTCGACCTTCGCGTTGAGCGCCTTGCCGATCAGATTGGCGACGTCGATGTCGTAACCCATCGGCTTCATGTCCGCGCCGATCGAGCCGAAGGGTGGGTAGTCCTCGAATACGCCGATCCGTACCGTGCCGGACTTGGCGATGTTGTCGAGCGCGTCCGCATGCGCGGCCGACGAAAAGGCGCACAGTGCGCCGAGGCCGGTGAAGGCGAGCGTCGCGGCGAGGGTGGCGAAGACTCGGCGTGCGTTTGATTGGGCAACTTGGGGTTGATTCATGGTCTTTCCTCTGTCGAAAACTCGGTATTGGAATGGGTTTCAGTGAACGCTTCGGCGACGCGTTTCGGTGCCTTGCCTCAGCGATACGTTTCAATGCGCCGCGCGGGCGGCGATCAGTTTGCACGCGTGCGGTGGCAATTCCGCGAACACCGGCATGCCGAGCGTCAGCCCCGGCGTTTCGCGCGGTGTGGTCGCGGCAGTCAGGGTGAATCCTGCGCAATCGATCGTGGCTTCCAGAGACGCCCCCACGTCACGGATAAAAGTCACCGTGCCCGCGAGCCGGTTCTGCCCGGCATCGCCGGACGCTGTTTTGACGCACACGTCTTCCGGCCGGATCAGCAGACGGATATCGCTGCTGGACTCCGGCATCCGCGCCGGTTGCGCGACCGCAATGCGCCTTCCGCCCGGCAGACTGACGCCGCCCGCGCCGTCGTAGCTGACCGGCAGGATGTTGCCGAGCCCGATGAAGTCAGCGACGAATTCGCTGACCGGATCGCGATAAATATCGAGCGGCTTGCCGACCTGGGCGATCCGGCCTTTCTCCATCACCACGATTTCGTCGGCCATCGTCATCGCTTCGCGCTGGTCGTGCGTGACCATGATCGTCGTGATGCCGAGACGCTGTTGCAGCAGGCGGATCTCGACCTGCATCGCTTCGCGCAGCTTGGCGTCGAGCGCGGAGAGCGGTTCGTCGAGCAGCAGCAGTTTCGGTTGCGAGGCGATCGCACGGGCAATTGCCACGCGTTGCCGCTGGCCGCCGGAGAGTTGCGTGACCGGCCGGTTCGCCATGTGCGGCAACTGGATCAGTTCCAGCAATTCGGCGACGCGGCGCGCTTGCGCATCTTTTGCGGTCTTGCGCAGCTTGAGCGGATACGCGACGTTCTGCGCCACCGTCATATGCGGAAACAGTGCGAGCGACTGGAACACCATGCCGAAGTCGCGCTGGTTCGCAGGCAGATGCGTGATGTCGCGGCCGGCAAAATTGATGCTGCCCGAGCTCGGCGTTTCCAGCCCGGCGATCATCCGCAAGAGCGTGGTCTTGCCGCAGCCGGACGGCCCGAGAAAGCACACCAGCTTGCCGTCGGGCACGCTCAGATCGACGCTGTCGACGGCATAGGCCGCGTTGAAGCGCTTGGTCACGGCCTGCAAGGTCAGATGGGTCATCGAATGCTCCAGCAAAAAGACATCAGCACAGCGCGAATCGGAAGGATGGTCAAAGCGCCACCCCTTCGTCGCCGATCAGCTTTTCGAGCAGCCAGATCAGCGCGAAGTCGATTGCGACGATGAATACGGCGAAACAGAACACGGTCGGATCGAGCGACGACACCGTGCGGCTATAGAGCCACACCGGCAGCGTCATCGTGTCGATGCCGTACAGGAAGAAGGTCACCGTGAATTCGTTGAACGAGACGATGAACGCGAACAGCATGCCGGCGAGAATACCGGGGCGCATGAGCGGCAGGATCACGTCGATCAGCGCGCGGCTCGGGCTCGCGCCCATCACGCAGGCGGCTTCCTCGAACTCCGGGCCGATCGAGGCCACTGACGCCGCGCAATTTTTCACGGTGAACGGCAGCGCCAGAATCACGTGCGCGATGATCAGGCGGAATACGCCGAGTTCGACCGGCAGCACGTTGAACACCAGCAACAGCGACAAGCCGAGCATCACCAGCGGATAGACGAGCGGCAACGCCACCAGTTGTTCGACCGCGGGCTTGCCGCGAAAACGGTAGCGGCTCAGCGCGTAGGCGGCGGGCACCGAGACGAGCGTGGCGATGACCATCGTCGAGAGCGCGACGATCAGGCTCGTGCTGAGCGCGGCGCCCATCGAGAGGGAGTCGCTCGCATCCGGCGAGACGAAGCTGTGCCACGCCGCGCGATACCAGTGCAGGCCGTAGGCATGTGGCGGGAATTCGAGCGTGTCGGCCGCGCTGAACGACATCGTGATCATCGTCAGGATCGGCAGCGCGGCGAGAAACAGCACGATGGCGGCGAGCAGCGCGGTGGCTTTGCCGAGCTGGCCGGGCATGGTGGTCGGCAAACGCGGCAAACGCGGCAGGCGCGGTGGGCGTGCCAGGGGAGTCTGGATCGGCGTGCTCATGCGTGAGGCTCCTCGGCGAGACGTTGTGTACGGCGCACGAGGCGCTGCGACAGTGCCATCACGGTGAGCGTCGCGACCATCAATACGACGCCCGATGCGGATGCGGCGGGCCAGTTAAGCAAGGGCGCGACCTGGTCGTGGACCAGCACGGCGAGCATCGGCACGCGGCGTCCGCCGAGCAGCAGGGGCACGGCGAAGGCGCTGGCGTTATACGCAAACACGAGCAGGGCGCCGGACACGAGCCCCGGCATGGCGAGCGGCAGCAATACATGACGCAGCGTTTGCCAACGCGTCGCGCCAAGCGTGGCCGCGGCTTCTTCATACGAGCTCGAAACCGCGCGCATCGCGCTCGACAACGGCAGCACGGCCAGAGGAAACGCCGTCTGAATCAGACCGAGCAACACGCCATGTTCGCGATACAGCCACATCACCGGGCGCTCGACGAGGCCGCTGCCGAGCAGCGCGTGATTGAGGAGACCGGCCGGGCCGAGAATGATCAGCCAGCCATAACCTTGCAGCAGCAGATTGACGAGCAAGGGCAGCAGCACGCCTGCGAGCAACAGTCGCCGCGCCAGCCGCGACTTGGTGCGCGCCATCGCGAGAGCAACGGGAATCGCCAGCAGCACGGCGCAGATCATGCTTTGAAATGCGAGCCTCAACGTGAGCCACAGCGACTTCATGAAATAGCCGTCGATGAGATCGGCGTAGTTCTGCAGCGTGAAGCCGTGCCATTCGTTACCTTGCGTGCCGAAGCTCATGCGCAGCACGACGAGTGCTGCCGCGCCGAGAATGGCCAGAAACAGCAGGATCGGCGCGAGCAGAATCCAGGGGCGCGCTTTCGCGAGCGCCGTGGACGCCTGCTCGTCCGGTGCGCGGGAAGCGGCGCCGGGCGAGCCGGAAGCCGCGCCCGACGCGTCACCGGACGCAGCGTCCGACGCCGACGAGGCACGCCGCGAGAAACGCGCGAGCATCGCGGTCATGCCGAGAAAATTTCGGTGTAGCGCTTGATCCACGCAGGCTGCACGACGGCGAGCGCTTTGTCGTCATGCAGGATTGCTTTCTCGGCGATCTGCTGCGGGCTCGGCACGAACGCGCGGCTCTCGGCCGGAATCACCGCCTTCGAATTGACCGGTCCGTTCAGCACGTCGGCAGCCATGCGCCCTTGCACACCGGCATCGAGCGAATGGTTGATAAAGGCGTGGATCAGATCGCTGTCGGCGGGATGCGACTTCGGGATCACCGTGAACATCAGTTGTGTGGCGAAGCCTTCCTTCATCCCGTAGGTCACGCCCATCTTGTACTCGGGTTTGCGGATCTGGTCCGGGAAAAAGGCCGGCGAATAGATGCCGCCGATATCGAGCGAGCCGGTGCGGAACAGATCGGCCACCTGGTTCGGATTCTCGCCAAGCGTCATCACGCGATCTTTCAGCTGCATCAGCTTCTTGAAGCCCGGCTCGATGTTCTGTTGCGAGCCGCCGTTCATTTTCGCTGCGATGATCGCGAGGTCCACCGCTTCGGCCCATTCAGGCGGCGGCAGGAACAGGCGTCCGGCGTACTTCGGGTCCCACAGCGCTTCGTACGAAGACGGCGCCGTCTTGACCGTCGACGTGTTGTAGATCAACCCATCCGACCACAGCAGATAACCCACGCCGAAGCCGTTCGCGCCCGTGCGGTATTGCGGCGCGACCTCTTTCAGATTCGGCAGCTTGTCGAGATCGGGCTTCATCAGCAGGCCCGCGTCGCCTAGACCCGCCGCGCCGACACCGGCCAGGGTGATGACGTCGTAAGTGGGGCGATCGCCCGCGGCCTTCACCTTGGCGACCATGCCGGAGGTGCCGTCGGCGCGGTCGGCGATGACCTTGGCGCCGGTCTTCGCCGTGAACGTGGCGGCGATGTTGCGCAAGGCGGCGGCGCCGGTGTCGTCCGACCAGGTCAGCAAGCGCAGTGTCTTGCCGGAGAAGTTGTGCTCCTGTGCCCGCACGTTGATGAACGGCATCGGCAATGTGGACGCCGCGAGTGCTGCGCCGATTGCCTTGATGGCCTGCCTTCTACCCCGTTTGATCTCTTGCATGGCGGTCTCCTGTGTTGAACGCCTGTTGCCTGGTGATATTCGCTCTGACCGCTGCTGCTGCATCGCCCATTTGCGTTGCCCGTCGTTCCCAACCTCACGCGATACCGGGTGCGTTGCGTGTTGATGCACTCTAGGTTTGCCAAAATCCCTCAACAAACGAAATATGCGCATGGAACGCATGACGGAATCTCATGGGTAGGCTGTCGCGCGACGCTAGCGGCGGCTTTGCTGTGGTCCGTGGGAACGCCAATCCAGTGGCGTATCGGGGTTAACGTCCATGATTTTTTTGCGCAGGCGGGCTGGAGGGAGGTATGAGGAAAGCTCGGTTCTGGTGCGGTATCCGGCGGGATGCGCCCTGAGTCGGTGCAAGCGGTGGCGCTCAGACTCGGATTAATAACCGGGCCATGAGCGAAATGCATGCATATTTGCCCGCGCACAACACGTGCGAAACATTCTGATCGCGTATCCTGTGGGCTCGATGGGCGTGATGGCACGCAAGGCCGCCCGCCCGCGCAATGACTTTTCCTGATCCCTGACCGGACTTATCCAGATGCGACGTCTCCCGCCGCTCAATGCGCTGCAGATTTTCGAAACCGTCGCGCGGCATCGCAGCTTCACACGCGCCGCTGACCACCTATGCCTGACACAAGGCGCGGTCAGCCGGCAAATCATCGCGCTCGAGGACTACTACAAGTTTCCGCTCTTCAAGCGCCATGCAAAGGGCCTGACGCTGACCGCCGAAGGCGAACTGTTGCTGCCGGCCGTCAAGGAGAGCTTCGCGCGTATCGAAGAGATATCGCTGCGCCTCACGCGTCAACGCACCGATCTCGCGCTGAAAGTGCCGACCTGCGTCATGCGCTGGATGTTGCCGAAGATCATGCGTTTCCAGGCCGAGTATCCCGAGCTGCACGTTCAGATCACCACCACCTGGCAACATGACGTCGACTTCCAGCTCGAGCCGTTCGACGCGGCGATCATCTATGGCTCGTCACCGGGTGTGGACGTGCAGGCGGTGCCGTTATTCGAGGAGCGTCTGACGCCGGTGTGCGCGCCCGATCTGTTGAAAGACAAACCGCTGGACGAGTTGGCGGATCTGGCGCGCCACACGCTGCTGCATCCAACGCGCGACCATCGCGACTGGAAGATGTGGCTCGCCAAGGTGACCGAGGTGGATGCCGCGAATGCGCCTGCGATCGATGCTGAGCACGGCCCGAGCTTCGACACGCTCGACATGGCGACCAACGCTGCTTTGCAGGGCTTCGGTGTTGCCATCAGCGATCTTGCCTTGATAGACGAAGACGTCGCGGCCAAGCGGCTCGTGCGGCCATTCGATACGGTGCTCAAGACCGGCTGGCGGTATTACTTCGTGTATCCGGATTCAGTCGCGCATCAGCAGAAGCTGAATCTGTTCCGCGACTGGATTGCGGAGCATTGGGAAGAGTAGGAGAGCAGCCCGTCGTTTGGGTAGAGCGCGGATCGTCAAGCCTATCGTCAGGGCGCGAAGGACAGAAACAGATACGCCGCGAACAACGACAGATGGACGGCGCCTTGCAGGATCGTCGTGCGTCCGGAACTGAGCGTCAGGGTGCCGACGATCAACGTGAGCACCAGCAGCACAGTTTCCTTGCCGTCGATACCGAGGATGAGCGGCTGAGCGATCCACAAGAACACCACGGCGACCGTTGGGATGGTCAGCCCGATGCTGGCCAGCGCCGAGCCGAGCGCGAGATTCAGGCTGTTCTGCAAGCGATCGGCGCGCGCCGCGCGCACGGCGGCGAGCCCTTCCGGCAACAGCACTAGCGCGGCAATGATAATGCCGACCACCGCCGGCGGCGCGCCCGCGTTCTTCACTGCCGTTTCGACCACTGGCGAGAGCACTTTCGCGAGCAACACGACGGCGACGAGGCACACCACCAGCAAGCCGCCGGCTGCCAGCGCGACACCGGCACTCGGCGGGGCGGCATGGACGTCCTCGTCGGGGACGCCGGCAAGAAAGTAATCGCGATGCCGCACGGTCTGGACGAACACGAACACCCCATACAGCACCAGCGAAGACACCCCCGCGAACGCCAGTTGCGACGACGACAAAACCGGGCCGGCACTCGTCGTCGTGTAGTTCGGCATGACCAGAGTCAACACGGACAATGACGCGAGCACTGCCAACGACGCCGCAGCGCCGCGACTTTGAAAATCCTGCTCGCGATGCCGGATACCGCCCACCAGCAGGCAGATGCCCACGATCCCATTGCACACGATCATCACCGCGGCGAATACGGTGTCGCGCGCAAGCCCGGCTTTTTCCGGCCCGGACGTCAACATCACCGAAACGATCAGCGCGACTTCGATCACCGTGACGGCCACCGCCAGCACCAGTGTGCCGAACGGCTCGCCGACGCGATGCGCGACCACTTCCGCGTGGTGCACCGCTGTGAACACCGCAGCGCACAGTGCGACCCCGATCAGCGCGAGCAGCAACCCGTTGCCCGGCAAGGCATACGCGATGCCCAGCACGATCCAGGCAACGAAGGGCGCGGCAATGGTCCAGCGGGGCAAAACGGTCGCGGGCATGGTCATTCAGGGCTTCCTTTCGTTGCGTGTTCTTGTTGCTTGTATTGGACTGGCGCAGCAAGCGCGGACGGGCGCCAATGAGACACGGGCGCGGGCGCAAATCCTAAACCATCCTGTCAACAACGCGCCCTAACGCATTAAATTATAAAGGATAGTTCATAGCGGACGAGGTTTTGTCAGTCCGTGCGACGGATTGTGCCGACGCAGTGGCGAAGGCGGCAAGGCAACCTGCGGCTCATCGGCATCTGAAGGATTGAGTCGCGCAGGATTGCGCGGAAAATGCGACGCGGGTTCGATGGGTGAAACTCCATCAGACCACCACTGCCAGGTTGGCAGTTTCAGGGAAAGAATCCGAATGTTTAGGTCCGGACGCGCCGCCTCGTGATGAAGCGTTGCGTCCGGATGTAGCGCAACGACTGACTAAAGCGGTTTACTGTCCGACCGGACGGATCGACAGTGCGTTCTTGACCGACGTCACGCCCGGCACGGCTTGCGCGGCCTGGGTTGCCAGGTCGACTTGCGGTTGCTCAGGCACCGTGCCGGCCAGCGTCACTGCGCCGCCACGTGCGCGCACGGTGATGTTGGTCACGCTCAGGCCCTTGGTTTTCGACAGGGCGGTGCGCACCTTGCGTCCCAACGCACGGTTGGCCGCCTTGGCCGCCTTGGCGCTCGGCGCCGAAGAAGCAGCCATGGGGGCCGCCGGAGCAGCAGCGTCGCTGCTTTGCGCGTACGCATTGACGGATGCCAGAACGATCAGCGCGCCGCCGACCATCTTGATTGCCTGGAATGCTTTCATTCAACTCTCTCCTATTGTCATGAATACGACGGCCCCGGGATGGGCCGGTGTACTGCACCAGCGGGTACTTCGGGATCAAATCTGAATGGAACGTTGCTGCGATCGAGCGACTTCTTGCAATCTGTAAGCTGATCAGGCGCGCCTAAGCACACGCATGCCGGCAAAGGCTGTCCTGCAAGCCGGAAACACACGATACTCCAATTAGTGCCATGGTGAATGCGTCAGTGCCTGGAAATGAGGTTTTGGTACAACGAATGGGCCGATGAAGGCAGGCCGATGGCGCTCCACCGCTTGGTGCGGCGCGGGTGGCACGCCCGTTGGCGTGTCTGCTGCACTGGCAGGTCGCGCATCTATCGAACCCTGCGCCTGGCGCTTAACGACTCGTCCGAATTGCATGCCGAATCAGCCTCTATCTATCCTCCCATTGCTTCGTGACGATTTGCCGCTCGATACCGTCGCGCTGGCACGTTTCATGATCGGCAAATATCTGGTGCACGACCTCCCCGAAGGCCGTATCAGCGGCCGCATTGTCGAAACCGAGGCGTACCCGCTCGGCGATTCGACCAGCCACGCGTTTGCAGGCCGCCGCCCGTATAACGGGTCGATGTTTCTCGCCCCCGGCCACGCTTATATCCGGCTTACGTACGGGCTTTCGTACATGCTGAACATGTCTGCGGAAGCGGAAGAGGTCGGCGCAGGCATTCTGCTCCGCGCGATCGAACCGCTGGAGGGCTTGCAGTTGATGGAAGCGCGGCGGCCCGGCGTGCCGTTGCGCGATCTCGCGCGCGGTCCCGGCCGGCTCACCATGGCCTTGGGCATCGACCAGTCGTTTGACGGCCGCGATCTTTGCAGCGGACATGGCCTGTGGATCGGCGTGATCGAGACGGGTGATGTGCAGATCGGCGTGACGACGCGCATCGGCTTGTCGCGCGAGATGCATCGGCCGTTACGGTTTTTCGAACCCGGCAGCGCGTTCGTCAGCGGACCGCGAAAATTGCTGCTGCCGCCGCACGCCGACGCATTGACCAGTGCGCAAATCTGACTATCCGCGGCGGGCAATGCGGCAAAACACGCTCAGCGGGGGTGCTTTCTCGAAACGTCAGACGCAAAGGTTACGATTCCGACAATTATTACGGTAAAACGAAGCCTTCAATCAAGTTTGGCGGTAAGTTTCGTCACACTCTTGCGTTTTGAACAATTATCTATCTCGCAATTAAGGGTTTTCCCGCGATGATTGGGTGACTAGACTGAAATCACTCGCTTCTCACATGGTGTGGCAAGCGAAGCAAAAAACAGGTCTGGAGGTAAGTCATGAAATCGCTCATCAAGGCAATCGCCATTGCAGCCGTTCTCGCCGCCCCAGTTGCTTCGTTCGCTCAATCGAGCGACCAGCCCGCGACCCGCGCGGAAGTCCGCAGCCAATTGATCCAGCTTGAACAAGCGGGTTACAACCCGGCCGCCAGCAACGACACGAACTATCCGCGCGACGTTCAAGCCGCCGAAAGCCGTGTGCAGGCGCAAAACCCGGCTGTCGCGCAGACGCAGGAACCCGTCGCGGATACCAGTGGCTACGGTGGCCGGGCGAGCGGCTCGTCACAAGCGGGTGGCGTCTTGCAACCGACGTCCGGCCCGAAGTCGGTTTATTTCGGTAACTAGGTTTGGCGCCCGGCTGGTCCGGCCGGCAGTTGATCTGATCGAAGCGGGGCGTGCGTGAACCAGCTCAACGCACGTTTCGCGTTCTGCAAGCAATCAGCAGTGTGATATGGCGAGGCACATGCGCGCTTTATGCGGCGTGCATTCTCGCAGTCCACAATTCAGGAACCTCCGCTGCCGCAAGGTAGCTTCGCCCAACCTTTTTCAAGGATTGGGCTTTTTTTGCGCCCCGTTTCGGCAGCGTGCGACGCCCGGCGTGCGGCGCGACCTGCGATAGGCCGCGAACCTCAGGGGCGTTCGCCGTGGATATAGAACTCGAGTTGCTGAATCGTGAATTGCTGCTCGGCGATGATGTTCTTCACCAGGTCGCCGATCGATACCATGCCTACCAGGCGGTCGTTTTCGATGACCGGCAAGTGACGCATGCGCCGTTCGGTCATCAGGGCCATGCAGTCGTCGGTGGTCTGGTCGGGGCGGACGAAGCGCACGGCTTTGCTCATGATGTCGCGCACCGGCGTAGCCTTCGATGAACGGTCCAGCAGGACGACCTTCCGCGCATAGTCCCGCTCCGTAACGATCCCGGCGATGCTGTCGCCGTCCGTTACGACCAGTGCGCCGATGCCTTTTTCAGCCATCAGCTTGATCGCCTCGTAGACAGAATCGTCGGCCCCGACCGTGAAGACGGTGGTGTTGTTCGGTTTGGTTTTAAGAAGCTGTGCAACGCTTGTCATGGAGCGACTCCGTTTCGCAGTGCAGCACGCCGATGCGGCGCGCTGGCGTGAGGGACAGGCCATTCCAGTATAGGCGCGGTGTGCGGCGGACGGACCTCGGGAATACCTGTGGCGCGCGGTGCGTTCAACTCAGGTAGCCATGTGATGCGCGTCGGTTTCGTACGCGGCACGCGGGCATCCGGGCGCGGTGTGCCGATTAGCGGTAAACTGCCGGTCCATACCGCATCCCAATATTGCGGGTTCATGTCAGCACCATTGTCCAACGCCATGCTCACGTCTCACGATCCGTCGCAAGCAACAGACGGCGCACCCAGCGGCGAGTGCGTCGTCCTCGACGCTACCGCCACGCTCCCCACGCGCTACGGCACGTTTACCTCCTACGTGTTTCGCGTGGCCGAAAGCGGCGCCGAACATCTCGCGCTCGTGATGGGCGACGTCGCAAACCAGTCGTCCGTGTTGACGCGCCTGCACTCCGAGTGCCTGACGGGCGACGTGCTCGGCTCGTACCGCTGCGATTGCGGCGAACAACTCGATCTGGCGCTGCGCTATATCGCGGCTGAAGGCTGCGGCGTGCTGCTGTATCTGCGCGGCCACGAGGGGCGCGGCATTGGCCTGTCGAACAAGATTCGCGCGTATGCGTTGCAGGAGCAGGGCCGCGACACCGTCGAGGCCAATCTCGATCTCGGCTTACCCGATGACTCGCGCGAATACGACTCCGCGGCAGGCATTCTGCGCACGCTCAAGGTCACCTCGGTTCGCCTGATGAGCAACAATCCGGAAAAATTCGACACGCTGTCAAAGCATGGCATTCCGGTGTGCGAGCGCGTCGCGCTGGCGATTCCGATGCGCGAGGAAAACGAGCGCTATATCCGCACCAAACAGTTGAAGTTTGGGCACTACTTCGACGAGAACGAATAATTGACGCGTGCGCACCGGCCACCGTTTGCAAACGGCGGCCGGTGTCGTGGCGTCGGTTTTGTCAATTTAGTGCGGACTTTGACATGGTGATGACCCATCTGCGGCGTGTCTACGGCTTATCGAACCGCGAGTGGAGCCGAATTGATTCGATTCGATTCGATTCGAGCCGCGTCGAATCAGAACAAACCAAAGTCGTCGTTGCTATCGGGAATCGCGTTGAGCATGTCCCGAAGCGCTCGCCAACCGATGAGTCCCGCAAGACCTGCTGAGATGGCCGTCCAGTAGCGGGTGTTCGTCGTTCCGCGTGGTTGCGGGATGTGATGCGTCGCGCTTTTCCGAGCTTCCATCGATGCGCGCAGCAAAGGGCAAGTATGCATGTCGTTTCTCCTATCGCGAGTGCGGTTTAGCGAGCCGTCGCAGTTGCAGTTGAAGTTGCAGCGACACGCGCCAGGATCGACGCAAACACATCCGCTAGCGCAGTCGCGCCGAAGCGCCGCTCGCTGATCTCCGTTTCGACGTCGATGCGGCCCGCGTTGTGCGCGTCGTATAGATCCGTGATGAGACGCGCGTGGTTCTCACCGAGTCCCGCGCCATGGAGCATGGCGGCCCATTCGCCGCGTGGCACTTCGTAGGCCGTGATCTGGCGGTGCGCCAATGCACCGAGCGTACGCGCGACGTCTAACGCGCTGACACGCGCTTCACCTTCGATGCTCACCACCCGTGGTGACACCTTCGCCGGTCTGTCGTCGAGCAATAGTTCGGCGGCCAGCAGCCCGACATCCTGTGCGGCGACCGTCGGATACAGCTTGCTCAATGGATGATGCAGACTCGGCAGCACGCCTCTCGCGAGCGCGATTGGCAGCACGCGACCCCAGTTGTGCATGTGTTCCGCTGCACGCAGAAACGTCAACTGTGAGGCAACGGGCGCGAGTTGCGTTTCGAGGGTGTGAAACAGCGTCGTGATGCCGGTGCCGCTCGCGTGTTCCGCGCCGTAGTCGGACAGCGCGAGCACGCGTTGCGGCGGGTTGGCGCGTAATGCGCCCGCGCTCACGTCGATCATGCGCCGCATCGTGGTTGCGGGATCGGCGTCTGCGTGTGGCACTGGGCACAGTATCTGCACCGCGTACGCTCCCTCGATAGCGCGTGCTACCGAAGCTGGGTCGAGCAGATCGGCGATGGCGATTTCACAGCCGATTTCCGCTAACACGTCGCCTTGCTCGGCTTGGCGCACGACCGCGCGCACTTCGCGGCCCGCCCGGCGCAACGCCGCCGCGCTCACTCTGCCAACATTGCCTGCTGCTCCAAAGATCACGAACACGTTGAGCTCCTTCCTGGGTCGGTATGCGGCCATCTTAGGGATACGGGGACGGAGAAACGCGCGGGCACGGATCGTCGTGCGCAGATTCGGATGATTGTTTTTCTTTGTGGCGGCGCAGCACGTGTGTTGAGGCGGTGCGAGCCAAGCGAAGGAGCGAAAAACGCAGCACAATGCACACACGTTTGCCGCCATCCACGAGGAAAAGCAATGAACGCCGTGACACCGATACCGCAGCCGCACAGTGGCTCCCGCATAGCGCTGCTCTCGAGCAAGACGCTCGGCTGGCAGGGCTTCGGCGCGGAACTGGTCAACGTGTCGGCCGGGCTGCACCGGATTCCGGCGCTCAAGCATCATCGCGTGGGTGTGCATGTCGGCGCGCCGGTCAAGGCGCGTTGCATGTGCAATGAGCGCCGCTTTTCGCGGATTCAGGCGCATGGCGATGCGGATGTGATTCCCGCTGGCGTCGACGGACAGTGGACCGATGAAGCCGCCTGCACGATTTTCAGTGTGTGGATCGGCGAAGACTTCGCACAGAGGACCGTCGAGCAACTGGAATTGAAGACGAGCGAAGCGCGGCTTCGTCCGCAGTTCCAGATGCGCGACCCACGTTTTCAGCATCTGGCCTGGGCGCTACGCGCGGAACTCGAAGCGGACGATGCGTCCGATCCGCTCTTCGCCGAAAGCCTGTGTACCGCGATGGTGGTACGGCTGATCGGCAGCGCGCCGGTGCTCGACAAACTCGAGAACAAACGTCGCACGCTTGCGCCGAAGACTGCCGCTCGCGTGATCGAGTTTATCGAAGCGCACCTCGATCAACGCCTCACGCTTGGCGAACTGGCGGTGCATGCTGAATTGAGTGTCCCGCATTTCAAGGTGCTGTTTCGCGAAACGCTCGGTATGCCGGTGCATCAGTATGTGGTGCAACGGCGAGTGGAGCGGGCGAGGGCGCTATTGCTTCAAGGCAGGTTGAGCGCGAGTCAGATCGCGCTGGAGACGGGCTTTGCGCATCAGAGTCATATGGCGCATTGGATGGGGCGGTTGTTAGGGGTGACGCCGCGGGAGTTGGTCAAGTCAAGCGCGAATCCAGGCAGCATTGTCGACCTCGATGCCGTCAATGCCCGTCGCATCGCCACACTGCGATAGACCTTAGAAACGCACTGCAGCATAAGCAGTTTGGAGTTCCCGCTCTATTGCCCTCGATCGATTTGTATAGCTAAATACGCGGACTTCGCAACCGGAGGCCGTCACATGTCGAAATCGAAGGGTTCTCGCATCGTCGCCTGGGCGATTGCGGCCGCTGTCGCCAATGCGCCGCTCGCTGTGCTTCTCACAATCGCCACACCGGTTGCCATCGATCGCGCAATCGCCGCGACGTCGACCACCAGCGCCGACGATTATGCGGCAACCCGCTATCCGATCATCCTCGTCCATGGCCTCACCGGGACCGACAAATATCTCGGCGTACTCGACTACTGGTACGGCATTCAGTCCGACCTCCAGCAGCACGGCGCAAGCGTGTATGTGGCGAACCTGTCGGGCTTTCAGACCGATGACGGTCCGAACGGGCGCGGCGAACAATTACTCGCCTACGTGAAACAGGTCCTGGCCGCGACCGGCGCACAGAAGGTGAATCTGATCGGCCACAGCCAGGGTGGCTTGACCTCGCGCTATGTCGCTGCGGTAGCGCCGGAACTCGTCGCTTCGGTCACCACGATTGGGACGCCGCATCGCGGCTCGGAGTTCGCCGATTTCGTGCAGGACGCGTTGCAAAAAGATCCGACCGGTCTTTCGACATCGATCATCGGCGCGTTTGCGAATATATTCGGCATCCTGACGAGTAGTAATAACAACACGAATCAGAATGCGGTAGCCGCGCTGCAAACGCTGACCACGGCTAACGCCGCGGCCTACAACTTGCGCTATCCGAGCGCTGGCCTCGGTGCACCCGGCTCGTGCCAAACGGGCGCCGCGACTGAGACCGTCAACGGCAACACGCATCTGCTGTACTCGTGGGCGGGCACTGCGATTCAGCCGACCTCCGTGCTGGGCATCCCTGGCGCCACCGACACCAGCGCCGCCCCAATCGATTCCGCCAACCTCCTTGATCCGTCGACACTCGTTTTGTACGGCACCGGCGCGATCATGCTGAGCCGCCAGTCGGGGCAGAACGACGGACTCGTCTCGGTGTGCAGCGCGCTCTACGGCAAGGTGCTTGGCACGAGCTACAAGTGGAACCATCTCGACGAGATCAACCAGTTGCTCGGCGTGCGCGGCGCGAATGCGGCGGATCCGGTGGCAGTGATTCGCATGCAGGCGAACCGCCTGAAGACGCAAGGCGTGTGAACGGATGCGGCGATTGGAGAGGCAGCGGGGCAGCGCGCGGAGTCAGTGGCTGGTTTTCGTGGCGGTGGGTGCGGTGTCGGCGGGTGCGGCCTTGTGGCTGAACCGCCCGCCGTCCGCGCATCATGCATCCGCGCTGCATGCGGTGAATGCGGCGAGTTCTGCGAAACCCGCGCTCGCTTCGGGCAAGGACATGGCCGCCGGCACGTCGGCGGCCGGCGCATTGCCCGCTTCGCTCGACGGTTCGTCGCCACCTCATCTGCCAACCGATGGCCGCGGCCACCTCGCGCACACGCGTGCGGTCCGCGATTTCTTCGACTACTTCCTGACGGCGCAAAACGAAATCTCTCCCGCGACGCTCGATGCATTGGTGCGTCGGCAGATCGCCGCGCAACTCGACGGCACGCCGGCCGCCGAAGAAGCGGTGACTGTCTGGCAGCGCTACAACGCTTATCGCACGGCGCTCGACCAGTTGCCACAAACCTCGCCAATCCAAAGCCAGAGCGGCGCAAAGCTGGACCTCGACGCGCTGCAGCTCTCGCTCGACCAGCGCGATGCCTTAGGCACCCGCTTGATGGGCGAATGGAGCGAGCCGTTCTTCGGCGCCGAATCGCAGCAGCAACATACGGATGTGGCGCGTCTGCGCATCGCGTCAGATGGCGCGATGAGCGCCGCGGAAAAAGCGGCGCGTCTCGCCGCACTAGACGCGGCACTGCCGCCGGAAACACGCGCGGCCCACGAACGGGCACGCCCGCAGCAGGCCGCACTCGACGCGATCAGTCAGGCGCAGAAGCAGGGCGGCTCGCTCGATACGATGCGCGCACGGATTACGCAGACACTTGGACCTGAAGCGGCGCAACGCGTCGTGCAGATGCAGCAGGCTGACGACGCCTGGCAAGCCCGCTATGCGGACTATTCAAGCCAGCGCGCGCAGATCGACAAACAGGGTTTGCCACCTCAGCAACGCGACGCGCAGATTGCGCAGTTGCGCCAGCAGTTCTTCACCAATCCGAGCGACGCGATGCGCGCGGCGTCGCTCGATCGCGGCAGCAGTGCGACAAACTGAACCCGCTATCGCGACCTGACACGGCATCTCAACCCGGCGCGGCGCCCGTCAATTGCGAGTACACGTCATGCGACAGTTGCAACAGCACCTTGCGATCGATCCCGCCTGACACGGCATAGCCAAAGTCGCCGTCGACCCAGTAGAACACGTTCACCGGCCCGTCCTGATACAGCTTGAACGCGGTGGTATTCGAGTTCACCTGACGATGCGAAATGCACAGTGTCACGCGTTCGCCGTTCGGCCCGCGATACATGAACTGCGCGGTCGGCCCATCGGCGCCTGGCAACAGACGCCCGCCCGAAAGATTGAAACCGCTCTTCGAAAGCATCGGCGGATGCACATTGGTGCCGAGCCGGTTGGACAGCCACTGCACGAAATCCTGTTCGTGATCCGCCGTCATTTCGGCTGGACGGTCGACGGCGGGCATATAGACCACATGCGCCACCGCGGCTTGCCGCGCAAACATTTCCGAACTGTCCGCACTGACCGGGCGCGTGTCGGAGTGGTCGGTGACCGGCGCCACGACGTCCTGTCCCATATGCGTGCCGACGCCGATGCCTACGCCCAGCACCAGCGCTGCCGCCATCCCGGCGAACTGCGGCCAGTTGGCGGCTATGCGCCAGCGGCGCCTACTGGCCAGAGGCGTTTGCAGACGTTTGGGCACGGGCTCGCTCAGCACGCGGTCATAGCGTTCATGAAACATGTTGTTCAGCGAGAAATAATCGCTGACGCGTGTGGCCAACTCGGGGTTCTGTTCGAGCGCGCGCTCCACCTCGATGCGTCGTTCGTCGGACAGCGTGCCGTCCACATAGGCGTGCAGCTCTTGTTCGCCGATCGGAGTGTGTTGGTCGCTCATCGCACCACCTGTAATTTTGCACCGGGCTGCGTGCCCGCCATCAATGCCCGAAGCCGCTCGCGTCCGCGTGAAAGGCGCGACATGACCGTGCCGATCGGAATGTTCAGCGCGAGGGCCACATCGGCATAGCTCATTTCCTCGAGACCGACCAGCAGCACCACTTCGCGCTGCTCCATGGGCAGGCGCTGCAATGCGTAGTCGAGGTCGCGCATTTCCAGCGAACGGGTCTGATCGGACGGCACGGCAAATTCGCTTTCGTGGACGCTGTCGTCGTCGACCGCCACGTGGACTGCACGCGCCGACGCCTTGCGCGCCTGATTGGCGAACACGTTATGCATGATCGTGAACAGCCACGCACGCAGGTCGGTGCCGGGCTGGAACATGCCGGTCCGGCCGAGCGCGCGTTCGAGCGTGTCCTGCACCAGGTCGTCGGCGAGATCGCGATTGTTGATCAGCGCTCGCGCATAGCGCCGCAAGCGCGGCACATGCTCAATCAGCTCGTCACGGACATCCATTTTCAATCCCAATCGTGGGCTTCTCGTGGGGCGCCGGGTGGGCGGCCGTCGATTGAACCACCACGCGCATTCGAACTGCAAACACGCGTGGGTGCATTTTATTCCGTTGTTTTTGCAGCGTTGCAAAAACCTGGAGAGGGTCTATCGCACGGTCATCACGTCGGCGGCGCGCATCAGACCGTGGGTGCGGGCGTCGCCGGCGACCACAAAGCGCTGGCGCTGCGCCGTCCAGGTCAGCAGCCTGATCTCGCCGATACGCAGGGCGGCCCACTGCGGCTGGGCCGGCGCCAGCAGTGCCAGCGTGGAAATCAGCACGACGGGGCGGTTGTCGCCGTTCAGATAGATGAATTCGCTGGCGCGTTGGAAGGGGCTGAGCGATAGGACCCTTTGATCCACCAGTCGCAATCCGATCGCCGCGAGGTTGGGGGCGGCCACGTCGGTTCGCGTCGGCGAGGCAGCGGAATACTGTGCGGCGGCGGTTTCCGCCAACGCCATCACGGCGGCATTGTTGAGCGCCTGCCGGGACACCTGGGTGGCGGCCAGCCAGCCGCTCGCGGCGACCAGTGTCAGAGCGAGCGCCCCGAGAGCGTTCAACACTTTGCCCGGGCGCTTTGCGGCCTTCAACCGGTCGAGTACGCCGCGCCATCCTTCGGCGCGGGTCGAAACGGGTTCGTCAGTTGTTTGGAAGGCCTGCTGCATCTGCGCGTTGAGCCTGCCGTAGAACGCCACGCGGTGTGCTTCCGCCGGATCTTTGCCCAGATAGTCCTGCAGAAACGCAGCGCGTTCCGGCGTCAGCGTGCCATCGGCGTAGGCCTGAATGTCGGCTTCGGAAAGCGGCGAATCGGAGGGAGGGGCGGTTGAGGTCATGGTTTCGGCATTCGTCGGATTTCAGCTATCGAGTGGCGAACACACACAGGTGGGGGTTTATTCCACGTTCGAAGTTTGTTTTTTACGAAGCGCCAAGGCAGGAATAAAAGCCGCGAACTCGTGGTTATCCCTCATGCAAACCCGCACAAAACTCTCTGGAGTTCATCATGAAGAAGATTGCTTTTGCCGCATTGTCCCTTGCCGTTCTCGCCGCTTCGTCGAGCGTTTTTGCAGAAGGCAAGACACGTGCTCAGGTGTACCAGGAATTGATCGAAGCCCAGCAGAACGGCCTTGACTACGTCACTGATACGTCGTATCCGGATGTGAACCCCATCTTCGCACAGCAGGTCGCGCACAACAAGGAAGCACTTGCCGCCAAGGCAGCCGCCGCGAGCCATGCAGCGAGCAGCACCGTGCCGGCAGGCAGCGTCAATTGATGGTATCGATAGCCGGCGCGCACACGGAACGGACGCGCCGGATGTCGAATGGAATAGATCGCCGAACTCGGTGTTTGCCGATGAGTGCATCTATCCGAGAGTCAAGGAGTCGTCGTGACAAAACCATCCGTTCCCAACGCTGCGCCTCGATGCGTGCCATGCCGGCTCGCCGCGATCGGCGCGGTCGTCGCGGTTCTTGCCGGAGGCTTCGCCTATACGGCAGGCTGGCTGACGCCTGCGCGGCTCACCGCGCCACGTTTCATCAATACCTTCGAAGTGGTAGCCGGCCAGGCCCATCCCGGCTATCGCCGCAACCATGCAAAGGGCTTGTGTGTGGCGGGGTATTTCGACAGTAGCGGCGCCGGTTCGATTCTTTCACATGCCGCAGTATTCGCGCCGGGCCGCACGCCGGTCATCGGCCGTTTCGCGGTTCCCGGCGGCAATCCGTCCGCGCCCGATACGAGTTCACCGGTACGCAGCATGGCCTTGCTGTTCCAGTTGCAGAACGGTGAGCAGTGGCGCACCGGAATGAACTCGACACCTGTATTCGCGGTTCATACGCCCGAGCAGTTCTATCAGCAACTGGTCGCGGCGAAACCCGATGCCGCGACCGGCAAACCGGACCCTGCAAAGCTGAAGGCGTTTTATGCCGCGAATCCTGAGACCAAACCGTTTCAGGCATGGGTGAAAGCCCATCCGCCATCATCGAGTCTGGCGAATGCCGCGTACTACAGCATCAACGCTTTCCGGTTTACCGACAGCGCGGGCAATACTCGCGCCGTGCGTTGGGCGATGGTGCCTGAAACGCCGTATGCGCCGATCACCGATGCACAAAAGGAAGAGAAGAATTTCCTCGAAGCCGACCTCGATCAGCGTCTGCAAAATGGACCGTTGCGCTGGCATCTGATCCTGACGGTCGCGCAGCCCGGCGATCCCATCGACGACGCGACGATGCAATGGCCCGACGATCGTCAGCATATCGATGCCGGCACGCTGGTGATCGATCACACGACGTCGCAGGAGGACGGTGCCTGTCGCGATGTCAATTTTGATCCGACCATCTTGCCGGCCGGTATCCGGCCTTCCAACGATCCGTTGCTCGCCGCGCGCTCGGCTGCGTACGCGCTGTCGTATAAGCGCCGCACGCGCGAAGAATCGCTGCGTCCCGAGGTTCATCAAACGAAGTCGAACGGAGAGCGTTCATGACACCGACGCGTACCCATTTCAGTCCGCTCGCGCGACTCCTGCATTGGACGATGGCGCCGTTGATCATCGCGATGCTGTTTATCGGCGTGGGAATGGTCGCGACGGTGTCGCGGGCGCATACCACGCTGATCGCGATTCACAAGCCGCTTGGGATAGCGCTGCTGCTGTTGGTGATACTGCGCGTGAGCGTGCGTATCCGGCGCGGCAGTCCGCCGTTGCCGGCGGACATGCCCGCGCCGCAGCGTACCGTCGCGAGGCTGTCGCATCTGATCCTCTACGCGCTGATGGCGGCGATGCCGTTGATCGGTTGGGCGATGCTATCCGCGGCGGGATATCCGATCACGCTATACGGCCCCCTGCATTTACCGCCGATCGCGCCGCATAACACGGAGTTGTTCGCGCTACTGCGTGCATTGCATACATGGCTCGCATTCGCGCTGTTCGCCACGGTGCTGTTGCATCTCGCGGCGGCGTTGTTTCATGGTTTGATCCGCCGCGACGGGGTGTTTTCGAGTATGGCGCGCGGCGGGCGTTAACCCTTCACTCGTTCCGAGCGCGGATCATAAGGCGCCTTCGGATGCACGGTCGCCGGCAGCAGATCGCCGGCGACGTCGATCATGTATTGACCGCTGTTCAGATACGCAGCATCGGCGACGCCGTCCGGATTGTTGATATAGCCCATCGCCACCGGACAGCCGAGCGTGTGCCCGAACGCCGCCGAACTGACGAAGCCGACCGGCTTGCCGTCACGCAGAATGGCTTCGCCGCCCCACAGCATGCGATCGGCGGCGCCGTCGGCGGTGAGCACCACCATGCGGCGGCGCAGCGGCTCGGCGCGCAATTTCAACAACGCGTCGCGGCCGCGGAACGGGATGTCCTTATCGAGCTTGCAGGCAAATGACAGACCCGCCTCGAACGGATTCGTATCCGGCGTCAGTTCGCGACCCCAGGCGCGGTAGCCTTTCTCGATGCGCAAAGAGTCGATCGCGTAGTAGCCCGCGTTGACGAGGCCGAGTGCCTTGCCTGCCTGTTGCAAGGTTTCGTACACGCTGACCGCGAACTCGACCGGCACGTACAGTTCCCAACCCAGTTCGCCGACGTAGGTGAGGCGGGTGGCGCGCAGCGTCGCGTAACCGAGATCGACCTCGCGGCTCTGGCCGAACGCAAACGCCTCATTGCTCCAGTCCGCCTTCGACACGCTTTGCAGCAACTCGCGTGAACGTGGGCCCATTACGGCAAGCACGGCGTATTGGCCGGTGACGTCGACCAGCGTGCAGTGTTTGTCGCGCGGAATCGCTTTTTCGATGGTGTCGAAATCGCGTGTGGTTTGCGCGGTGCCGGTGACCAGCAGGTATTGATCGTCGGCGAGGCGCGTGAGCGTGAAATCCGATTCGTAAGTGCCGCGCTCGTTGAGCATGCCGGTGTAGACCGTGGTGCCGGGCGGTACCGCGACATCATTGGCGACGATGCCTTGCAGCACGCTTTCCGCATCGCGTCCTTTGACGAGAAATTTGGAGAACGACGTCATGTCGAATAGCGCGACGCTTTCGCGACACGCGCGATGTTCGGCGCCGCTCCACGGCAGCCAGTTTTGCTGGCCGAACGCGTAATCGATCTGTGCTTCGGCGGGCGTCGGCGCGAAAAAGTTGGCGCGCTCCCAGCTCATTTTGCTGCCGAAGCAGGCGCCGTCATCGCGCAGCAGCGAATACAGCGGCGAGCGGCGGAACGGCCGCGCGCTGTCGAGTTCGCGATTTGGCCACGGCATCGCGTAGTGCAGGCCGAGCGTTTCCTTCACGCGATCATGCAGCCAGGTGTCGTTGCCGTTAAAACGCGCAAAGCGGCGGATGTCGACCGGCCACAGGTCCATCGTCGGTTCGCCTGCGACGATCCATTCGGCGAGCGCCATGCCCGCACCGCCCGCCGATGCGATCCCCATCGAATTGAAACCCGCGCCGATGAAAAAGCGCCGCAATTCCGGTGCTTCGCCGAGCATGAAGTTGTTGTCCGGCGTGAACGATTCCGGGCCGTTGTAGAACTGCTTCACCTGCGCTGTTTCGAGTGCGGGCACACGCTGCAGCGCATTTTCCATCAGGATTTCGAACTGATCCCAGTCGTCGGGCAGCAACTGGAATTCGAAATTATCCGGGATGCCGTTCATGCCCCACGGTTTCGCGTTCGGTTCGAAGCCGCCCATTACGAGACCACCCACTTCCTCCTTGAAGTAGATGAAGCCGTCTGGGTCGCGCATCACCGGCAGGTCCGGATGCACGCCGGCAATGCGTTCGGTAACGATGTAGTAGTGCTCGGCCGAGTGCAGCGGCACGGTCACGTCGCACAAGCGGCCCACCGCCTTGGCCCATTGGCCCGCGCAATTCACGACGATGTCCGCGCCGATCGTGCCTTCCTCGCCGTCCTTGTTGCGCCACGCGAGGCCGCTGACTTCGCGTGCGCCTGTCGTGGCGTTTGCCTTGTCTTCGAGCGCGGTGCGCGTGTGAATCGCCGTGATCCGGGTGTTCTCGACAATGCGCGCACCGCGCGTGCGGGCGCCGCGGGCGAGGGCCTGGGTCAGATCGGTGGGATTTGCTTTGCCGTCGCCGGGCAACCAGACGGCGCCGAGCAGGTCGTCGGTGCGCATCACCGGCCAGAGTTCACCGGCTTCCTGCGGGCTGATCACGTCGCACGCCACGCCGTAGGCGCGCGCGACGGCGGCGGTGCGCTTGAGCTGCGTCATCCGCTCGGCGGTGCGGGCCACCGAGAGCGAGCCACATTGCTTCCAGCCGGTCGCGAGGCCGGTATCGGCTTCGAGTTCGGCGTAGAGCGCGGTCGAGTAACGGATCAGTTTGGTCATGCTTTCCTGCGCGCGCAGTTGGCCGACGAGGCCGGCCGCGTGCCAGGTCGTGCCACACGACAACTGACCCTGTTCGAGCAGAACCACGTCGGTCCAGCCCAGTTTGGTCAGGTGATAGGCGACCGAGCAGCCAATGATGCCGCCTCCGATGATGACGACACGGGCGTGGGCGGGGATTGATGTGGACATATGTGGGAATTGGTTTGGTGATTGTGCACAGCTTGCCGCAAAAAAACACAGAATGCAACGATTCCCAGGATTCGCTGGGATAGCACTTGTGTCACAAAACGGTCATGGTCAAACGCTACGTAGCGCGCGTTAAAAGGTCGTTTCCATTGCGTAACTGCATTAACGAGAACGGATCACAGCCAGTCTCGATGTGGTTTTCATTGGTAATGTGTGGACATTCACTTCGTTTAAGTGTGCGTTTTTGCTAGACTCCGTCCGTCAGTCATCGCCTGAACCTTATGTTCTCCACCCAACGCCAAGCCGAAATCCTGCGACTCGTCCGCGACGAACGTACCTGCACGATCACCGATCTTGCCGGCCGCTTCGAGGTTTCCGACGAGACCATCCGCCGCAATATCAAACCGCTGATCGCCGACGGCCTGCTTATCAAGGTCCATGGCGGCATCATGCTGCCCGAGCGGCTCGACGAGCCGCCGTTCCAGCGGCGCATGGTGGCAAGTCGTGAGGGCAAGCAGGCGATCGGCGCGCGCATCAGCGAACTCGTGCGGGACGGCGATTCGCTGATCCTCGAGGGCGGCACGACCTGCCTTCATATTGCTCAAGCGCTCACCGCGCGCTCGCGCCTCACGGTAGTGACCAATTCCATCGAAGTCGCTCGCGTGCTGGCGCCGCGCAACGGCAACCGGGTGTTCATTGCAGGTGGCGAACTGCGCGCCGACGACTCCGCCGCCTTCGGTGACAGCGTGCTTGCCTTCCTGCGCCAATTCCATGTGCGCTACGCAATCGTCTCGGTCACCGCGATTGACATGCAGGGCCGTTTCATGGACGCACTGCCCGCCGACGTCGCGTTTTCGCTCGCCGCCTTTGCGCAGGCCGAGCGGCGCGTGGTCGCGGCGGATCATGCGAAATTCGGCCATAGCGCGCTGGTACATGCTTTCGGCCCGGACGCGGCCGATCTGCTGGTCACCGACGAAACCCCGGTGCCGGCGCTCGCTCAGGTGTTCGCGGCAACGGGGCTGGAAGTGAGCGTCGGGGCATCTGCACAACGCAGCGCCGAGCCGGATGCTGAAAACGGTAATCGCGTCGACCCTCCGAAGCTGGGCCGCTGATCGGCGCGCCCGCTGCGCCTACGTGCTAGCCCGGGCCACGCTTTCGGCGCCTTAGTCCGCCTTCCAAGCCGTCTCCACAGCTAAATGCGTGCAACGCGTAAAATGGCCGGTTACCACGGGCAATCTATGCCGGGCTGAAACTGTGCGGGCAGTCGCCATTCATCGCCGCCGCGCCACTTCTGCGTCCGCGCACAGTTGCCCCCGCCGGCTTGAAAAGGAATGGACCCTGATGTCGTCAGTTTTCTTCGATCGGGAACGGATTACGGAATGGCTGGGTGACCACACCGTCGCCAAGGCGCGCTCAGTCGGCGCCGTCACGAACGTGAAATGGGACGGCGCCAAGCTCAGCGGCTACGTGCAGGGCTCACGAGTGCTGCCCTATCACACGCGGGTGCGGTTTCGTACCGATGGCGGCAGACCTTGGGCGCAGAGCGAATGCAGTTGCCCGGTCGGCCGCAATTGCAAGCATGTCGCCGCGCTGCTGCTCGCCGAGCTCGAGTATCACGACGAGATGGACCACATCACCAACGTCGACAGTGACATCGACGCCGATGAGCGCTCGTCCGCCGGTTATCCGCAGGCGTCGTCCGGAACAGCGATGCAGCCGCCATCTGGCGTGCGCCCCGAACTGGTCAGTTGGCTCGAGCGTTTTCGCGCGCGAGCCGAAGCCGCCGATGCGGTTGCCCAGAAGGCGGCCGCCGCACGTACCCAAACGCTGGCCTACCTGCTGAACTGGTCCAAGTTCCACATGCGCCACGAAGTCGTGTTGTACCGGGCGCACTGCAATCCGGACGGCACGATTGTCGAAGTCGACGAGCCTTGGGGCAATGTGGAAGCCGCCTTACTCAAGCAACCCAGGTTTGTCTCCGACGAAGACCTGTCGATCCTGCGCGGGCTTTGGCTGGGCCGCTCGCGCGAGGATTTCGGCCAGTTCATTCTGCGCGGCACCAGCGGCGCGGAGATGCTGCAAAAGCTGATCGCCACGGGGCGCCTGTTCTTCGAGCTCAAACCGGCGCCGGGTCACGAGGGGCCGACGCCGCTGTCGCGCGGCGCCGACCGGCCCGGGCGGATCGAATGGGAGCCGCTGGCGGACGAACGCCTGCGGCCTGTCCTGTGCACCGAACCGCACGCCACCATGGTGCTGCCCACCGAGCCGATCTGGTACGTGGACGGCGTCGCCAATGAAGCGGGCATTGTCGAATCGTCGCTGCCGTTCCAGCAGTTGCCCGATTACCTCGCCATGCCGCCGATCTCGCTCGCCGAAGCGCCGCTCGTCGCCTCGGTGTTGCGTGAGATCGCGCCCGATTTGCCGCTGCCGCCCACGCACGACGCCTCCGCGATCCGCGTGATCGACGTCGATCCCGTGCCGGTGCTCACGCTCAACAGCCACGCGCTGCCATCAACGGCCAAGGCGGGGCAGCGCAAGTCAGAGGCCGTTGAACTGGCCGGTGTCAGCTTCGATTACGACGGCGTCAGCATCAATGTCGATAGCAGCGTCACCCTCGTGCCCATGCCGGGCGGCGACGTCATCCATATCCGCCGACGCTACGAAGCCGAAAAGAAGCGCTTGCTCGAACTGCGCAAGACCGGGCTGCAGAAAGTGCCGACCAGTCGCGTGTACGCATCGCGGCTTTTGCCGGACACAATGCTCGGTCTGCCCGATGCCGAATCCTGGTCCGCCTTTGTCAACGACGCTGTGCCGGACCTCGTGAGCAAAGGCTGGCGCGTGACGATGGCGCCGGAGTTCCGCTACAACATCATCGAGATCGACGCGATCGACGGCACCGCGCAGCAGGCGGGCGACGGCTGGTTCGATCTGGAGATGGGCATCCGCATCGGCGAGCGCAATGTGCGGCTCGAGCCGCTGCTCGCCGATCTGTTCCGGCGCGACCGGCGCTGGCTCGGCGGCGCGCTTGAAGCCATCGCCGACGACGAACCGATCGAGTTGAAGACCGAAGAAAACAAACGCCTGCGTTTGCGCGCCGACCGGCTGAAGCCGGTGGTGCGCGTGCTGGTCGATCTGTTCGACGCACTGGGCGGCACGTTGGCCGACGGCGCGCCGCTGCGGGTGCCCTCCGTCGATGCGGGCCGCCTCGAAGCATTGAACAGCACGGGCCGCTGGCAATTCCAGGGCGACGATTCGATTCGCCAACTGGCGCAGCGTCTGCAGGCCGGCCCGGGCTTGCACGAGGTGCCGGTACCGCGTGGTTTGAAGGCGGAACTGCGCGCGTATCAGCAGCAGGGCCTGAACTGGATGCAGTTCCTGCGCGAACACGATCTGGCCGGCGTGCTCGCCGACGACATGGGTCTCGGCAAGACCGTGCAGACGCTCGCGCATATCCTGGCGGAGAAGGAAGCCGGACGGCTCGACCGTCCCGCACTGATCGTCGTGCCGACCACGCTCGTGCACAACTGGCGCGAGGAAGCGCGCCGCTTCGCGCCCGACCTGAAAGTGCTGATATTGAACGGCCCGCAGCGCAAGGAGCGTTTCGAGCAGATCGGCGAGCACGACCTGATTCTTACGACTTACGCGCTGCTGTGGCGCGATCAGAAGGTGCTCGCCGAGCATGACTATCACCTGCTGATCCTCGACGAGGCGCAGTACGTGAAGAATGCCAGCACCAAAGCCGCGCAGGCGATTCGCGGATTGCGCGCGCGGCATCGGCTGTGTTTGACGGGGACGCCGTTGGAGAATCACCTCGGCGAACTGTGGTCGCAGTTCGATTTTCTGTTGCCGGGCTTTCTCGGCAGCCAGAAAGACTTCACCAAACGCTGGCGCAATCCGATCGAAAAGAACGGTGACGGCGTGCGCCGCGCGCTGCTGGCGCGCCGCATCCGGCCGTTCATGCTGCGCCGTCGTAAGGACGAGGTCGCGAAGGAGTTGCCGGCCAAGACCACCATCGTCTGTTCAGTCGATCTCGAAGGCGCGCAGCGTGATCTATATGAAACGGTGCGTACGGCAATGCAGGAGCGGGTGCGCGCGGCGGTCAGCGCGCAGGGCCTCGCGCGCAGTCACATTATCGTGCTCGATGCGTTGCTGAAGCTGCGCCAGGTTTGCTGCGATCCGCGTCTCGTGCGGAAAATCAGGGTTGACGAGGCGCCAGGCGAACCAGGCGAACCGGGCGGGAAGCGCAGCAAAGTGGAAAAAGCGGAAAGGGTCGAAAAGGGCGCACGTGTCACGCGTTCGGCCAAGCTAGATTTGCTCCTCTCGATGCTGCCTGAATTGATCGAGGAAGGACGCCGCGTGCTGCTGTTCTCGCAGTTCACGGGCATGCTGGCGCTGATTGCCGACGCGCTCGAGGAAGCCGCGATTCCCTACGTCATTCTGACTGGCGACACGACGGACCGCATCACGCCGGTCGAGCGCTTCCAGCAAGGTGACGTGCCGTTGTTCCTGATCAGCCTGAAGGCGGGTGGCGTGGGTCTGAACCTGACCGCTGCGGATACCGTGATTCATTACGACCCGTGGTGGAATCCCGCCGCCGAGAATCAGGCGACCGACCGCGCCCATCGGCTGGGGCAGGATAAGCCCGTATTCGTCTACAAGCTGATTGCCGCGGGCAGCATCGAAGAAAAGATCGTGGAGTTGCAGGAGCAGAAGGCGGGACTCGCCGACAGTATTCTCTCCGAAGACGCCGCCGGCGCCGCCAAGTTCTCCGACGACGACCTCGACGCGCTATTCGCACCGATGCCGGAGATTGAAAGCGGCAGGTGAAAAGTGTGGGCCGCGCCTGCCGCGGAGATTCTGACGGCGGCGCGACGCACCCCCAAAAGCGCCAGGTTCGCCGCCAATCCGCCAGTCTTTTAATTTCAACCAACCGATCTAACAATTCTTAAACGATTGTGTTGCGCCTTATTCAGTGGGAATGTTGGGAGAAGCCTACGCTAGAACCAACGCAGGGCAACGTAAGTGTCTTCCGTCGGAGTTGAAAGCCAGGTTCCTTGCGAAGACTGTGAATTTCACTGCGGGGAAAAGCTTTGTAGAACCCCTGCCGTAGGGCCTGCTCTGGACTGATGTCTTTGACGTCAGTCGGTGCCACGAGAGGACTCGAATTTTATGTTTAAGTACTTGATTGTGAAATAAAAAATTTCAAGATCTGCGTTAGATTTACGCATGTGTATACGCAAAATTACCGAGCCCTCCGGAATGCTGTTCCGTGGCGAATAGTGCCGAGCGCCTCGACTCCGGGCAGGCTCTACAGCTTGGGACGATTTATTCCTTTCGTGGGGTGCAGGTGGGAGGAGGTTCAAATCCTCTCGCCCCAACCAAAGAAATCAAGGCCTTATGGATGCATGTCCATAAGGCCTTTTTCGTGTGCGCCCAGCATGGGCGCATTGCCGGAAGCCAGATCGTCGGGCTGTGCGGTGCGAGCAACTGGCGGTACGACGCTTACTGCCGCCCGCCCGTGGTCGAGCCGAGCGTCGTCGTACTGCTCTGATAACCGATGCCGGTGCCGACGATACCGTGCAGCGTGACGCTGCTTTGCGCCATCTCCGGTAACGCGGCGAGCGTCAACGACACGGTCCGACTTGTGCCAGGCACTGCTCGAAGGGGTCTCAATGAGCGCCTCGCTTCGGTTGGCAAGAAAGCTCCCGCACGAACCAGCCGATCCACGCCTTCGCGACGTCGGCGCCAAACGGCATTTGAGTCACCAAAACTGTTTTCTTGAGCGCTGCCGTATGGGTGACCTATCGGTGGTGTTTCACCGGAGAGGCCATCCTCCCTCCAGAATTCTTCGCTGGCACTCCGCATCAAGCTGAGTTTGGGCCGAAACCGGCTAAACCTCGCAAGAAGAACGTCTGCTAGCGCGCATGCAGGGTGCTGCGCGGATCGGGAAGGTCGGTAATGGATATATCGCTGAATGTCGCCGTGCCGTTGTCGGCGAAAAGGGACAGGCGATCGTCGTCGAGTGCAGGGAAGATCAGATCCGTCACGACGATTTCGCCGCCACCCGCAAACACTTCCACCGAGTTCCTGTCGGCCACAATAGTGAGGCGCAACTTCCCGTTCTCCAGTGGCAGATTGACGATGTGCTGTTTGCTGAACGCATCCGAGAAACCGGTTTCGCCGGAGCTCGAACGGTCGAGCGTCAGCGTCTGGCTACTGGTGTCGTAGAAGATGCGGGTGCCAGCAGCGCCATTCGCCGAACCTCGCACGATGAGGCCGGCACGCTGTGCGGAACGCGGCGTGATTGTCAGGTCGATGTTTTGCACGGTGCCTCGCGTGGACGGCGCGAGTTCCTGTGTGCTGGACGAAACCGTGCGCTCCTTTATGCGCGTCGTGGAACCTTCGCGTACGAGGGACGCGTATTGCTCCACCGGCTCGAACGTCAGTCGCGGCATGCCGTCGACCGTCGTCAGCGACAGCACGCGGGGAAGCGCCATCGCACCCTTCCACGGAGCGGTCGGTATGCGGGCCGCGTAGTCCCAGTTGCTCATCCAGCCGATTGTGATGGCTTTGCCGCCCGGCGCGCCGGCGAAGGTTCCCGCCGCGTAATAGTCCGCGCCGTGGTCGAGCCATTGATATCGTGAAGGATCGGAGCCGGCCGGCGGCACGTGCTCCGGCGTGAACGTCCTGCCGTCGAAACTGCCGACGAAATACATCGCGCCGGACCCACCGGCAATCGACCATGGGTTGACGTTGACGATCATGACCCACTTCTGATTGTGACTGTCTCCATCGAGAGGAAGCGGGAAGAGATCGGGCATCTCCCACAATGACCCTTGATGAGGAATGTCCGGAAGCGTGAAGTCGCTCAGGAACGTCCAGTTAATGAGGTTGTCCGACCGGTACATTTTGACCACTTGCGCGTCGGCGACGACGGTAGTCATCAACCAGTACCCACCCGGCTCGTACCACGAAACCTTAGGATCGCGAAAGTTATTCGATTCCGGGTTGAGCGTCAGCACCGGATTGCGAGAGTACTGCTGCCATGTCTGGCCTTCATCCAGACTGTACGCGAGCGACTGAGCCTGGGTACCCGGCGCATGTCCGGATCCAGTCTTGTACACGCTCGTATAAAGCGCCACGAGTGGCGATGAATTCGCGGGTCCCAATCCGGCGGTGTTGTGCGTGTCGACGACGATTGAGCCGGAAAAAATCTCCTCGGTCTGATTCGCGCGCATCGCGACCGGTTGCTCGGTCCAGTGGAGGAGATCGCGGCTGGTGGCATGTCCCCACGACATGTCCCCCCAGACATTTGCATTCGGGTTGTACTGATAGAACAGGTGATAGACGCCCTTGTCGTAGACCAGGCCGTTGGGATCGTTCATCCAGTTGCGCTGGGGCGTGTAGTGAAGCGCGGAGCGCCATTGCGGCGTACCTGAATCGCCTGCGGCCGGCAATGGGTACGACGCAGCGTTCTCTGTAATTGAAACCGTCAGCGCGGCGCACAGCAGCGACGACAGAAGGCGCGAGTGGCGGAAGGGGCGTCGCGAGTCATGCATGAGTTGTTTTCTCCTTGCAGCGAGCTGAAAGCATCATCTGCTCAGGCCGGTTGCCCGAGAATGACCGTGCCGCTGCGTTTGCTGCCGGCCGTCAAGCCGCGGCGCGCAGTTTCGCGCATCGCGCGGTTCACCGTGTTCACATGAAGGCCGAGGAAATCGGCGAGCAGGCGTTGCGAGGGTAGTCTGTTGCCCGCCTTGATGTGTCCAGCACGAATCGCCGTTTCGATTTCGTCGGCCACGGCTAGATAGGCCGGCCCGCGGTGGGCAGACAGGTTGGGAATCCAGCGGTTCATCGTTGCATCGTTTATTCGGTGGATGCGGTTGCGACTGGGCGAGAGCAGACCACTTCTGCCTGCTCTCGCCGTGTCAGCGCCGCCTATTCGCCGGAATTTCCGCAGCCGGCTGCGGCGCCGAAGCGCAAACCGCCGGAGGCGCCGTGATCACCGACCCTGGCCGTTGCCTGGCGCGGCCGTGGTCGCTGGGATATCGCCGTAGCCGCCGAGCCCACCGTTGCCATAGGTGCGATCCACGGTCGTGGACGCGCCGTCGATCCGGATCTTCACCGTCGGCGCCAGGGTGCCGCCGCGTCGCGAACCGATGGCGTCGATGAACGACTCGACGAGGCCACCCGGCATGACGTAGTGCGAATAAGACTGGAACGCGCGCGGATTCTGGTTCGGATCTTCCGCGTAAGGCGCGCCGACTGGCGCGTCGAAGTCGGTCGGGTTGCCGAGCGCGAGACCGCTGCCGCCATTCAAGGGCAGGAAGTCGCTGCGTATGCCGTTGCCCACAAAGCCGTACACGCCGTCCGGCCCGTCTACACCAGCGGCCATCGTCGCGCGGTGGCTGATTGTGAAGAGGTAGTACTTGCCGTCCTTCATGTAGATCTGCGGGCGTTCCGTCTGATCGTCCACGCAGTTCGCGGACAACAGCGGCGGCAGGAATTTCCACTGGGTGAGCTGTGGGTTGGTCGCGATGGCAAGGCCGACGTTCGCCTTCTGGTACACCGCGCCCGAGTTCATCACCGTATTGAGGTCCTCCTTGTACGGATCATTGGCTGCATAGCCGAGGTCCGCGTCGGTACACGTCCGGGCGCCGCGGGGGCCGCCCGTGTTGCCTTCGAACACCATGTAGGTCTTGCCCGGATGCGCGGGATCGGTGAAGACGAACGGATCGCGGAACGAGTAGTAGTCGTTCTGCTGACCCGTCTGATACATCACCCCGTCGGGCTGAAGCAGGGCCTCGTGGTCGTCGAAGCCCGTGAACCAGACGTGCGTGTCGTCTGCGTGAATGTGTCCGTCCGCGCGCGAAATGATCGCGATTGGCGGCGTGATGTCCGAGCCGCCTGGCGCCGAGCGGTTGAACGACAGCGCCGTGTAGTAGAGGCTCACATTGTCGCCGTGGATCAGGCGCGCGGAGCCGGACCATTCCGCGTTGTTGGTCATCGGTGCGTTGCCGAATACCTTGGCGCTCGCACCGTCCGGGAACAGGTGGCCGCCCCATGTCCAGCCGCCGTTGGCCGGACGCTGGGACGCCGGAATGCCCGCGCGGCGATAGAAGAAGGCGATGCGTGCATGCACGTGGCGATCGTCGAACGTGTAGCCTGCGTGCGGATCCGCTGTCAGCGAGAAGATGATTTCCCAGCCCTTGAAGCTCAACTGGTTCGCACTCAGATCGGCCAGCGGCCACGTGTCCCATACCCACACGTTGGAATTGATGAGTGGAAAGTCCTGCGGAATGTCCGGCATGGTCAGCGACGCAGGCAGCGAGTTCTTGTCCACCGCGCTTGCCGTATGCGACTGCGCCTTGATCTGACGGATGTCAGCGCGGGTCCAGCGCATGGTGAAATTGCTTTCCGGGTCATAGGCCTGCTGCGTGTGTGGCGTCGGCGCAGGAAAACCCGGCACCGACGACTGAGCCAGCGCGGGTGCCGCCGCGGTGACGAGCAGGGAGCCGCAAACCACGGTGGAACGCAGGCGGGCACGAGTCGACAGGGATTGGGAGGATCGGAGTCTGTTCATCGGGTGTCACATCCTAAGGTAAGTGCGCAACGAAGGCTGCCCGAAACCACCGGAACAGCGGAAAAGCTGCCATTTGACTTATTAGCTATCCGAAATATCTGATTCAGTATCTCGAGATACCGGGTACTGGAGACAACAGAAAGCTCACTGCGGCGAAACAATGAAATGAACTACGCTTGTCGGCTCCGCCCGCCCTTGCTTTCAGGTGGATGAAGCTGGAGCGTTCCGGCAGCCGAATGCAGCAATTGTTCGCCGCAACAGGGCCGCCGGACTGTTTTTTAGCGGGCCAAAGATGGTCTCTCGCGCGCCCGTGTCAGGATGAACGGCTCCAATTTCTCGAAGCCAGTATCTTTCCAAACCGGTTTGGATCTTAGTTCAAACCGGTTTGGATTGTCAAACGCGTTTGTGGGCTTGAGGTAACATGGCGACTGGCCGGGGGCCGGGAAATCCAGCTCTGCAAGGGCGGTCACGTGCAAAACAGGAAATTCCAAGGGTGGAACTTTGAAGGTGAGTCTGAAAACGCTGTCCGATTCGCTCGGACTTTCCCGCACGACCGTTAGCCGTGCGCTAAACGGATACGACGACGTCAATGAAGCAACGCGCCAGCGGGTCATCGAGGCGGCGCACGCGCTGGGCTATCACGCGGATCCGACCGCTCGCCGGCTCGCGACAGGCCGCGCCGAGGCAGTGGGCATGATCTACCCGTTTGGGACGGACGATCTTGGCGATCCGCGCCTCGGGGAAGTGGTGGCCGGCATGACGGAGCGCCTCGGAGAGAGCGACCTGGACCTGATCATCGTCTCTGCCCGGCCGAATGCGGAACTCGAAACGTACCGCCGCCTGGTCGAAAACAAGCTGGTGGATGGTCTGATCGTGGCGCGGACCCAGATCGACGATGCACGCATCCAGTTTCTACAGGCACGCCAGTTTCCGTTCATCGCCTATGGACGGACGAACAGCCCTGTGCCTTATGGGTGGTTCGACTTCGACAACGAAGCCGGAGCCCGGGCTGCGGCACAACGTCTGATTGCCTTCGGCCATAGAAGGATTGCCTTGATCAGTGCGCCGCTTACGATGAGCTTTGCGGCACAACGGCGCGCCGGATTTCTGAGCGCGCTAGGCGAGGCGGAGATTCAGTCGGAGGCTTCGCTGATGATCGAGGGCGCGTTTGACCGGGTGCACGCTTACGAAGCGACGCGTGCACTGCTTGAACTTGCCGAACCACCAACCGCGTTGCTGGTGGACAACAACATTGCCGGCGTTGGCGCGTTTCGCGCGATCAGAGACAGCGGCAAGCAGCTCGGCACGGACATCTCGCTGATTGTCTATGACGGTGTGCCGTCCGACGTCGCGTCACCCCGCACGGTAACGTCCATCGTGCAGCCGACAGGGCACTCGTCCGGCAGAATCATTGCTGAACTGATTCTGGATGCGATAGCAGGCAAGGGGCATGCGCACCGGTTGGCACAGCCGCATATCGAGCCTGGCGACACCGATGGGCCGCTTACTTGACTACGTCCGCCGAATCCACAAAACACGGGGTTCACAAAAAGGCATACGACGAAAAGGAGCGCGCTCGCTATCGAGGGCGCTTCGTCGCTTGAAGTCAACGGCGCTGTTACGTTGACGGGGCGACGGCGTAAAAACTGCTGGGAACGTGTGTTGGTTGTGTCGCAATAAGGCCGGCAAGGCTAGAAAGCGGTGCCATGCTAAGGATTCCTTACATGACCGGTGAATTGAACTGCTCTGCGGCAGTTCGCGTGACGCCATCAGCTTTCATCTGCCCTTTCCTGATCATATGCATCGTTTCGATGCCCGACAGGATGATGCGGGCACAACTAAAATTCTTGAATCCCAGCATCGGTCGGGTACGGCGCTTGATCGCCCGGTGGTCCTGTTCAATGAGGTTATTCAGATACTTGTTCTGGCGGACCTTGATCGGCGTGTCGCGCTCGGCATTGAGGGCCTCCAGCGCAGCCAGATTGGCGCCGCTTTTGTCGATCGTTACCGTCTCGGGTTTTGTTGGTGTTCACAATTGCCGCTAGCCGTGTCGATGGGAGTGAACAAAAAGTGGGGGAAAGGCGCTCATTGTCGAGCGACCTCCGGCGATCTGAAGTGAGGGAAGCGCTTGGCGAAACACGTCTCCAGCCTCCCGTCGAGCAGTTCTATTCGGGTTTGCAGTAGGTAGTGAGCGCCCTTCAACGACCAACGCATTTGTTGACGTTTCGTGAGCCGTCGGTTTATCAAATGATTCATGACCGATTCGGCCGATGCCGACGATACCCGACGGCCGTTCATACGTGCTTGTTGATAGTCGATAAGATCGCTCCGATTGTTCACAAGGAAAGTCAATAATCGAGCGGCTGCGCTACTCGCTGTGCCAGCGCCGAGACCATAGAACTGTGGCAAAGATCCGATCTCAAGATTCAGGGAGGCGATGAGGGTACGTAGGATCTCGGTTGCCGCGTCGCCCCGCCCGCGCCACAGCTTGTCGCGCACGCGATTTATTAGTCGCTCGCATCGCCGCATCACCACCGGTCGCTGGTAGAGAGGAAATGTGTATGCGCAGAGCGCTGACCGCACAGCGTGAAGTTTCATGCCGATGTGAAACCAGTCAAGAATCCGCGGTGCGACGCAAGGCGCCACTGAAGTCACTAACGATCGCATACCCCGGGCACCATCTGTGACCACGTCGACCAAAGTAGAATGGACCCAGTCACACTGGTCGAGTGCAGCAGCGATAAGCACGCGTGTAAGGCTTGGACGCTGGAGAGCACGAGCGAATCGTCGAGCCGCTATCCCCTCACACTCAACACGGCCCGCGATAACTTCGATCCTGCGCACCTCTTCCAGCGGCACCGCCGTGACTACCGTGCCGTCAATTGCGAGACGCAGGTGCTTCGTTCCACCACGGTGTTGGGTTCCCGCGAACCACCCAACGTAGAACTGGTCGTTTTCAATTTGCTCACCGCAGTTGAGCGTCTCTTTGCGAACAGTGGCGTGAGACAGAGTTTGCAACCCGGTGAGATCGGCGACATTGCGTGCAGCAGACCGGTAGGAAACGGCAGCACCTTGCTTCGCACACAGGTATGCAAGCTCCGGCGTACGTCGTCCCGGTAGCAAACTTTCTATCGGGCACTCGGAGAATCGAAGATCCGCTGAGTCATCGTTCTCGTCGAGCGGTTCAGGGGTGCACAAGCACGATATCACCCGGGGCACTCGAACTTTGACACTGCCCAACGCGGTCGCAAACACCCGAGGGCGCCAGTCTTTTATACGGCGGTATCGCCCGCAATGTCTGCAGCGGCGGCGTCGAGCATCGTAGGCGCGGATCTGGTCCTGAGCCACCACTTGTTGAAGACTGGAAAGCAGGCTTCTTGCCTCAGACATCGACAATCCGAAGTCAGCCGGGGTCGCTCCTTCGAGCGGACGCTGAAACCTCGCCAACGGCACATTCTCGTCGGCACCGTCTCGCTGCAGGTAAATCGTCCAGTGCATATCCATCCGTCACCTCGCTGAACGGGTGTCGAAGGTAGCTTAGGGCAAACCGCCGCGCTCCCCCAGTTTTTGTCCACTCCCATCAATTGTGAACGCCAACAGCAGCGGTGGTCGTCGTGTCTCCGGGTTGGCATGGCGACCGTTACTACGACGGACGCCGCTACTGGGATCGCGACGAATGGGAAGAGCGTCATCGCCATCACGGGCATGGGCCCGATCACTGTCCGCCGGGACATGCGAAAACAGGCGAGTGCTGATCAGCGTTTCGAACTGCGGCCGCGAGGAAGGACGTAAGTGCGTTCGAGCGGCTGTGTTCCGGCACCCCCGTTTGCTTAGTGCCCGGCACACATCAAGCGGTCGACTCAAAGTGACGCCGCGACGCCGCTCACCCGTCGAGCGAAGCGTCCGGGAACGCGTCGCAGAGAAACTACACAAGTCAGCAAGGCGACGCGTTTGACTTGAGCGTTGGCGGCGGAACAACTTACACACTGTTACGCGGCGCAGTGAAAATATTCGGCAACGCTTCCTTATACTCCATGCCGAACTTCAACTTTGCCCGCTGACATGCGGCGTCAGGATGTCGAGAGCATCATGTACAACACTCAAATTGCCAAACCAATCTTTTACATCGCGCTGTGCGCAGCTTTACCCCTGAGTGGATGCGTGGTTCCTGGCGCAAACATGCCGTACGGTGCGAGTCCGGCGCAGCCTGCCTATGCGCAACCCGCATATGCCCAGCCGGCGTATGTGCAGCCAACCTATCCACAGCCAGTCGATAGCGCAAGCGCCTATGGCAACGCGCCTCCTGCAAGCTCCGGTTACGGACTTCAGTATGGGGTTGTTTCGGGAATTCAGCCTCTCGCCACATCCAATGCGGTGAGCCCGGGCAGTGTAATGGGCACGGTGGTCGGCGCGGTCGTCGGTGGTGTGGTCGGCAACCAGTTTGGCGGAGGGCATGGCCGCGACGTGGCGACCGTAGTGGGTGCGCTCGGCGGCGCGGTGGCCGGAAATCAGATTGGCCGGCAGTACAGCAATGCGGCCCCGAGCGCGTATCGAATCGTTGTTCAACTCAATGACGGATCGTCACGCTCCTTCGACGTGCCCTCACCCGGCGATCTCCGTCCGGGCGACCGCGTGCGGATTGACGGAAACCGGCTGGACCGTTACTGATCGACCTGCTTGCCGGTATGGCCGGTGCCTGTGCTTCACCGAGTTTTTTTCACTGGCTGGCCAGTAGATCCGACGCAGCATGCGCCGGCCTGTATTTCCGGACCCCGGAGCATTGTGAGTTGCCCGCGTCTGCATACCAGTTGACTGGCGTGCGCCCGTGCCCGGATCGCATGCTCATATAAATTGACCGAAATCAGATGGCCGCTAATCCGGCTTCGCTTCTGCGCGCCCGATCTCGCCACCTTGCATATGAGAATCGCCAGAACTTGTAGTTATCCCAATCATTGAATCGCCTCATGGCGTAGAGCGCAATAAATCTGTCACTGGCCGCACCACAGCGCGATGCGGCCAAGTGGAGTCGAGGTGACAGTTTTGCTTCCACTCCGAGCGCAATGAAAGTGTCACTTCGCCTCAGTCGAGAGCGCGCAAAAGTTGGGGAGGCTCGCAACGGTTCTGGTGCAAATAGGATCGGCGAATCGGTTAGAGTTGTTGGAGCAAAACGAACTGATAACCGGTGATGACCAAACTGAAGAGCCTGAAGGAGTTGTTCGATGGACGTCATTTTGATCGGGAGATCATCATTCTGTGTGTTCGGTGGCACCTGCGCTACAAGCTCAGCCTACGCGATCTGGTCGAGATGATGGCCGAACGGGGTTTGTCGCTCGCTCACACGACAATCCTGCGCTGGGTGAGGCGTTATACGCCCGAATTCGTCAAACGCTGGAACCGTTTTGCTACGCCTGCGGGTCGCTCGTGGCGTGTCGACGAGACCTATCTGAAGATTCGCGGCAGGTGGGTCTACCTGTACCGGGCGGTGGATCGGGCTGGCCAGACGGTGGACTTCATGCTCAGGGCGAGGCGCGACGTGGTTGCGGCCAAAGCCTTTTTCAGCAAGGCTATCAGGCATCAGGGCCAGTCGCCTGAGACCATCACGCTCGATGGCTACGCGGCCTCGCACCGCGCGGTGCGCGAGATGAAGGCCGATGGTTTGGTGCCTGAAGACACGAAGGTCCGGTCCTCAAAATATCTGAACAACGTGATCGAACAGGACCATCGCCACATCAGGTCCAGAACGTACGTAATGCTTGGATTCAAGCGGTTCAGGAGCGCCGCGACCACAATTTCAGGTATCGAATTGACGCATCGCATTCGCAAGTGGTCAGTTCGAGCTCGCGAAGCTCGGCCTCAAGGATGCCGCTGAGCCCGCCGTATGGAATGCGTTCCTGTTCTCTCGATAAGGAATCCTATCTATATGAAACTTCTCAACCCGCTTACCTATTTGCACCAGAACCGTTACAGTTTCCTGTGTATCGGGCTGCGGCAATGGCGGCGTCGGCTTCAGCGATGCCGTCGCGGTGAAGCGGCCGATCGCAAGGCCGGTCGCGGGATCGATGCTGTCGACGGCGGGCGTGCCGGTCCATTCGCCAGCGATCCAGTGAAATGCGTTCATGCAGAGGCTTCCTTCGAGGATGACAAGCCAGGGGGTAACCGGTGCGTGCCGCCATCGGTCGGCGCCGATTCGCTCGACACTTCACGTAATTCGTCGGCGATGATGGTGATCAGCGCTTCGGCAGCAGCGCTCAACGGTCGCCGCGGATGACTGATGCGCACGATATGGCGTACGATGCGCGGCGCGAGAATCGGATAGGCGCGCAACGCCCCTCGACGCACTGCGCGCTCAACCGCGATGCGCGGCAGGATCGTCGCAAAGCGGGTGCTTTCGACGAGCTTCACGATCGTGCTCAACACATCGATTTCGAAGCGCGGCGCAAGCAGCACGTCCTCATGCTGCGCGGCCGTATCGAGCACGCCGCGCAGGCCGTGGCGCTTGGTGGGCAGCACGAGTTCGAGTTCGGGTAGTTGCGCGAGCTCGATCGCATGCGGCAGTTCGGGGCCGTGTTCGGCGCTGGTGACGAGCACCATCTCTTCATCGAGGAGCGGCTGCGAGTCGAGCGACAGGCGCGAGCGCGGCTTGTTGATCAGCGCGGCGTCGAGCTGGCCGCCCGACACCCAGTCGATGAAGGTCGCGGTGTAGCCGTCGGCGACGGTGACTTCGACATGCGGATAGCGCGCGTGAAAGCGCGACAGCGAATCAGCGAGCACGCTTTCCGTCACCGATGCGATCAGCCCGATCGACACGTGGCCCGTTACGATCTCGTCGCGCTGAACCATTTGCTGACGCGCATGCGCGAGATCGCGGATGATCGGCAGAAAGAGGCGGTACATCAGCCGTCCGGCGGCGGTGGGCGCCATGCCGTGCCCGCCACGGTCGAACAGTTGTTGATGCAGTTCTTCCTCGAGCTTGGCGATCTGCATGCTGAGCGCCGGCTGCACGATGTTCAGGCGCTTGGCGGCGCGCGTCACGGAGCCGTCCTCGAACAGCGCGATGAAATACTGGATCTGCTTCAGGTCCATGAGAGGTCCATTTGACGTCCAGATGGGGCGCCACGGGGTGCATCACGAAAGTTAATATCCGCTGTGCGGTCCATCAGGTCACTCACGAAAGCCGGCGAAAACAGCACACCGCGTGGCTATCTAAATAGCTGAGAAAGACCCTTACCGGAAGCGTTGCCTATTGATAACCGAGCGTACGAAGGGCGTCATCGGGGCTAACACTGATATCAAAAATTATGATGAAAGACATCAAAAAACAATATTAGAAGTTATAACCCGTTCTCGCTACGCTTCATTCCAACTTGCTGCATGTCCGCCCGACAGACTCGTTCCGGCGCCCGACGGCAAGAACCGATGGAGACGTAAATGAACTCACGCGATGCCGCAGGCAGCGGCACACCTCAATCCTCATGGGCGCCGCAGAGCACCGCGCCGACGCTGCGCCACTGGCTTGAACGCCTGTCGGCAACGGGGCGCGTCGCGACGATCGATCAGCCGGTTTCACTCCAACACGAACTCGCGGCAGTCGCCAAACGGCTCGACGGAGAACAAGCCGCCATTTTTCTCAAGCCCGGCGGCCACGCCATTCCGGTAGTGAGCGGCTTCATGTCGAAGCGCGCGTGGATCGCCGAAGCGATGGGCGTGCCCGAGGCCGCGCTGCTCGAACGCTTTCGCGATGCGGCCGGGCATCCTGTTGCCTGGCACGAACTGCCACGCGACGAGGCCGCGTGCCAGCAGGTCATCCGCACGCAGGGCATCGATCTGCACGCATTGCTGCCGATCCCGACACACAGCGAGCACGACAACGGTCCCTACATCACGGCCGGCCTCGTGATTGCGCGTAATCCGCGGACCGGCATCCAGAACGTGTCGATCAACCGCATTCAGGTGCACGCCCCGGACCGCATGGCGATCCTGATGTTGCCGCGTCATCTGCTGGCGTTCTATCAGGCAGCGGAAGCGGCGGGCGACGCGCTCGACGTGGCGATCGCGATCGGCGTCGATCCGTTGACGATGCTGGCGTCGCAGGCCATTTCCCCGATCGACAAGGACGAACTGGAGATCGCCGGTGCCTTGCACGGCGCGCCGCTGCCAGTTGTCAAATGCGTGACGAACGACGTGCGCGTACCCGCATTTTCGGAAATAGTGATCGAGGGCCGCATTCTGCCCAAGGTGCGCGAGCCCGAAGGTCCGTTCGGCGAATTCCCGAAGTACTACAGCGCGCGCGAAGCGCGTGAGGTGATCGACGTGACGGCGGTCACACACCGCGAACAGCCCATCTATCACACGATTGTTCCGGCTGAAATGGAGCATCTGCTGCTCGGCGCCATTCCGCGCGAAGCAACATTGCTGGCGCATCTGCAGCGCAGCCATCCGGGCGTGAAGGACGTGGAGTTGTCGGTGGGCGGCGTGTGCCGGTATCACCTGTGGGTCCAGTTCGACAAGAAGCGCGAAGGCGAAGCGAAAAACGTGATTTTGTGCGCGTTCGGCACGCATTACGACATCAAGCAGGTGGTCGTCGTCGATACCGATGTGGACGTGCACGATCCCGCCGAAATCGAATGGGCGATCGCCACGCGCTTCCAGGCGGATCGGGATCTTGTGATTGTGGCCGGCGCACAGGGCTCGCCACTCGATCCGTCGACGACCGTCGGCCAGCCCGACGATGCGGCGCCGCACATGCAGGGTGTCAGCGCCAAGATGGGTCTCGACGCGACGCGCCCGGTCGTCTATCCGGCACATGTATTCACACGCGTACAGATTCCGGGGCAGGACAGCGTCGATCTCGACCGGCTCGTCGCCACGAGCAACGCGGCGTTCGATGCCTACCTGCACAGCGGCCAGCTGCGCGACGCGGTCTGAGCGAGGCACGGCCATGCAGTCAACGCAAACGCGTGAACGGATCGTCGTCGGCATTTCGGGTGCGAGTGGGGCAGTCATCGGCGTGCGACTGCTGGCGGCCTTGCGCCGGCTCGGCACGATCGAGACGCATCTGATCGTGTCGCCGTCGGGCGCCATTACCGCTGCGCAGGAGCTCGGTCTCACGCGTACGGACCTCGATGGTCTTGCCGACGTAGTGCACAACGTGCGCGACATCGGCGCGACGGTGGCGAGCGGCTCGTTTCTCACCGCGGGCATGGTGATCGCGCCGTGCTCGATGAAAACGCTGGCGAGCGTCGCCAACGGTTTCGCCGACAACCTGCTGACGCGCGCCGCGGACGTGATGCTCAAGGAGCGTCGTCGCCTCGTGCTCGTCGCGCGCGAAACGCCGCTCAATCTCGCCCACTTGCGCAACATGACGCTCGCCACCGAAATGGGCGCGATCGTGATGCCGCCGGTGCCCGCGTTCTATGCGCACCCTCAAACCGTCGACGACATCGTCGATCACACGGTCGGCCGGATCATGGATCTGTTCGGCATCGAGCATCGCGAGATTGCGCGCCGCTGGAGCGGTCTTGCCAGTGAGTTCAACCGACGCGACAACGACGAGGGCGACGACGCCGATGCAACCGGCACGCGCGCACAGGGAGCAGTGAAATGAATCAGCGCGATACAGTTGCCGAACTGGTAGCGGATGCACGCGCCGCTGGCGAGCCCGAAACGTCGGCTGAACGCCAGCGCCAGCGCCATGTGGGCCGCTCGATGGAACGCGTCGAAGATCCGGCGATCCTGACCGGCCGCGGACGTTACGGCGACGACATCGCCGTGAAACCCGGCACGCTGCACGCCGCGGTGTTGCGCTCGCCGCACGCCCATGCGGAACTGCGCAGCATCGACACGGACGCTGCGCTGAAACTGGCCGGCGTGCGTGCCGTGCTCACACGTGATGATCTGCCGGGCTGGTCGCGGCCGTTCGTGGTCGGCGTGAAGTCGCCGATGGAGCAGTGGGCGCTCGCGATGGACCGCGTGCGCTATGTCGGCGAACCGGTTGCCGTGGTGCTGGCCGAATCGCGTGCGCTCGCTGAAGACGCGCTCGATCTGATCAAGGTCGAGTACCAGACGCTGCCGCCGGTGACGTCGATCGAAAACGCGATCGCCGACGATGCACCAGTTCTGCATCCGAAGGTCGGCACGAACGTGATCAGCGATCGTCACTATCGCTATGGCGAGCCCGAAGCAGCATTCGAACGCGCGCCGCATCGCGTGACAATCGACGCGCACTATCCGCGCAACACGTGTGCGCCGATCGAATGCGGCGTGGTGATCGCCGAGTATCTGTCCGGCGATGAGGGTTATGACGTCACGTCGAATTTCATGGGGCCCTTCTCGCTGCATGCGGTGATGTCGATGGCGCTGAACGTGCCGGCAAATCGTCTGCGGCACAAGGCGCCGCGCGATTCGGGCGGCAGCTTCGGCGTGAAGCAGGCGGTGTTTCCGTATGTGGTGTTGATGTGCCTTGCGTCGCGCAAGGCCGGTGCACCGGTGAAATGGGTCGAGGATCGCCTCGAGCATCTGAGCGCGGCCACGTCGGCCACCGCGCGCCTGACGACGCTCGAAGCCGCCGTTGAGGGCGACGGCCGCATTACCGCGCTCTCATACGACCAGATCGAGGACTGCGGCGGCTATCTGCGTGCGCCGGAGCCAGCAACGTTCTACCGGATGCATGGCTGCCTGACGGGCGCCTACGCGATTCCGAATCTCGTCGTGCGCAACCGCGTGGCGCTCACGAATAAAACGCCGACGGGCCTCGTCCGCGGTTTCGGTGGACCGCAGGTGTATTTCGCGCTTGAACGTCTGATGCAACGCATCGCGATCAAACTGAAGCTCGATGTGCTCGACGTGTATCGCCGCAACTTCGTCGCCGCCGATGCGTTCCCGTATCGCGCCGCAGCGGGTGCGCTGCTCGATTCTGGCGACTATCAGGAAGCGCTGCGCCGCTCGCTCGCTGAAGGCGGCTACGACGAACTCGTCGCGCGTCGCGATGCGGCGCGCCGCGAAGGACGTGTGTATGGCATCGGCTTTGCGGCGATCGTTGAGCCGTCTGTGTCGAACATGGGCTACATCACGACCGTGATGCCCGCCGAGGCGCGCAAAAAAGCCGGCCCGAAGAGCGGCGCCGTCGCGAGCGCGACAGTCAGCGTCGATCTGCTCGGCGGCGTGGTCGTGACGATTGCATCGACGCCGGCGGGGCAGGGGCATATGACTGTCTGCGCGCAGGTTGTCGCCGATGTGCTTGGTTTGAATCCGCGCGACATCGTCGTCAACGTCGAGTTCGACACGCACAAGGACGCGTGGTCAGTGGCGGCAGGTAACTATTCGAGTCGTTTTGCCGGTGCGGTGGCCGGCACGGTGCATCTGGCAGCGATGCGTGTGCGCGACAAGGTGGCCCGCATCGTCGCGAAGCAATCGGGTTGTGCGCCCGAGGACATCTGTTTCGAAGACGGCCGCATCTTTGCGAAGGGCAAGGAAGACCGCGCGCTGCCGTTTGGCCGCGTCGCGAGCAATGCGCCGCACTGGGCGCCCGCGCTGTTGCCTGAAGGCGAAGAGCCGGGCCTGCGCGAGACGGTGTTCTGGACGCCGCCGCACATGGACGCGCCCGACGAGCAGGATCGCATCAACACATCGGCGGCCTACGGTTTCGCGTTCGACATGTGCGCCGTCGAAGTGGACCGCGCAACCGGCCGGGTGCGCATCGACCGCTATGTGACCGCCCACGACGCTGGCACGCTGCTCAATCCGGCACTCGCCGACGGCCAGATTCGTGGCGCGTTCGCGCAGGGCCTGGGCGCGGCACTGATGGAAGAGTTCCGCTACGGCGCAGACGGCAGTTTCCAGTCGGGCACGCTCGCCGACTACCTGATGCCAACCACCTGCGAAGTGCCTGATCCGATGATCGTGCATCTGGAAACGCCGTCGCCGTTCACGCCGCTCGGTGCGAAAGGGCTGGGCGAAGGCAACAACATGAGCACGCCGCCGTGCATCGCAAATGCAGTGGCCGATGCACTCGGCGTCGAGGATATCCGCTTGCCGCTCACGCCTGCGAAGGTGATGCACCTGATCGGCATCGACGATCCGCCGCCTTCGCGTCCCGAGTTACTTCAAGCGGCTGCGGCCGCCGCCGCCGCGTCGAACAAGGCGCTTGCAGGCGGCAAGGCGCTGACGGCGCAGGGCACTGTCGATCTCGACGCCACACCTGAAGCGATCTTTGCGGTGCTGATGGACCCACAGGCGCTCGCGAAGGTCATTCCAGGCTGCCACGCGCTCGAAGCGACCGGACCGAACCAGTATCGCGCCGATGTGACGGTCGGCGTTGGCATGATCAAGGCGCGCTTCGAAGCGCGGATCGGGTTGTCGGATATCGACGCGCCGCATCGTCTGCGCCTCGCGGGTGCCGGCAGCTCGCCGCTTGGCACCGCGCGTGGCGAAGGACTCGTAGAACTGACGCCCACGGAGCGCGGCACGCGGCTGTCGTACGACTATGAAGCGCAGGTGTCGGGCAAGGTTGCGGCAGTCGGCGGGCGGATGCTCGAAGGCGCGGCGAAAGTCGTACTGCGGCAACTGTTCGAATCGCTGGGCCGGCAAGCATCAGGCAAGCCCGTCGATCAAGGCCGCGCGCAAGGCTCGTGGCTCTCGCGCTTCCTCGCATTCTTCAGGAGTAGAACATGAAACCGGCGCCGTTCGATTATCTGCGCGCGACGAGTACGGAACATGCGCTCGAAGCGCTCGCGCATGGCGGCGAAGACGCACGCGTGCTGGCCGGCGGCCAGTCGCTGATGGCGGTGCTGAACATGCGCCTCGCGCAACCGCGCTGGCTCGTCGATATTTCCCGCACCGACGAGTTGAATACGGTGCGGGTCGATAACGAGGCGGGGCAGCTCGTTATTGGTGCGGCGGCGACGCAGGGCAGCGTCGAGTGGCGCCCGTCTCTGCGCGACGAAGTGCCGTTGCTCGCTCTCGCGTTCCCGCACATTTCCCACTTTCAGATCCGCAATCGCGGCACCGTGTGCGGGTCGATCGCTCACGCGGATCCGAGCGCCGAGTTGCCTCTCGCATTGGCAGCCCTGGGCGGCGATGTGCTGCTGCGCTCGACAAAGCGCAAGCGCGTGCTCGCCGCCGAGGACTTTTTTCAGGGGATGTTGATGACGGCGCGCGAGCCGGACGAACTTGTCGAGGCTGTGCGTTTTCCGCTGAAAAAGCCGGGCGAGCGCTACGGCTTTGCGGAATTCTCCGCCCGTCATGGCGATTTCGCCCTCGTGTCGTGCGCGGCGGTGGTGACGGATAACCTGATCCAGCTCGCAGTGGGTGGCGTCGCCGACCGGCCGGTGGTGGAGCGCTGGCCGCGTCTGCAGGGCGACGACTTGCGTACTGCATTGAACGATTTGAGCTGGAAGCTGGGCGCGCAGGACGACGCGCATGTCAGTGCGACGTATCGCCGGCATCTGGTCCGGCAACTGGGATGGCGCGTGATAGAGGAGGCGAAGTGAGCAAGACCCCGAAGACCCCTGTTAATACGATGCCGCAGGGCATACAACCGCGCGGCGAACGGCGGCGAATCACCTTGACGCTCAACGGCCGCGAACGGAGCGGCTATTGCGAGCCGCGCGATCTGCTGTCCGATCTTCTGCGGCACGAACTGGGCGCAACCGGCACGCACGTCGGATGCGAACACGGCGTGTGCGGCGCCTGCACGGTTCATATCGACGGTGTGGCGGGACGTTCGTGCCTGATGCTCGCGTTGCAGGCGGACGGCCGCCGCATCGATACGGTAGAAGGCCTCGCGCCCGACCAGACGCTCGGCGACCTTCAGCAGGCGTTCCAGCGTCATCACGCGCTGCAGTGCGGCTTTTGCACCGCCGGCATTCTGATGTCGTGCGCCGACTATCTGAAGCGCGTACCGGATCCAAACGAGGCGCAGGTGCGCGACATGCTGTCGGGCCATCTGTGCCGCTGTACAGGCTATACGCCGATCGTCGCCGCCGTGCTCGATGTGGCGGCGCGCCGGCGCCAGGCGCAGGAAGAGAAGGAGACGAGCGATGCTTGATCTCGGCCGAACCTTTCTGCAAAGCGTGGAGCGCAGCCCGAACGCGCTGGCGCTCGTCGATGGTGAACTGACGCTCACGTATGCGCAGTGGCACCGGATCATCCTGAACGTTGCGGACGGTCTGCACGAACTCGGCCTCGCACACGGCGACCGTCTGCTCGTCGTGCTGCAAAATCGCTGGGAAATGGCGACGCTGCACTGGGCGTGCCAGTTCGCCGGCGTGGCGATCGTGCCGCTGAACTGGCGGGCGAAACCCGATGAGCTCGATTACTGCGTGACCGATGCGGGCGTCAAAGCCATCGTGTACGAGCCGGTTTGCGCCGAAGCCGTCACGCAAAGCGCCGCCGCGAAGGCCGTTGCGCGCATTGCGCTGGACGATGCGGCGGGCGCGTCGATTTCGTTCGATGCACTGCTGGGCGAGCGTCGGCGCGAAGGCGCAGCTGTTGCTGCGGCCACCGCGGAAGACTACTCGCTGATCCTCTACACGTCCGGCACCACGGGCAAGGCGAAGGGCGTGCCGCGCCGGCATCGCCACGAACGCGCCGCCGCGCTCGCGCACGTCGCACAGAACCTCTATCGCCACGGCGAACGCACGCTCGGCGTGATGCCGCTCTATCACACGATGGGCGTGCGCTCGCTGCTGGCGATGGCACTCGTCGACGGGCTGTTCGTCTGCGTTCGCCGCTGGAATGCGACCCTTGCGCTCGATTCCATCTGCACGTACCGGCTGACGTGTCTGTACCTGGTGCCCACGCTCTATCACGATCTGCTGGCCGCACCGGAGTTCGCGCGCACCGACAAAAGTTCGGTGACGAAACTCGGCTTTGCCGGCGCGCCGATGAACGACGGTCTGCTGAAGCGTCTTTCGGCTGCTTTCAAGCCGGAACTGTTCGTCAATCACTACGGCTCGTCCGAGGTCTACACGTTCAGTATCGATCAGGACGCGACGCTGAAACCCGGCAGCGCGGGCCGCGCCGGCGTCAATACGCGGCTGCGCGTCGTGAAGCTCGACGCGACGTCGCCCGACGAACTCGCGCAAACCGGCGAAGAAGGCCAGATCATTGCGGACCTGCTCGGCGACGAGTCGTTCGAAGGCTACTGGAACCGGCCTGACGCGAACGCGAAGTCGTTGCGCGACGGCTGGTATTTCACCGGCGACACCGGCTACTTCGATAACGACGGCGATCTCTTCGTATCGGGCCGCGTCGACGACATGATTATCAGCGGCGGCGAGAACATCTCGCCAGTCGATATCGAATCGGTGTTGTCGCTGCATCCGGCGGTGGACGAAGTGGCCGTCGCTGGCGTGAAAGACGAGCGCTGGGGGCAGCGTGTTGTCGCCTTCATCAAGCGCAGCGAATACGTCGAAGCCCAGGCGCTCGATGACTTTTGCCGGACCTCCGATCTCGTCAACTTCAAGCGCCCGCGCGAATACGTGTTTGTCGACGACATTCCGAAATCGCCGGTCGGCAAGATCCTGCGCCGCAAGCTTTCCGCGGGCGAGTACGAACCGGAGCACGGCGCCGCACAACCTGACAGAACCACAAAAGGAGTAACACATGACTGACCTGACTCATCGCGGCCAGACGCTGCTGCAGGAACTCGACGGCTTCTCGATCGAAATCGACGCCGCGCGCGAACGCGCCGACATCATGCTGCACCGCCCGCCGTTCAACGTGATCTCGATGCATGCACGCGACCAACTGCGCGCCGCATTCGAAGCACTCGACGAGGACGACCGCGTCCGCGTGATCGTGCTGCGTGCGAAAGGCGAGCACTTCTCGAGCGGCGGCGACATCAAGGGCTTTCTCGAAGCGTCGCCGGAACACGTGTCGAAGTTGGCGTGGAATGTCGCCGCGCCCGCACGGTGCTCGAAGCCGGTGATCGCGGCCAATCGCGGCTTCTGCTTCGGCGTCGGTTTCGAACTGTCGCTCGCCTGTGATTTCCGCATCGCGACCGACACCAGCTTCTACGCACTGCCGGAACAGAAGCTCGGCCAGATTCCGGGTTCGGGCGGCTCGGCGCGTCTGCAGAAGATGGTCGGCGTCGGCCGCACGAAGGACATCGTGATGCGCTCGCGCCGCATTCCGGGCAAGCAGGCGTATGACTGGGGCATCGCGGTCGACTGCGTGCCCGATGCGGAGCTCGAAGCCGCGACCGATGCACTCGTCGACGAGTTGCGCGCCTTCTCGCCGCTCGCGCAGCGTACTGCGAAGAAGCTGCTGAACGACACCGAAGACGCGCCGCTTTCGATCGCGATCGAACTGGAAGGACATTGCTATAGCCGGCTGCGCAGTTCGGACGATTTCCGTGAAGGCGTCGAAGCGTTTCATGGCAAACGCAAGCCCGTGTTTCGCGGTAGCTGATAGCAGCGCATAGATCGAGCAATTCAGGAGACAGGCATGGAGCGGGTAAGCGCGCGTTTCGATTATGTGATCGTCGGCGGTGGGTCGGCAGGATGCGTGCTCGCGCATCGGCTGTCGGCCGTGCCGTCGGTGAGCGTCGCATTGATCGAGGCGGGTGCGGATACGCCGCCGGGCGCGGTGCCGGAGGCGATCCTCGACAGCTACCCGATGCCTGTTTTCTGCGGGGAGACCTGGATCTGGCCTGAGCTCAAGGCGAAGGCCACGCGGAAGTCGGCGGCTAAAGTCTATGAGCAGGGCCGCGTGATGGGTGGCGGTTCGAGCATCAACGTGCAGTCGGCCAATCGCGGCCTGCCGCGGGACGACGACGACTGGGCCGCGAGCGGTGCGGCAGGCTGGGCGTGGGATGACGTGCTGCCGTATTTTCGCAAGCTCGAGAGCGACGTCGACTTTCCATATGGTCCGCTGCACGGTGCGGATGGACCGGTGCCGATCCGCCGCATCATGCCGCAGCAGTGGCCGCCGTTTTGCAACGCGTTCGCCCACGGATTGCGCAGCAACGGCTTCGCGGCGTTGCAGGACCAGAACGCGCAGTTCGACGACGGCTATTTTCCGGGCGCGTTTTCGAATCGCGACGACCGGCGCGTATCGACCGCGGTCGCCTATCTCGATGCAGAAACACGCAAGCGGCCGAACCTGCATATCTTTTCGAACCTGCGCGTCGAGCGCATCGTGATGGAAGGGGTGGCCGCACGCGGCATCGAGTGTGTGCTCGATCTGCCGGGCGTCGGGCGGAATCTGCAGGACCATCCGTCGCTGACGTTCTGTCATTTTCTCGAGCCGCGCTTTCGCATGCCGCTCGCGCGGCGCCGCGCCAGCATGACGGCAGTGCGATTCACGTCGGGCGTCGCGGATTGCGAGGCGTCCGATCTGTACCTGTCGAGCGCGACGCGCGCCGCGTGGCATGCACTCGGTAGCCGGCTTGGCCTGTTTTTCCTGTGGTGCAACCGTCCGTATTCGCGCGGCCGCGTGCAACTCGTTTCGAGCGATCCGGTCGCCGCACCGCAGGTCGATCTAAATCTGCTCGACGACGAACGCGATGTCGCGCGGCTCGCCGCGGGCGTGCGCATGTTGGCGCGTGTGGTCGCGGCCTCGGGCCTGAGCGAGGATCAGCGCGACTTTTTCCCCGCCGCTTTTTCGCCGCGCGTGAAGGCGTTGAGCCGCGTGAGTAAAGCCAATGCGGTGATCACGTCGCTGCTGGGGCTGCTGCTCGATACACCCGCACCGATGCGTCGGGCGTTGATCGAACGCTTCTTCACGCGCGGCGTGCAGATGTCGTCGGTACTCACAAACGAGCGCGCATTGAACGACTTCATTCGCGCGAACGTGTTCGGCGTCTGGCATGCGAGCGGTACTTGCCGGATGGGCGACGCGCGCGAGCGCAGCGCCGTGACGGATACCGAAGGGCGAGTGCATGGCGCGCATGTGCTACGGGTGGTCGATGCTTCGCTGATGCCGCGTCTGCCGTCAGCCAACACGAACATTCCGACCATCATGATCGCCGAGAAGATCGCCGACGCGATGCTCGGCAAGACGCAGTTTGCGGCGCAAGACCAGCGCGGTCTGGCTCGCCTGACGTCATAACGATTTTCGTCAACGTAACAAGAGCGCGCCGTGCCTTTCACGAGGCCGAAGCGCGTCGCACATCGGGTGAGTTCACATCTGGGCCAGCCCGGTATTAACTTAGGAGATGATGATGTCCGTTGCAGCGCAAAGTGGCGCCGCCGTGCCCGCAATCAACAGGCGGCAGGTGATGGGCGCAGTGGTAGCCTCGTGTCTGGGATGGGCGCTCGATCTGTTCGATCTGTTCGTCCTGTTGTTCGTCGCACCGGTGGTCGGCCGGTTGTTCTTCCCCTCCGAACACGCGATGCTGTCGCTCGCCGCGGTGTATGCGTCGTTCGCCGTCACGCTGCTGATGCGGCCGCTCGGATCCGCGTTGTTCGGCTCGTATGCGGACCGGCGCGGCCGCAAGGGCGCGATGATTCTCGCGGTGGTCGGTGTCGGTCTGTCGACGGCGGCGTTCGGTTTGCTGCCGACCGTTGCACAGGTGGGCGTGATCGCGCCGGTGCTCTTTCTGCTGCTGCGTCTCGTGCAGGGCGTATTCGTCGGCGGCGTGGTGGCGTCGACGCACACGATCGGCACGGAATCCGTTGCGCTGAAGTATCGCGGCGCGGTGTCGGGGCTGATTGGCGGCGGAGGGGCAGGCCTTGGTGCGCTGCTCGCTTCGCTGACGTATCTCGCGATGTCGTCGCTGTTTCCCGGCGACCTGTTCGACGTGTGGGGCTGGCGCTGCATGTTCTTCACCGGGATCATCAGCTCGGTGCTCGGACTCTTCGTCTTCAACAGTCTCGAAGAATCGCCGCTGTGGAAAAAGCTTGCCGCGGAAAAGGCCGCGCGTGCCGCCGCCGACAAGACGCGTAACGCGCCGGTCGAGGTGGTTCGTTCGCCGATCCGCACGCTGTTCTCGCGCGACTATCGTTCGATCCTGTTCGTCAACCTGCTGCTGACGATCGGCGGCGGCAGCGGCTATTACCTGACGTCGGGTTATCTGCCGACCTTCCTCAAGGTCGTCAATCACGCACCGAATGGGACGGCTGCTGCGATCCTTATGTTGTGCAGCGTGGCCGTGGTAATCGCATCGGTCGCGGCCGGTCACCTGAGCACGTTCATCGGCCGCAAACGGACCTTCATCCTGCTCGGCGCAATCCGTCTGTTTGCATTGCCCGCACTGTTCCTGCTGTTGCCGACGGCGCAGACCATCACGATGGTCGGTGTCTACGCGGTCATCCTGAGTGCGCTCGGCAGCGCAGGTTATGCGCCGATTCTGATCTTCCTGAACGAGCGGTTTCCGACGGCGATCCGCGCGACCGGCACGGGTCTGTCGTGGAATATTGGCTTTGCGATCGGCGGGATGATGCCCACGCTCGTCTCGCTGGTCGCGAAGACGCCACTCGATCTGCCGATGACGCTTGCCGTGTTCGTCGGCGCGATCAGCGTGATATTTCTCATCGGCGCGTTCGTCGTGCCGGAGACGCTCGGCAAGCTCGACAACACGCCGGTGCGCGACCCGTACTGATCGCGCGACCGCGCGCGATAGGCCGACTTGCGTCGCGCCGTTCGTTATCCGCAGCGATGCGCGTAGCGACGCGCGCCAGCCGGCGGAAGGACAGCACCAGCGAAGCGGCTCACGCCTGGTTGCCGTTGGCCGGATCGGGGTCCGCGATCTCGATCCCCGTTGTGACGCGGCGGATCTGGTCGGCGATGATGTCGATGAGCTCGGTCGTGGCAGGACCGATCGGCCGCTTCGGATGGCTCACGCAAACGATGTGACGCACGATGCGCGGCGCCGAGATCGGGGTCGCGCGCAGCAGGCTGTCGTCGACCTTCCGCTGCACGACCACGCGCGGCATGATCGTCGCGATGCTGCTTTGTTCGACAAATTGCACGATCGTGGTCAGCAGGTCGATCTCGAACTGCGGCTTGATCACGATGTCGGCATTCAGCAGCGCGGCGTCGAGCACGCCGCGCAGGCCGTTGCGGCGCGTCGGCAGCACGAGCTCGAGCTCCGTCAGCGCGGATGCCGTAATGGTGTCGGGCAGCGCAGGGCCGTGTTCCGCGCTCGTGACGAGCACCATCTCTTCGACTACCAGTGGAGACGTATCGAGCGACAGGCGCCCGCGGGGCCGGTTGATGATGGCCGCGTCGAGCCGGCCCGCTTCCACCGCGTCGATCAGTTGCGCGCTGAAACCATCGGCCACCGACACCTCGACATGTGGGTAGAGCGCGTTGAATAGCGCGAGCGATTCCGGCAGGACGCTCTGCGCTTCCGACGCCACCATCCCGAGCGAGATACGCCCGGCCACGATCACATCGTGCCGGCAGAGCTGCTCGCGCGCGTGGTCGATGTCGCGCATGATCGGCATGTAGAGGCGGTACATCTGCCGTGCGGCGTCGGTGGGGGTCATGCCATGCGGGCCGCGCTCAAAGAGCTGGCTGTTCAGTTCCGTTTCAAGCTTGGAGATCTGCATGCTGAGCGCGGGCTGCACGATATTGAGCCGCTTCGCGGCCCGCGTTACGGAGCCATCTTCGAACAGCGCGATGAAATACTGAATCTGCTTTAGATCCATGAGCCGGGAGGCGAAGGAGCGATGGCCAGACATCAAGTGTAACGACATCGACGTGTGGAGGTCAACGGCGAACCTGATTTCATCTCGAAGGAAGCACACTGGTTCCTCGAGATGCCTGAGCTTGATGGCGCGACGCGGCATGGGCGCTATGCTTGAGAATTTCGTTTACAACTGGTTGCGGGTTTTCTGAGGGGGCTAGATTTGTCTGCCGTATCAGGACTGGATTTTGTAATCTGCGCGGCCAGTCCTGTTTACTGCAGACTTGTCCATCTGCATGCCATAACTTCCCATCCCAGTAGCGCAATACGGAATGCGACCCGACCGGCTCTGGTGCAAATTACCGGCGCGAGCGAAAGATAGACGACTAATCGCCGTTACATCATCGATCTGAGAGGACTGCCATCCAAACTGCAGGCGCAGTGGTATCTTTGAGGCGCAGCTGTGTGAGGTTAAACTGACCCTTTCGAATGCGATGCATCAATTCGATGCCTGAGATAGTAACGGCGGCGTTCCTGAAGCGTTTGAAGCCGAGCATCGCATTGACCCTGGACTTGATGTTGCGATGATCCTGCTCGATTAAGTTGTTCAAATACTTCGACGATCGCAACGTCGTGTCCTCGGGAAGCAACTCGTCAGTCTTCATTTCGCGCACCGCGCGGTGAGACGCCGCGTAGCCGTCCTGCGTGATGGTCTTCGGGGCGAGCCCTTGACTGTTGATCGCCTTCACGAAGAAAGCCTTAGCCGCAGCGACATCGCGCCTGGCGCTGAGCCGGAAGTCGACCGTCTTTCCTGCGCGGTCAACTGCACGGTAAAGATAGGCCCATTTGCCACGAACCTTCACATACGTCTCGTCGACTCGCCATGAACGGCCAGCGGATCTCGCAAATCGATTCCAGCGCTTGACGAACTCCGGCGCGAAGCGTTTTACCCAGCGCATGATCGTAGTGTGCGCCAGCGACAGGCCGCGCTCGGCCATTATTTCAACGAGGTTTCGAAGGCTAAGCTTGTAACGCAGATACCAACGCACACACAGGACAATGACTTCGCGGTCAAAGTGGCGGCCGTTGAACAGCCTGTCGATGTCTATCAGCTTACTCATTGCCTGCTCGCGCTCGTCAACACCCGAGCGTAACCTATCGGCTCCTCCGATTTGCACCGGAACGCAAGAACTGTCTTCATGTCGGTCGGCGAGGCGAGGAAACCCATGAACTGGTCAAAGCGCATCTGTGTGAACGGCAGGTCCCGCAGCCGGTCGTTGATCGTCTGGCGATGCGCCGGTTGAGCAAGGACAGTGTAGAGCTGCGCGAGGTCCAGTTCTTTGAGCGCGACCGGCTGACCGTCGCCCGGATCGACGAGTTCGATCGACTGCTCCAGCAACACCTCGCGATAGGCGCCGAGGTGGTTGGCGATCGAGACCCCCATCAGCACGGGCGTCAGACTTGACTCGACCGCCCCGCCGATCGAGCTGGTTCCTCCTCCGCCCTTCGCAAGCTGTTCCAGCCCGGTCGACCAGTTGACGAGCTTGTTCTCGAAGTTGGTCGCATCCGCGCCCGTCCGATACAGGCGGAAGGCGGCCAGTACCCTGTCACGCCCCTCCTGCGAAAACCGCTCGCCGGTCACAAGGCGGCTGACATTGCCGGCGAACCGGTGCAGCTCCTCGCCGCTGACGGCCGCGCGCGGATTGGGCACCACCTTCGGAATCGGCAGCACACGCCAGTACCCGCCGGCGGAGCGGCACGCGGCAAAGTCATCCGCGACGCTGATGTTCGCGTGGTCGTACTCGAAGCGAACGAGATCGAGCACCCGGTTGATCTGCTCATGCAGCAGCTGGCCGGCCGCCCGCATGTCCACGGCCTCGATCTCGCCTGTGGCGTAGAGCCTTCTCGGGCGTTCGTTCATGTTGCGCAGCCCGGCTACCTTGCCGGGGAGCTGCCGGACAAAGCGGATGTCATCGATGTGGTCGGGAAAGGCGGCGACGTCGGTGATGCCGTCGACTGCAAAATAGGCTCGCCACGCGTAGACCGGATTAAATCTGCCACCGTTGCGACAGTAAAAGTGCCCACTCGCGACGACGCGAGGTTCCCATGGCGGTCGCGCCTTGGGAACAGGTGTTTGGTCAACGCGAAGGAAATTTGTCACTGGCCGGATGAGTGCTGGCGCACGGATTGCCGGTCCGTGCACCAGCAGCCGGCCTTCGGCGGATTTTGTTCCACCGTTTCACACGGACGTTCGAACATCGGTTCCGTCCAGACAACGGACCTTTGTGGGTTCTGTCGCAATAAGGCGGTCCGCTATGATGTGCGGAACAAGATTAATGACTAAAAGCTTGATGAAGACGCTGAATCCGGCCGTGGCTCGAGTGCTCAAACGCCTGCATTACCCACTTGATGTAATCCTGACGTGCGTGCGTTGGTACGTGTCTTATGCGCTAAGCCTGCGAAACCTGGAAGAAATGATGGAGGAGCGAGGCATCTCGGTCGATCATTCAACCGTGCATCGCTGGGCCCTCAAGCTGTTGCCGGTGCTGGAGAAAGCGTTTCGCCGTCACAAACGCCCTGTCGGCAAGAGCTGGCGCGTCGACGAGACCTACATTAAGGTCAAGGGCCAATGGAAATACCTGTATCGCGCCGTCGACAAGGACGGTAACACCATCGATTTTCTGTTGCGGGCCCATCGGGATAAGGCCGCGGCGCGCCGGTATTTCGAAAAATCGATCGCCCAAAATGGCGAACCCGAGACGGTGACGATCGACAAAAGTGGCGCCAATCTGGCTGCGCTGGAAGCCATCAACGCCGAGCGCGAAACGCCCATCAAGATCCGCCAGACGAAGTACCTGAACAACGTCATCGAACAGGACCACCGCGCGATCAAGCGGCGCACCCGACCCATGCTCGGGTTCAAGAATTTTCGGTGCGCCCGCATTCTGCTTGGTGGTATCGAGGTGGCGCACATGATCGCCAAGGGGCAGATGAAAGACAACGGCGCCCGACAAATTCCTGCTGAGCAGTTCTATTCGTTGGCTGCATAGGTAGTCCTGTTCACATCAGACTTTGCTCACCTTGAAATCGTTATCGCGACAAAGCCGCCTACAACGTGACAACCCCCACGTGTGTTCAGGTCACCGGACAGTTGACCGTTTTCACATGCATGTCTTGGCAGGGATATGCGTGTGGCCGGCGCGGCGTTTCGTTGCGAGCGGAGGAGTAGGCCGCTCCATTCGGCGAATCTGCGCACCCTGCGATCGATGCGAGCAGAGCCGAGATGACAATCAGACGGTTTAATGTAGGTAGTCGCGATAACATCAATTGAACCCCAATGGACTGAGTTGACGGACCGCGTCGATTGTTTCCACTGTCGAAAAAGATCGACGATTCCGTTTTTTCCATTGTTGCGTCGTACGCATGAACCCGACATGGCCCGAAAATGACCTTTTGGTAATGTGTGACGTGACCTGGCAGGGTGTTGAAAAGCATCTTGTGGCCGTGGTCCGCAGAGGGGTAAACGCCATCGAATACGACAACATGGTGCACAACGTTGTGTCCATCGATGCCATTCTCGCGGATAGCAGCGAGGCGCGCTTCGAGTCGTTGAAGAATCCCGCACACGGTGCGCGTCTCGAGCGGAGATGATTTATCAAAACCTCATATGGGCTCCGTGTGACGCGTGCAGGGTCCGCGGATACAAGCAGAGGGGCGATTTCACATGCATATTCTGATTGCGGCAGGGCACGCCAGCGTAGTCGACTACGGTGCCATCCGATGTCTGTCGGTTCGAGGTGAGATGGCGCGATTGCGACTGGGTCGCGCAACCGGCTAGCACGATCGCAAACGCAAAAATCGTACAAAGTCGTTTCATGATCTGTTTTATCGCGGTTGGTTTGACGGGAACGTCGAGACGAGTGAATCGGACCGATTCCACCAGCCGCCGCCCACGGCCTGGAACAAGGCTGCGGTATCCGCCAGTCTGGCGGCCCTTGCCTGTATCGACGCAATGCGCGCCATTTGCCAGGTCTGCTCCGCGGTCAGCACTGACAGATAAGACGCTTCGCCTGAGCGCAGCTTTTCACGTTCGATAGCCACACTGCGCGAGGCAGCCTGCTCCGCATTGACGGTCGCCTGCAACGTCTTCGCGTCCGCCTGCACGCTCTGCAATACATCGGCAACGTTCTGAAATGCGTTGATCACCGTTGAGCGGTATTGGGCGCTGGCCTGATCGAATGCCGCCTGCGCCGCGCGCTGGCGATGCAGCAGCGCTCCACCCTGGAAGATCGGCTGGGCGACCTTCCCGACAATGGTGAAGAACTGGTTGTACGGCGTAAATGCGTTCGCGATGGCACTGGGCGAAGTTCCCAGGGCGGCTGTCAACGAAATTTGCGGCAACCGATTGGCGATCGCGACACCCACCTGCGCGCTAGCCGCATGCAATGCCGCAGACGCGGCAAGAATGTCGGGCCGGCGCTCCACGAGGGTCGATGGCAGACTGACGGGAAGATCCTCGGGTAGGTGCAAGGAGGACAGGTCGAAATCGGCCGCGACATCCTCGTTCGGAAAGCCGCCCATGAGCGCGATCAACGCGTCGCGCTGCAGCGCCAGTTGTTTCTCGAGCGGCGGTATCGCGGCCTGCGCCTGCGCAAGCACTGCTTCCTGTTGCAGGACGTCCGCCTCGGCAATTTCACCGAGCATGCTTTCGCGCCGGAGAATGTCGAGGAGTTCGACATGGGCTTTGATCACCTCCTGCTGCGCAGCGATCTGCCCGCGCAGCGAAGCAACGTTGAACGCTGCAAGCGCGAGATTGCTGCTCAACGTCAGATAGGCCGCTTCCAGTTCGAAACGCTGATTGTCGGCTTGCGCGGATACTGATTCGATCATGCGGCGATTCAAGCCGAATGCGTCGAGTGAATACGACACGGTCAGCTCGCCCGTGTAGAGCGAGTAAATGCGCTGGTTGTTCGCGGCGACGGGTGCAAGGCTCGCCGTGGCCGTTTCATTTCTGCTGCCTGACGCGTCGACGCCGATGCTCGGAAAGAGCGTCCCCCTCTGGCTCAGCATGTTCTCACGGGCCACGGCAAGCGCGGACTGTGCGGCAGCGATGGTTGGGCTCGCCTTGAACGCGCGGTCGATCATCGTGTTGAGCTCCGGCGACTGGAACAGCGTCCACCATTGGCCCGGAATATCGCCGCCAACAGCGAATTGCTGCGCCTCTCCCACTGCGCCGGGGGCCGCAGCGGTCTTCGAAGGCAGCGGAGCCTGCGTGTAACCCGCGCCGCTTGGGGCGGCCGGCTGCCTGAAGTCAGGACCTACCGCGCAGGCCGCCAGCAGTAGTGGGATCAACAGCGTGGATGAACGTTTGAGAGCGATCACGTTATAGCCTCCTTCTATCATTCTGCGAATTGCGTTTCGCGCTCGGGGACGTGCGCAAGACGCGCCGTGCTTTTGCGGCGATCGAACCAGGGATAAACGGTTGGCAAAACCAGCAGTGTCAGTAAGGTCGCCGACACGAGACCGCCAATGACGACTGTCGCAAGTGGACGCTGAACTTCCGCCCCGGAGCTCATCGAGAAGGCCATCGGCAGGAAGCCGAGGCTCGCTACGGTTGCCGTCATGAGGACAGGCCGCAGCCGGGTCGCGGCAGCGTGTTTCGCAGCCTCGACGGCACTCAGGCCGCGAGCGCGCGATTCGACGATGCTGCTGACCAGCACGACGCCGTTGAGCACGGCAATACCGAAGAGCGCGATAAAACCGACCGCAGCGGAAATACTGAACGGCAGCCCGCGTATCCAGAGGGCGAAAATGCCGCCGATTGCTGCAAACGGCACGTTGCAGAAGATGAGCGCTGCAAGGCTGGCACTGCCGAACATCAGGTAGAGCAACGCAAAGATCGTGACAAGCGAGATGGGCACCACGACGTAAAGGCGCGCCATTGCGTCCTGCAGGTTCTTGAAGCTGCCGCCCCACGAAACCGTATAGCCGGGCGGAAGCTTGACCTGCGTCTCGACTGCACGTTGTGCGGCGACGACGAAGCCGGCGAGGTCGCGCCCTCGCACGTTGGCCTGAACGAGGATGACGCGCCGGCCCTCTTCGCGTTCAATGGTCGATGGTCCCGGCTCCATGCGGATGTCCGCCACCTCCGACAACGGCACTTCACGGCCATCGCCATTGCTGATGCGTAGCGCACCGATTCGCGTCACATCGTTGCGATCCTGCGACTGCATGCGAACCCGGATGCTGAACTGGCCCTCACCGTCGACAATCGTCCCAATCGTGCGCCCGCCCAGCGACTGAACCATATCGAGCACCTGGCTAGCATTCAGCCCGTACCGGGCAACCGCGTCGCGCCTGACGATGACACGCACGTAAGGCTGGCCTATCGTCTGCTGCGCCTGTACATCAGCCGCGCCCGGCACTCGTGAAATCACGGCCGCCACCCGCTCGCCCGTATCGTGCAGCGTTTGCAGATCGTTGCCATGAATCTGCACGGCAACATCGGCCTGAACGCCCGCGATCATGTCGTCCATGCGCATCTGGATCGGTTGCGCCCAATTGAGCGCCAAGCCCGGAACAGCGCGATCCAGCGCCGCGGAGTACTCGGCGACGAGCCCGTCCTGGGTTTGCGCCGTCTTCCACTCGGACTGCGGCTTCAGCATGATGAAGGTGTCGCTTTGCTCCACGCCCATCGGGTCGGTCGGAATCTCCGAGCTGCCGCCGAGCGTGACAGCCGACTGCACTTCGGGAAAGTGCATCAGCGTGCGTTCGACCATGGTTTGCGCCTGGACCGCCGACGGCACGGAAATGCCGGGCAGCTTCGTCGTCGTGACGGTCAGCGCCCCTTCGTCCAGGCGCGGTAAAAATTCAGCGCCCAGCCTCGTGGCGGCGAAGGCCGCGACCGCGAGCAACGCGACGGCGAGCCCCATCGTCAGCGCAGGCTGTTGCGCGGCACGCGCGAGAATCGGCTCATAGCGCAGGCGCACCCAGTGAAGGATGCGGCTCTCACGCTCTGCGACCTTGCCGCGCAGCAACAGGCTAGCGAGCACCGGCATGACCGTCAGTGTGAGGACGAGCGACGCGAGCAGCGCGAAGATAACGGTCATCGCCATCGGCCGGAACATTTTGCCTTCAATACCCTGAAGGCTCAGTATCGGCAGGTAGACGGCCGTGATGATGAGGACCGCGAACGTCACAGGCCGGGAGACTTCTTTTGCTGCCTCCTGCACGAGCGGGCGTAACGGCTGATTCGGCGCTTCGGAACGCCGCCGCACGACGTTTTCGATCATCACCACTGCACCGTCGACAAGCAGGCCGAAATCGATCGCGCCGAGACTCATCAGATTGCCCGACATTCCCGTACCGTACATGGCGATGACGGCGACGAGCATCGACAGCGGAATCGCCATTGCGACGATCAGCCCTGCACGCGCATTCCCGAGCAGCAAAAGCAGCACCGCGATGACGAGCACGGCACCCTCGACCATGTTGTGAGCGACCGTATGCAGCACCCGGTCCATCAGGTCCGCACGGTTGTAGTAGGGCGCAACCTCCACGCCGGGCGGCAGCGTCCGGTTGATCTCCTTGATTGCGTCCTGCACGCGCTGCGCAACGACGCGCGTGTTTTGCCCGATGCCCATCAGCACGACGCCGACGACGGCTTCGCCTTTGCCGTCACGCGTGACCGCGCCGAGCCGAGGCATTGGCGCTTCGTCGATATGCGCCACGTCATGAACGTAAAGCGGCGCACCGCCCGCAGCGGTACGAAGCACGATGTTGCCGATGTCGGTCGTGTTACGCAGCAACCCCTCGCCGCGGATGATCGATTCTCCGCCGTTGTGCTCGATTGTCGCGCCGCCTGTTGCGCCGTTGTTCATCTGAACGGCATTGAAAATGTCGCCGACCGACAGGCCATAACGCGTGAGCGCATTGTCGTCGACCTGCACTTCGTAGGTCTTCAGGAGGCCGCCGTTCACATTTACGTCGACCACGCCTTCCACCTGGCGCAGCTTCGGTGAGATCTGCCAGTCGAGCAGCGTGCGCAACGTCATCAGCGACTGGCCGTGGCCACGTACCTGAAACTGATAGATCTCGCTCAGGCCATCCGACAGCGGCCCCATCTGCGGCGCGCTGGTGCCGGGTGGAAGCTGTATCGTCTGCAACCGCTCACCGACCAGATTGCGGTCGAGGTACAGGTTCGTATCGTCGGCGAATCGCACGTAAATCACGGAGAGACCGTAACGCGAAATTGAGCGCAGGCTCTGCATGCCAGGCAAGCCCTGCAGCGCGAGCTCGACTGGCGCCGTGATCGAGCGCTCGACATCGACTGGCGCGAGCCCGGGCGCCTGGGTCGTCACCAGCACCTGCTGCGGCGAGATGTCCGGCTCCGCATCGAAAGGCAGCCGTTGCATGCTGTATAGCCCGGCTACAATCAGGACGGCAACGAGAATCAACACGGCGGCGCGATTTCGCAGTGCTGCCTCGACAAGTTTGGTAATCATGGCATACGCTCGCGGATTAGCCTTCGTCTGGAATGGAGCCCTTCATGAGCGCAGCCTTCAGCCAGTAGCTGCCGTCGGCGACGACGGACGTGCCGGCCGACATGCCACTGAGAATCTGCGTCATGCCGTCGGCGGCGTAGCCGGTGCGAACGGCGCGCCACGTGAAACGGCCGTTGCCGGAAGGAATGAATACGGCTGTCTGTCCATTCACATCCTGGAGCGCCGTGTCGGGCACAAGCGTCGTGTCCCGACCGAGCGGCGACTGGATCTCGACCGTGCCGAACATGTTTGCGCGAAGTGAGCCATCACCGTTAGGCAACTCGCAGCGGACCGCTACGGTGCCGGTGTTGATGTCGACCTGGTCGGCGACATCGATGACACGGCCGGTGAACTGTCGATTGCCATACGCATCAATGTGGACAAGCACCGTTTGACCGGGGCGTACGTCTGCGGCCTCGCGCTCAGGGACGTTGGCTTGGACCCACATTGTCGAAAGATCGGCCAGCGTCGCAATCGGCGACGACGTGTCGACTATGTCGCCGGCGGCCGCGCCCACGTTGCTGATGACACCGTCGAACGGCGCGACGAGCGCACCTAACGAATCGCCCGGGCTCAGTCGGGCCAGCGTGGCCGTTCCATTGCTTCGATTCGCCGGCGCACCGATCGGCATCAGGCGCTGCTGCATGCCCTGCCACTTCTGCAGGTCTGCTTGCCGCGACTTCAGCATGGCCTGTGCATTGACCACGGCAGCACGGCGGCGGTCGAGCTCGCTCTGCGCGATACCGCCTCCGGTGACGAGCTCGGTGCCGCGCTGCAGTGCTGCATTGGCCGCATCGGCTGCAGCCCGCGCGTCCGCCACCGCGGCGGACGCGCTTGCGACCTGACTACGTACGTCGCTCAAGTCGAACTCGTCGAGCGTGGCGAGCCGTTGCCCCGCACGCACATGGTCACCCGCGGCGACATCGACAGCAACGACCCTTGCCTTTGAAGGAGAGCCTAGCTGCGCGAGCCGCTTCGCGTTGAATGCGACAATGCCGGTAGCGGCAATGGTATGCACACCGGGCCGAAGCTCCGCTTTCGCGAACTGCAATTTGACGTTCGCGAGCGCCTCGGGTGAGAGGTCTACGGTAGTGGGCAACGGCGGAGCCTGATCGACTGCCGTAGCTGGCAGCGCTGACTCGGTAGCCGCGGGGGAAGTCCGCGAGTGAAGGGAAAGCAGGGCACCGCAAAGAATGAGGATGCCCGCTCCCCCGACAGACAGCTGCAGACGCTTGCGATAGCGAATGTTCACGATAGCTCTCGATGTTTGAACAGACCTTAGGACTCTGAGGTATGGCGACGGCTTCCCTCAGTGCTGGAGAGCGTATTGTCGTGTTGCGCGTCTGATTACGAGGTGGCGGGAAGATGTCATTTCGGACACCTTGGGAAGGCACGCGCAGAATGCGCCGTTGGCTTGCCGACGGAAGGCGGACGCGGGCGCGCCATCTTGCGCGGTTCAGCTAACGGAACTCTGGGAGAAAAGGATGCCGCGTGATTGCGCGGAACGGCGACTCAGGGTGTCACGCGGTAACGGAAGGAAAGTAAAGCGTGAAGGTCGTCAAGCCGGCGCGGCTCACGACGTCGACTCGGCCACGATGCAACTCCATGATCGATCGTACGATGGCAAGGCCCAGCCCCATGTTCTTCGCCGACCCTTGCCGCGCAGAATTGATACGATAAAAGCGGTCGAAGATCTTGCCGATATGCTCCGGCGGGATGGTTTGACCGTTATTCGTGACTTCCACGGCGACGTACTCGCCAGACCGGTAGGCGCGCAGCGCGATCTCCGATTCGGCGTCGGCATGCGCAAGCGCGTTCGATACGAGGTTGCTGACGGCGCGTCGAAGCATCGACGGATCGGCGCGAACCTGGATTGCGCCGTCGATGCCGAAATGGACGCCCTTGTTTTCGGCCACTCCTTCAAAGTACGAGGTGAGCCTTGCGAACTCTTCATGGCAATCGAGTACGTCCAGCCGAAGCGGTTCCTTTGAGTGGTCCGCTCGCGCGAGGAACAGCATGGTCTCGATCATCCGTTGAAGGCGCTGGCATTCTTCGATGTTCGAGTCGATAAGCGCTTCGTATTCCTCGGTGGATCGCTGACGCGAAAGCGTGATTTCGGATGCGCTGATCATGTTGGCGAGCGGCGTGCGCATATCGTGCGCCAGATCGGACGAGAACTGCGAGAGTCGCTCAAATGCACGTTGAAGCCTGTCGAGCATCCGGTTCACTGGACCCGCGATGTCATGGAGTTCGACGGGACCACCGCCTATATCGAGGCGCTCGCCAAGATTGTGGGCTTCGATGCGCGAAATTCGCTGGCCGATGGTTTTGACCGGCGACAATCCCCGCTTTGCGATGGCGTAGCCAAGCAAACCCATCAGCGCGGAACCACCGAGGAGCACGAGCCATACATCGCCTTGATACTCGCGAAGAACGGAGTCGCGCGTCGCCGCTTCATGTGAGAGCAGCACGCGTATCGCTTCGCCTGAAGGCAGCGTTTCGTCGCCGAATACGCAGCGCGAAGGCCCGATGGACGGGGGAGAGCATGAATAAGGCTGTTGTTCTGCCGGATTGCCCGACCCAATCGACCGCAAGCGCTGGTCCCGCCGGCCCGAGTCGGCCAATACCCTTCCTTGACTATCCAGTATGGCGAATGAGATTGCGGGATGCGCGAGCAATTCCTCTCGAAACAGGTCGCTATTGCTGCCAATCGCCTCCGCCGAGCCGTATCTGCGAGCGGCCGCCAGAAACTCGTCGAGCTTGACCGAAATCTCGCTGTCGTCGCGTTGCCTGAGTTGGCTGGAGAGCGAATGATAGAGGAGGCCGCCGGCCATCGAGAGCACCAATATGGCGACGATGGTAAACGCGAGACTCAGACGCCTGAGCAGCGAGTACGCTCCATCCACGGCAGTCATGGTCGCTCTTCCATCACATAGCCCATGCCACGGACCGTATGGATTAGTTTCTTCTCGAATGGGTTGTCGATCTTTGTGCGCAGACGTTTGACAGCCACTTCAACAACGTTCGTATCGCTGTCAAAGTTCATGTCCCAGACCTGTGACGTGACGATTGTGCGCGTGACCACTTCGCCCTGCCTCTCGGCGAGCAGTTTCACAAGCGTGAATTCCTGCGCAGTCAGGTCGATGCGTACGTTCCCGCGACGCACACGGCGCCTGACGAGGTCGATTTCCATATCGCCGACACGCAGCACGGTGTCGACCGATTGCGTGGGTCTGCGCAGCACCGCGCGAATTCGCGCAAGAAATTCGGAGTAGACGAACGGCTTCGCCAGATAGTCGTCCGCCCCTGATTCAAGTCCGGCGACCTTGTCTTCGACCGCATCGCGCGCGGTCAGGAGGAGCACAGGTGTGCGTTTTTGCGCGCGTAAGCGCTTGAGCACCTCAAACCCGTCGAGGCCCGGGAGCATGACGTCGAGTACGATGAGATCGTAGTCTTCATGGAGCGCGAGAAACAAACCGTCGTTGCCATCGTTAGATACATCGACGATGAAGCTTGCCTCCATTAAGCCTTTGCGAAGGTACGAGGCCATCTTCGGTTCGTCCTCGACGATCAGGATACGCATGATGAAAACCCTCTCGCACAGCAAGTCGTGCATTCAATGCAGATCGTACATGACGCTAATTGCGTCTGCGCAGCGTATCGCGCTGAGGCAGCGTCAATCAAATGCCGATACTGGCAACTCTCTTGACATCGCCTCGGCAGTGCTCTTCGAAACGGCAGACAGATAATTATAGAAAGACATCCTTGCGTCAAGATGGACGGGAAATGACAAAAAAGTCATGAATCGGGACACTTATCCGCTCATGGCTCAAGCGTAGTTGACGACGATAAAGCAGGGACAGGGGCTGGTGGCAATATTACGGCTCCAGTGCCGCAATGAGGCCTGTCCGCTGTCGCAATCAGACTGACATTCGCGGTTGGGCGCTTGCGGCAGGGGCATGATGGTGATCGTCAATCACCGCCACCATCGCGTTGTTGTCACTCGTCACTACGTCTGGTACGAAAAGCCAAACGCATAAATTCACGGCTTTCCGGCCTCGGAGTCAGCCACACAACCAATTTTCTGTCGACAGTTCGTCGGCCTATTGCGACACGTGTGACCTGCCCGCTGTCGTGTTCGGTGAACGTCCGCGTCTCGTAGATGCAAGGAACAAGTGGTGGCTCACTCCGGGCATCCAAATCCAAACATGACGTCGATGTAATGCAAGCGTCAGGACACCGGGATTAAGCCAGCCTTAAAAAGCAGAATGAGCAGTTGCTCGCGGTGCCGCCGCACGCTGCGCCGCCTGCTCCTGTGCGTGCTGTTTCGCGAGATGGTGACCGACAATACATCCGCCTACCGCGCCGACCACCGCGTGATGACCGGCGTAATGACCGGCCACACCACCGACGACAGCGCCCTTAAGGCAACCGGCGGCGTTTGCCGTTCCGACGCTTGCAAGAAGGAGTGCTGCTGCGACCAGCCTGAATTTGCTTCCAGTTTTCATGTTGTTTGTACGCGTGTGTCGGGGCCCAACCCGAGTTGGAGGCGGTTTGCTCAATTTCAACCTTCCGTTTCGCCGCTCTGAAGTAGTAGGGTTGTTGCTTCCGAGGCAATGTTTCGCGTGAGTTGAAATTGATTGCCGCAATCGACGGCGGTTCACGCGAGAATCTGAAGTTCTGTTAAACGGATGTCGATGAATCAACTTCGATTGCGCACCAGAGCCGCGGCGATGACTAGCGGACGGACTGCCTGCGGTGCGAAGACAACGGTTACGCGTCCCATTCCGGCGCGAACGGCGGAGTGACGAAACGGTGGTTCTTCGGCAACACCGCAATAGCGTGCCGGTCATCATCGTCGAGTTTCACCGCCAGCGCGTCGAGATTGGATTTCTGACTTTCGCGGCGTTGAGCCTTAGGAATAACGGCCACCCCGTTCTGTTCCAGAAGCCACGCAAGAGCAACCTGGGCAGCGGTCACGCCATGCTTGACGCCGATTCCCTGAAGTACGGGGTCGCTCGCTGCCCTGCCTTGTGCAAGCGGGGCATAGGCGACGAGTGGAATGCCTTTCTGACGCAAGTAGCTCAGCATTTTCGACTGGTCTAGATACGCGTGGTATTCAATCTGGTGGCAGGCGATGGGTGCGCCGATTTCCTCGATAGCTTTTCGCAGCATCGTCATGTTGAAATTGCACACACCAATTGAGCGGACTGTGCCGTTCTGCAGAAAGCCTAGCATTGTCTCCATGATGGCGCTGAGGTCCATGTCACGCGACGGCCAATGCACCATGTACAGGTCAACATAGTCGACACCGAGCTTTCCGAGGCTGGCGTCCAGCGCGCGCCGGAGGGACTCCGGCTTGAGGTTCTCGTGCCATACCTTGGTCGTCAGATGCAGTTGCTTTCGTGCGAGACCCGACGCGGCAATTGCGGCGCCTACAGCTTCCTCGTTCTGATACATCTCGGCAGTGTCGATGTGTCGATATCCGAGCTCCAGCGCGCTTTCGACTACCGGCTGGCAGCCGCCACCCGGCATACGGTATGTGCCAAATCCGAGGCGTGGCAGTTCAATTCCCTGTGTCTTCAAAGTTTCCATTGATGCATTCCCAAGCCGGTTCAGGTCTGCAGCGAAGGCCGCCGCAGCGTTCAGGAGGACAATTTCTCATTTTTTGATTGTTGAATAAAGTATGTGCTACTCAAATCACTCGTGATTAAACTATCTAAATGAGACGAGCATTGGAGAGGGCATGACGTTTGATGGTCGGTTGTTTTCTGGCATCACCGTACTTGCCGCAGTCGCGGAGAGCGGCAGTTTCGTGCGCGCAGCAGACGCTCTCGGATTGTCGCCATCGGGCGTTAGCCGTGCTATTTCACGTCTCGAGAAGCGGGTAGGCGTACGGCTGCTTGACCGGACGACGCGCTCGCAGACGCTGACCGACGAAGGGAGGCGTCTATTTGACGCGGTTGGTCCGCATCTGACAGGCATCGAGGAGGCGGCTTCGGCGGCATCGGGTTCAGCGAATGTTGTGCAGGGAAAGCTTCGTGTTAACGTTGACCCGTTCTTTTCAAGGACGGTGCTGGCGTCACGATTGCCAGATTTTCTGGCACATCATCCTGACCTTTCGCTCGAACTCATCATGCGCGACGACGTCGGCGACCTCGTGGCAGATGGATTTGACCTTGCGGTGCGCTTTGGGCCCCCGCCGATGGGAACATTGATTGCGCGCAAGCTACTCGAGACGCGCATCATTACGGTCGCCTCTCCACGGTATGTGGCTGAGCACGGGAAGCCAGGAAATCCGCAGGAGGTGGGCAAACATGAGCGAATCATGTTTTATAACCCGGTCACGGCCAAGCCCTTTGAGTGGGAGTTCCATCGCGGTAAGAAGGTCACGGAGATACCCGCGGAGGGCCGCCTCCTTGTGTCGGACGTGGAAACCATGCTCGGCGCGTGTATAGCCGGCGCTGGCATCGCCCAGGTGATGGAGATTGGCGTCGAGCAGGCAATGCGTGATGGCTTGCTCGTGGACCTCTTCCCGGACTGGTCGGACGAAAGATTTCCGCTGTATGCGCTCTTTCCATCCCGGCGCCATCGAGCTGCGAAAGTTGAGGCGTTCATCAATTTCTGCCTCGAGTCATTATCGGCAGCGGCACCCGTTGCGCACGTTCGACGTCGCAAGCAGGATCGTTGACAGCCAGGACATGGGTTTCGACCAGGTTGCCGATCATCCATGGACCAAGAAATCTGAACTTGCCGACTCCGTTCGCCGATTCATCATTCGATGCGGTCATCTCAGTGGACGTCATGGTTCATCTTCGTAACCGTGAAATGTTCTTCGATGAAATGGCGAGACTGTTGGTACCTGGCGGCAGGCTCTTGCTTACCGATGCTGGCGTTATCACCGGACCGATCTCCAACGAGGAGGTTGAGCGGCGAAGTTCCAACGGATACACGCAGTTTGTGCCTCCCGGAGGCAATGAGAATCTGCTCGGAGCTGCCGGAGGCATGCTACGTACGAGCTTTTGCATGAATTCCACCGCCGCAGCGAGGCAAACGCCGCCCACCACCAATATGGCGCCTATCCCAGTTTCGAATCGATCAACGTCGCATCCAGCGGTCCGAAGTGCTCCACTACAACGGCGATTTCGGTCATGCCCAGCAGGATCGCCTCTGCAACCTGCGCTATCAGATCTGCTCAAGCCTGGCGCAGCAGTCAGGCAGGCCGTTCACCGAGGTTGCCGGACTTGATGCCTTCTTCGTCGTAGAAGGAAATGGTGGCCGGATCGACGTCGCCTGACGCGTGCGGGAGCGGATGCAGCACTTTGGTCTCCGGCGCGGCGAAATATCGCTCGAACGACCGCTCGTCGCGCATAGGATCTGAAGTCAGAACTTCGGGGGCATGTGTCTTCCGATCAAGTTCGTGACGAGGGAGCATAGAAGGGCTCCCGCTTGGGCGTCTGCGCAAAATATTCGCTGTAGAACGCCTTCACGTAAGGAAACACCGCTGAACCCAATTCACGTTTAGCCTGATCCTGCGAGGCGCGCGGTTTCGCCAGTGTCTGCTCGATCTCGCGCAGAATCGCATCGCGATCCACGCGGGTGAAGCGGCCTTCGTGATACACAACCTCGCCCTCGATCATCACGGTATCGACGGCATTCGTCTTGGCGCGCTGCATGAGTGCATCCAGCATGGGAATGTTGTCGTCCTGATACGGATACGTGGCGGTCTTCCAGTTTATCAGCACCAGATCGGCCAGACGTCCGTTTTCCAGACACCCGATTTGTGCGCCGAATGGGGTGGTTCGAGCGCCGTCCTCAGTGGCCATTTTCAATATCTGCGGGCAAGTCGGCACGTCATCGTCCATTCCCGGCGTGCGGTGTACGCGCAGTGCGAGGCGCATCTCCTGCAACATGTCGCGGTCTTCGTTGATACCGGCTTCGTCGAGTCCCATGCCGACCGTCACACCGTATTTCGAAAACGCGTTCAGGGGCGCCACGCCACTGCGCAAGCGTAGATTCGAACTGCAGTTGTGGCAGATGCAGGTGCCGGTATGGGCGACCATTTCGATGTCTGCTTCCGTCAGCCACACGCCATGGCCAAGGGTTAGCGACGGACCGAGCAGACCGAGATCGTTCAGGTGCGCGACGGCCGTCTTGCCCGTTCGGCGGCGCGCGTATTCCTTCTGATAGGCGGTTTCGAGCAAATGCATATGCATCGGTACGCCGGCTTTGTCGGCGCGTTCCTTGATGGCAAGCAGTGTGTCATCGCTACACCAGTGCAGGTTAGCAGGCGCAAGCTGAATCCGAGTCAGCGATTGGCCTTCGTTGTCCTGCACTAGCATGTCGAACAACTGCAGATGGTCGGCCAGAGGGACCTGCTGCGCTTTCAGATACGCAGCGAGCTTCGCTCCGATGTCCGCCGGCAGACGTTTAACGAAGTCTTCGTCGGCTTCGTAGACGAGCAGATTCTGCTCGCGCACGGCGAAGCTGTACGACGCGCGCATGCCGATGTCCTGATACGCTTTGAGAACGCCTGAAGCGGCTTCATGTATCGACGACAACGGACCCGGTCGCCAACCGTGGATGTGCTGCACAGTCGTAATGCCGGACGCGATCATTTCGAAGGCGGAGTACAGGGTATCGAGGTAAAGATCGATCTCGCGTGCACCCATCCGGCTTGCAAACCACAGTTCCAGCGCGTGGTCCGGAGAGCCATGTTGCAGCGGCGTCAGGCCGACGTGATGGTGACTGTTGACGAAGCCAGGCAGCAACACCGTATCGGGCGAGCCGAGACGCGGCACGTTCGGATATTTTGCGATCAGCTGTTGCGCATCGCCGATCTCGACAATCACGCCGTCGCGTTGATACAGCGCACCGTGGCGGATGATGTCGGCGGTGTGCCGGTTGGTAACGCCCTTCACGATCCACCCAGCGACAATCAATGTTTCGGACATGGTTGCTTTCACCTGAATAGAGGAATGGTTCAGAACGATGGCGTGTCATATAGATCGACACGCCGGTGGTCGAAGTAGGTCAGCTTTTCGCGGGTCGCCGCGATGTCTGCAAGCGCGAGCGTCGCGCTGACGATGCCGGGCCCTTCGTTGCCGCGTCGGTGCGCGAGCATCGCGCCGTCGGCAGCGATCACACACGACTCGCCATAGTTGTCGATGCGCGCGCCATCGAGGAATTCGTCTCCGATCTTGTTGGCGCAAACAACCGCCAGCCCATTCTCCCGCGCGTGGGTGCGCAGTTCGCCGACGAAGAAATCCATATCGTCGCCCCCGCTGCCCGCGACGGGCACGAGGACGAGATCCGCACCGGTCGCACGCAACGCGCGCCAGCATTCCGGAAAGCGGCGGTCGTAGCAGACCAGAACGCCGATGCGCCACGAGCCTACCTGCACCACGTGCAGTGCGTCGCCGGGCGTGAAGTGCGCGGCCTCGTCGTAGCCGGGCGGCGGGTCGTCGCCGACTGGCAGGTGAAGCTTGCGCGCAACCGGGCCGGCGCGCAGCGGCTTGCCGTTGGCGTCGAAGCCGAGCACGGCGTTGTGGTACCGGCCAGTCGCGGGATCGACTTCGTAGAACGGTACGAACAGGGTGACGCCACACTCCTTGGCCAGCGTGGAGCAGCGTGCGGCGAGGGGACCGTCGGCGGGCTCCGCCCAGTCACGATATTGCCCGCCCGGCGCGCTTGCGAAGTACGGCACCATGGAGAGTTCGGGCAAGACGATCAACTGGGCGCCTTCAGCGGCGGCGGCGCGCACGGCGGCAAATGCTGCGGCCTCGTTGTTGGCGAGGTCGGTCGTGCAGGGAGGCAATTGCAGTGCAGCGACGCGAAGTGTGCTGAGGGCTACCGACAAATTCATCGGACCCGCTCCTGCTCGGCGAAGGCGCGATCGACTTCATCGCGCATCAGGTCGGTCAGGTGGACGCTGAGATCGTGGAACGCGCGGCTGCGCGTGTCCCGCGGACGAGGCAGATCGACCGGAATGATGGTCTTGATGCGCCCGGGGCGTGCCGTAAACACGACGATACGGTCGGCGAGCGCAATGGCTTCGTCGATGTGGTGAGTGACGAACACCATCGACACGTTGCTTTGCTGCCAGACCTGGGTCAGGAAATCCTGCATCTTCGCACGCGTTTGCACGTCCAGCGCGGCGAACGGCTCGTCGAGTAGCAGTATCTCGGGTTTCAGCGCGAGTGCACGCCCCACTGCTACTCGCTGGCGCATGCCGCCCGAGAGCTGGTTGGGCCGTTTGTCGATGGCTTCGGACAAGCCGACGCGCTCGAGAATTTCCTCTGCGACACGCCGCCGGTTTTCCTTGGGCATGTGCTGCATTTTCAGGCCGAAGGTGATGTTTTCTCCCACGCTTAGCCACGGAAAGAGTGAGGCGTCCTGGAAGACGAGTCCGCGGTCCGTGCCCGGTTCGCGCACCTCCGCGCCACCGCACACGATGCGGCCGCTGGATACCTGTTCCAGTCCTGAGATTAGATAGAGCAGTGTACTTTTGCCGCACCCGCTTGGGCCCAGGAACACGACGAACTCGCGGCGCGCAATATTCAGATCGATGTCACGCAAGGCAACGAACGGTGCTCCGTCTGTCTGCCATGTCTTGCCGACGCCCTTGCAGGTGACGAGCGGCGGTTGCACGGAAGTTGATTCATTCTGGCTCATATCATTTCCCCAGGCCGTTATTCGGAACCCAGAACAGCACTTTGCGCTGGACGATCCGCAACGCAACGTCGAAGGCAAAGCCGGTGATGCCGATCAGCGTCATCGTGAAGAACGACAGGCTCGAGTTGAAGGTATTGCGCGCGAGCATGACAACCTGGCCGAGCCCGCTGCCGACGCCAGTTGCTTCCGCCACCAGCACCACCATCCATGCGCCGAACAGGTTCATGCGCAGCACCATGAAGAGCGATGGCAGGATGGCCGGCAGAATCACGTGGCGGAAAGTCTGCGCGCGTGTCGCGCCCATCACAGCGGCGACGTTGAGATGGGTGCGGCTGACGTTGTCGATCTGACTGATCGTCGAGACGGTCATGACGAAAAAAAGCGAAATGAACACCATGAATACAGCGGGTGCATTACCGATTCCGAACAGGAAGATCGCAACCGGCAGCCACGCGATCGGCGAAATGGGTGCCAGCAGCGTAATAGTCGGTAGGGTGAGGTTGCCGAACAGGCGGAAGTAGCGGATCGCGATGCCCATCGCCACGCTGCAGACGAAGCCCAGCACCAGGCCGCTTAACACCCGCAACGTTGTTGCGACGATGGTCATGGCGAGCGACTTCAGCGCTGTTGCGTTCGAAGTCTCGCCAATTACATCAGTCGGAATGAAGTACTGTGCTTGCGATGCGAAGTTGCGCAGGAAGATATGCGGCGGCGGCAACAGAAGGGGATCTGCCCAACCTGCGGCCCACGCCAATTCCCATGCGGCAATGAAGCACGCCAGCGAGGCGACGCCCCAACCAAGTGGCACGAGTCGCCGGACAAGGTCGGAGCGTGGCCGGCCACTTGCTGCCGGGCGCACCACGCGCCGGTGCGCGAAGAGGGTCGTCGGATCGGCTTTCATGCGGATTTCAGCTTGAGCTGGCCATAGAGATCGCTGTTTTCCTTAATCACCTCATTGAGCGGCCCCCAGTCGAACATTTCGGGGCCGGGCAGCCGCTTGATGTAACGGAGATCCTTGAGGTTCTGCGCGCGCTGCAGGATGAAATTCTGGTTGCTTCGCTGATCGATCATTGCCGGCTGTTTCGAGGCCGCATCGAGTGTGGCGTCATAGCTCGTCTTGAAGTATTTCCCGACGGTGTCCTTGACAGCCGAAGCACGGTCCAGCTCTTCCTGATGCTGGGCGACCATCATTGCCTTGATCAGCGCCTTCACCGCATCGCGGTTTTCGTGTAGCAGCTTGCTGCGCACGGCAAGAACGCAGTCGCTGTAGTTCGCGCCGTAGACGTCAACGCCGTTCGAGAGTTGCACAGAGCCCGGCCTCGCTTTCAATGCCTGCGTTGCGTAAGGCTCGATGTGGCACATCGCATCGACGTTCCCGGCGATAAAAGCCTGCGCGAGTTCCGGCGACGTACCGAAGTAGCGCACCTTGACGTCGGCGAAGCTCATTCCGGCTTTCTTCAGGTAGTCGTAGGGCAACATTTCGAGCGTATCTGCCTGGAATGTGCCGATGGTTTTGCCACGCAGTTGCGCCGCCGACGTGATGCCCGGCTGCGCGACGATTACGCAACCCTGCGCGCCCGAACCTGCAACGATCTTGATTGGTGCGCCGGCATCGTAGAGCGTCATGAAGTTGGTGTACGGAACGACGGACACATCCACCACGCCCGCGCCGAACAGCGCGGCGATGTCGGCGTTCGACGGCGTCGTCACGAAGTCGAGCGTGACGCCCTGCGCGAGATTGCGTTCCTTGACGAGAAAGAATGGGCAATTGCACAGACCCGTGCCGTGCGTCGCCTTGAGGGTCAGCGGGCCGGCCGCCATAGCCTGTGGAAGATAAGCACCACCCAACGCCGCGGCGCCGGCCAGGCACGCGCCGCGCATCAGAAATTCGCGTCGCGTGCTGCCGAGTTCGGTCAATGGGTAACCATCCGGGTCTTGCTGAACAAATTTCCTGAACATCGCGTGGTCCTTAGAGAGGTTGAACGGCAGATGGGGATATGAAAGTTTCCGCAGGCGACTGCGCAAGCGTTTGTGCCAGCAGGTCGAAGCTGAAGATCTCTCCGATCGAGCCAGAAACCTGCATTCGTCCGAGTGCTTCCAGCGACTGGGCACGCGCGAGAATGCACTCGCGAAGCGGGCGAATATCGATGATTGGCGGCTGCGCAGCGATGCCGGCCAGCAGTTCATCGAACGTGAATTCGGGGTAGCGGTGCGCGCTGGCGCGCAGGGCTTCGCGGGGATTGTTCGTGATCGCTTCCTGCGCATCGAGCATCGCGCGCAAGGCCGCGCGGATGATCTCAGGATGTGCGTCAAGAAAGCTCTTGCGGGCGACGAGCAATGTGTCGGGATAGTCGCCGCCCCATGCCTGCAAGCCGTCGCAAAGTACCTCGAAGCCGCGCATCCGAAGGCGGGAAATCCACGGTTCGATCAACGTCAGCGCCGCGAGGCGGCCGCTGGTCAGATCGTCGACCGCCTTGGCGAGCGATGGGTACAGCACGCGTTCGATCTGCACGGGGGCCATCCCGCGTACCCGCAGCGCATCGTGCAACAGGACTTCCATTGGATCGTCGGCGAAAGTCCCCACGCGCTGGCCACGCAGATCGCTCATCGAAAGGCCTGGCAGACCCATAAGCGCCATACCGAGCTTGCCACTGCCGCCGACAATTCGCAGCGGATCGGGCCGGGCATGATCGACCAGCGGCTGTGTAAAGCCTGTGGTGCCAAGGTCAGCCTCGCCGCTTCTCAGCAAGGCGGCGGTGGAACCGAACTGGGCCAGCGGCGGTGCTTCGACCTGCAGGCCATGGCGCTCGAACAGGCCGGCATCGACCGCTACGAACAACGCGAGATTAGAAAGCGCACTGCCGTGCGCGAGGAGCAGTTTTTGCATGACGGGTTCACGGGGGCGTCGGGAATCGCGTCGGCAGATGGGCTGCCGGATGCGAGGGCTTGGCCACGTTTTAGCGAAGACCGTGCCAGCGGGCATCGAGTTGTGTGCACTTTGATGGATCTCTTTGTTTACAGGATGATGGACATATTGTTTTATAAAATTATGGTTGTTTGTACACAATAATGCACCGACGAGCCTTCTGAAAATGCACCGCGATGTTGCCTAAAGGGCAATTTTGCACCGTCATGTCGCGCTAAGCACGCTCAATGGGCATCGCGTTGTGGACCCCTTTCCGGTGCGCTATAGGGAAGCAAATTCGCTTTCGCAGACGATTTGTTTTCGTTATGAAAATACAATTCGCCGTATAACTTGTGTGCAATATGGGCGATAATTCGCACTGTGACTGAGGTGTGCAGTCGGCGCAGTCAACCGCGCGCGTTGCCCTCATCGTGATCCAACTTACTACCAGGACCCTTTCATGCCGACTGATAAGAAGAGGGCAAAGACAGCCGACACTGAAGTGGCTGGCTCCTTTGACGGAGCTCATCGCCACGTGATTTACGAGCGCTTGATGAATGCGATTTCGGAGCATCGGCTGCAGCCCGGCACGAAGCTCGCCGAGGATCGGCTCGCCGCTATTTTTAGTGTGAGCCGTACCACGGTGCGCGCGGTGTTGCAGCAACTGTCGCACGAGCTTGTTGTGACCATCGTGCCGAATCGCGGCGCTTTCGTTGCGAGCCCGACGGTCGAAGAAGCTCGCGAGTTGTTCGAGGCGCGGCGTCAGATCGAATTGCCGATCATCGAAAAGGTGTGCCGTTGCGCCACGAAGAAGGACCTGGCGCGTTTGCGCGCGCATGTGGCACAGGAAGACGAGGCTCGTAAGCGTGATGACCGGCGTGCCACGGTGCGGCTATCAGGTGAATTCCACGTGATGCTCGCGCAGGTGTCGGGTAACCGCTTCATCGAGCGGACCATGCGTGGCTTGCAGATGCTCACGTGCCTGACGATCCTGCTCTACAACGCGCCGACTGCGCAGGCGTGCCTGCACGACGAACACGCGCGTCTGATCGACGCAGTGGAAGCGGGCAACGTCAAGCTGGCGCAAAAGCTCATGGACGAACATCTCGATCATATCGAAGCGACCTTGCGGCTGCATGGACCGGAGGAAGAGAACGACGACCTGGAGGCTATCCTCGTTCACGGCCTGTGATGCCGATGCGATTCAGGGTGCCGTGAGCGTGTCGAGTACGCGCCGCAGAAACTGGTCGCATTCGGCCAGCTGCGAGAGTTCGACGGATTCGTCTGCCTTGTGCGCATCGTCGATGCTGCCCGGGCCACAAATCACCGTGGGGATTCCCGCTTGCGAGAACAGGCCGGCTTCGGTGCCGAAAGTCACCTTGCGTGTTTCAAAGTCATTGCACAGCGTGCGCACGAGTCGCGTGATGGCGGCTTGCTCAGCGCTGTCGAGCGACAACGTCGTGCCGACCTTTTCAAACGAGATCGCCGCGGCATTGGAGACTTCGCGCATCTGTGGTTCGAGTTCCTCGCGGGCATAGCGGGCGATCTGTTCAAAGAACCTTTCCGGATCTTCGGAGGGCAGATTGCGGTATTCGAAGAAGAATTCGCAATCTTCGGGAATCGTGTTGATTGCGACGCCGCCCTTGATCAGGCCGGTTTGTGCCGTCGAAAACGGTACGTCGAATGCGCGATCGAACGGGCCGTTGCGGCGCAGGGTATCGGCCGTATCGCGGATTCGGCAGATCAGGCGCGCGGCGTATTCGATCGCGTTGACGCCGCTCGGCGTGCGCGACGAATGGGCGGCCACGCCCTTCACGCAGCATCGGTAGGCGTTGTTGCCCTTGTGAGCGACGACGGGCCGCATGCTGGTCGGTTCGCCGACGATGCAGCCTGCCGGCCGGATGCCGCGTTCCGCGAGTTCAGTCAGAAGCAGGGGCGCACCGAGACAGCCGACCTCCTCGTCGAAAGAGAAGGCGAAGTGAACAGGCTCGCGTATCCAGCGCTTCTGGATGTCGGGCAACAGGCCGAGCGTCACTGCGATAAAACCTTTCATGTCGCACGAGCCGCGGCCGTAGAGCCGATCGCCGCGGATGGTCGGATCGAAGGGATCACTTGACCAGTTCTGGCCGGTTACGGGAACGACATCGGTGTGCCCGGACAGCACGATGCCGCCATTCGTTTCCCCGTTAAAGGCCGGCAGTGTCGCGAACAGATTTGCTTTTTGCCTCGCCCTGTCATAGACCAGCAGCGTTTCTATCTGATGGGCTCGAAGGCGGTCCCGGATCGCTTCGATCAGGCCGAGATTCGAGCGGCTGCTCGTCGTATCGTAGCGAATCAGTTCGTCGGCCAACGCGAGATAGGCGGGGCGTTCGTTAGTGTTCAGTGTTGGCTTATCAAACATCACGTGTGCCGTCGGGCCCTCCGAATAACATCGAACGATTGTAGGCGGACGAAATTCGCAATGTGTACGTCAACGTATGCGGCCCCGCAAAGCTGCGCGTCGCAAGCCCGGCACCAGCTGGCATCTGGATTGCCTAGTGCAGGAGTCCGTCGTCGTCAACCGGCCAGTTTCGCTGTATGAGGTTGCCATTCGGCCTGAAGTGCCTGGGCGCGCGCGTAGACCTTCTCCATCTCCGCGCGCAGCGGCGCGACGGATTCATCCGCGAGGTCGAACTCCGCGCCCAATGCCTGATAAGCGGCGTTGATCTCCCGCAGCAGCGCGCCTTCATCGACGCGCGTGAGTCGTCCGTTCCGCATGACTGCCTCGCCCGCAACAAACACGCTGTCGATAGCGGCGCCGCGCTCGGCATACACCAGTTGCCGCACCGGATCGGTTAACGGCGTGAAGCTGATCGTGTCAGTCCGGTAAGCGACCAGGTCGGCGCGATAACCCGGCTCGATTGCACCGAGCTGGCTGCCTAGTCCGAGCGCTGTCGCGCCGCCAATTGTCCCCGCACGCAGCGCTTCAGCTGCGGACAACCAGCGCGAATAATCGTCGCCGCGTATCTTCGACACTGCTGCGGCGCTGCCAAGCACGTTGAGCATATTGACGGTGACCGTCGACGCGCAGCCGTCGGAGCCGAGACTCACGTTGACGCCCGCATCGAGCAGCGCTCGCACCGGTTGAATGCCCGAGCCGAGCATCAGATTGCTCCATGGATTGTGCTGCACGCTCGCACCCGATTGAGCCAGACACGCGATCTCCGCATCCGACAACCAGACCGCGTGGATCAGCGACGTGCCTGGCCGCAGAAATTCCAGTTCGGCAAGGCGCATCACCATGGACTTGCCGTAGAAGGCTTGCGCCGTTACCACCTGCAAGCGGGTTTCCTGAACGTGGATGATGACCGGCAGATCATGCGTGTCGGCGAATTTGCGGCAACGCCTGAGAAATTCTGGCGTGCAGCGTTGCGGCGCGGAAGGGGCAATCAGCATGCCCACCCGATCATGCTGGGGATGGTGATGCGCCAACTCGCTTTCCAGCAGCGCGAAGAACGCATCGGGAGAGGGCCGCGGCTGCGCACGTAGTTGCGCAAGCAGCGCGGGCGGGAAAATGCTGTCGACCTCCGGGAAGTTATCGACGATCGCGCGATCCATCATCGAGAACCCCACGAGCGCGCGAATCCCCGAGTCCTCGTAGGCCTGGAAGATAGCGTCGACGGCGGCGGGGTCAATGGCCTGACCGAGGCTCACGTCGTCGACGAGCGTGGTTGTGCCGCTGCGCAGCGATTCGAGCGCGCCAATCAACGTTCGCAGATAGACCTGGCGCGGCGTCAGCTTCACGGGGCGCGGCGCGCGCACGTAGTGCATCCACAACTCGAGCGGCAGGTTTTCGAGCCGTCCCTTGTGAAAATGCTCGTGCGAATGTTGATGGCCGTTGATGAGCCCCGGCACCAGCAGGCAGTCGTCGAGCGGTATGCATTCGCCGTCGGTCGCGCTGCCGCCCGGCACGATAGCGGCGATGCGCTCGCCTTCGATCACGACGTCGACGCGTCGCGGCTCATAACGCTGTTCGGTGCCCTGTAATGCCTTGACGTTGGAAAGTATCTTGCGCACGGGTTCTACCAGATCGAAGGAAGGGTGGACTGCGGCGGCTAGCGAAACTGCCGCGACAAGCCAGCGAGCCGCTCCATCAGCAGCATGGAAATCAAGGTGGCGATAATCAGCACGCCTGAGGCCGCAGCCGCACGGACGTCGAGGCTGTCCTCGATGATATGCCACAGGTGGATGGGCAGCACTTCGGATCGCGCGTCCGACAGGAACAGTGACAGCGCGACGTTATCGAACGAATTCATGAACGCAATGAACGCCCCCGACGCAATGCCCGGTACCAGCGCCGGCAGTACGACGCGGCGGAACGTGAACCAGCCGCCCGCGCCCAGGCATGTCGAGCTGTCGAGCAGCGCCGGATCGAGCTGCGCATAACTGGCCGACGTCGTGTACAGCACATACGGTGCGCACAGCGCGATATGTCCGGCGAGCAGACTGTAGAACGAGAGCCCCGCGCTTTCGAGGTTGAACAGGATCAGGATACCCAACCCCAGCGCCAGCGACGGAATGGTCAGCGGCGCCATGAAAAACGAATCCAGCAGTCGCGCAGCGAACGTGCGGCGGCGCGCGAGCGTCACTGCGGCGGCTACCGCCAGCACGGTCGCGCAGGCGGTCGCAGCGGCAGCCAGCTTCAGGCTCAACAGCAAATCGTCGATGATCTCCGGCGAATCGAAGATCAGCGCCTGATACCAGCGCAATGACAGTCCCGGCGGCGGAAACTTCAACGAGTAGCCCGATGTGAGCGACGTCACCAGTACGATCAGCGTGGGCCCGATCAGCATCAACAGCCCGATGCCGCCCATCAAGCCCATCACTGCATTGAACGACTGGCGACCTGGCTGGGTGCGGCGCGCCGGCATAACGCCCGGCGCGGCAAGCGTGGATTTAGCCATGGACAAACCCTCTAGTCTTGCGGCCGAAATAGTTGAGCAAGGTCACCACGAGCAGCACGCTCACCAGCAGAATCACGGCAAGCGTCGCCGCAAACGGATAGTTCTGCGTCTGGATGGCCTGTTCGTAGATGTAGAACGGCATGTACATCAGCTGGCCGCCGCCCACCAGGGTTTGAACCACGAACGCGCTGACTGCGCCGGTAAACACCAGCAAGGTTCCGCTGAGCAAACCCGGCATCGCAAGCGGCACTGTGATCTTCCACCAGGTACGCCAGCTGCTGGCGCCCAGCGCATGCGACGCCTCGGGCAAGCGCATGTCGAGCGAACTGAGCGTGGTGACGAGCGGCAACACCATCAACGGCAATTCGATCTGCGCAAGCGAGAGGATCACCGCCAGCGGCGTGTACAGGAGCTTGACCGGTTGGCCCGTGTGCCCGAGCGCCACCAGCAGCGCGTTGACCAGCCCTTCATTGCCGAGAATCACGACCCACGCAAACGTGCGCACCACCGAACTGGTCAGAAGCGGCAGCAGGATCAGCACGATCAGCACACGCCGCCAGCGCGGCGGGCTCACCACGTACAGATGCGCAACCGGATAGCCGAGCACGATCGTCACCAGCGTGGTCGCCACACCAAGCCAGAGCGTTTGCCAGAGGATGCCGCGGTTATATCCGTCGCCAAAGAAAACCATGTATTGGCGAATGCCGAAATGCGTCATGGCTGTGTCGTTGTGCAGGCTGATCAGCGCGACGAGCAAGAGCGGCACGCCCACAAACGCGATGAAGAACAGGCCCAGTGGCAGCACGAGCAGCCAGTCGCGCGGCATCCGGTGATTCGCGTTCATGATGCGTCAGACCTTGATCAGACGGTTGAAACGGTCGATATATTCAGCGCGGCGCGGATTGATGCGTGCCCAGTCGACCTGCACGAACGACGTCATGTCATTGGCGTTATGAGCGACAGCGGCGAGCGCTGCGCCGAACGGCACCTTCGTGTTGGTCGGCGCGACGTAGTAGGGCGCGCTCGTCATCTGCTGCTGCACTTCGACGCTCAACGCGGTATTGATATACGCTGCGGCGAGATTCGCCGCCTGGGTGTTCTTCACGATATTCATCGTGCTGCGCACCATGCCCCAGTTGCTTTCGGGGCGCGCGAGCGCCACCGGCACGCCCTTGGCCTTCAACGATTCCACGTTGTTGATGTAGTGGCAGGCAATATCCACCTGACCTTGCTGGAACAGCGTGCCGAGTGCGCCCGGATTGGCGGCAACCGCGCCGACGTTCGGCATCAGCCGCTTGATGTAATCGAACGCCGGGTCCATGTGATCTTCGTCGCCGCCCAGCATCTTGGCGAGCGCCACCATCCATACCGTGCCCAAGGTGGAGTCGAGACTCACGAGGCCGACGCGGCCCTTGAATTCCGGCTTGAGCAGATCATTCCAGGATTTCGGCGTGGTCTTCACGCGCTCCGTGTTGTACGCTATCCCATAGACCTGCGCGGACACATAGGCGCCCAGACCCTTCGGGTCGATGAAGTGCGCGGGCAGATTCGCCAGGTTCGGCACCCGGGCTGCCGGAATGGGTTCGAACACGCCTTGCGTGATGCCCTGCAGGTAGGGGCCCTCGTCCATCATGACCACGTCGAACGGCGGGTTATTGCGCGCGGCCACCAGCTTTGTCAGTGTGTCGACCGCTTGCGATGCGGTGAGCACGGCGCTCACGCCCGCAGCCTTGCGAAACGCGGGCAACAGGATCTTGCGTTGCGACTCTTCCCACGCACCGGGAAACGTGGTGGCGGCGAGGGATTCGGACGCAGCCATGGCAAGCGGGCTGCCGAGCGACAGGCCGACAGCCCCCGCTGCTCCCATCAGTTGCAGGAGCTTGCGACGTTGGTGATCGATCAGCGACATAGGACCTCTGGATGGATAGTTGAACAGGATGAACCGGCGATAACGAAGCGGGCGGCGCGTTAGACCAGGACGATTGTGACCATGCGCTAAACACCTGCGTTACTGGGTTGCGCCGCCTTGAACGTGCGCACTCGCGCACCCGACTTGAAATCGAGCGCAACGCGCAAGCCCGGGCGCAAGTCGGCACCCTCGGCGCGCGGCACGGAAATCTTCACGGTCTGTCCGGCATCGGTCTGCAGATCGACCACCAGCGTGGGACCGATCGGCATCGCCAGTTGCACTGTAGCCAGCAGCTGACGCGCGCTGGCGCCCGGTTGGGGCAACTGCCACGCCCATTGCTCGGGGCGAACCGCCAGCAGCGCCGCACCGGCATCGCGCCACGGGCCGGGCTGAGCGACGGCCAGCACGGCGCCATCGTCGAAGTTTGCCAGGCACTGGCTGCCGTGCACGCGCAAGGTGACCGGCAGCAGATTCGCCGTGCCGACGAAGCTGGCGACGAAGGGGGTTGCGGGCTGATCGTAGATCGCGACCGCCGAGTCGTATTGTTCGAGCCGCCCGCGATTGAGCACTGCGACCCGGTCGGCCATGCTCATCGCCTCTTCCTGATCGTGCGTCACCATCACGGTCGTGATATTCAACTCGCGCTGCAGACGGCGGATTTCGATCTGCATATCGAGCCGCAGGTTTTTGTCGAGCGCCGCAAAAGGCTCGTCCAGCAGCAGGATGCGCGGCTCGACGGCGAGCGTGCGGGCCAGTGCCACGCGTTGTTGCTGACCGCCCGACAACTCGCGCGGATAGCGCTTCGCGAATGCTTCCATGCGCACCATTTCGAGCATCTGCAGCGCCTTGTGAGCGGCATCACGACGCTCGACGCCGTTGGCTTCGAGACCGTAGGCGACGTTGGCGGCGACCGTCATGTGTGGAAACAGCGCGTAGTTCTGGAAGACGATGCCCACGCCGCGTTGGCGTGGCGCGAGGCCGTCCACGTGTTGTCCGCCAATATGCACTTCACCCTCGGACTGCACCTGCAAACCGGCGAGAATCCGCAACAGCGTGCTTTTGCCGCAGCCCGACGGACCGAGCAACGCAACCAGTTCGCCTGCGGCAATGTCGAGCGTGACGTCTTCGATAACCGGTACGGTGCCGAAACGATGCTGGATGCCGCGCATCTGCACGGCGGCACCGGTTTGCGAAGCACGCGCTTGCGTAGTTGAAGGGACGAAGGTCCCGGTGCCGGCTGAGTCGCGCCTCGACTGCGAATCGATACTGTGCGGGGTGCTCATGCGCTAGCCCTTTTCCATAGTTGCGTGGCGGCGTGCTTTCCAGCAGCGATGACCGCGTCGGCGTCGCAACGGGTGGGGGCGCCGCCGTCGACCACAATCTCCCCGTCCACGATGACCATCTCGACATCGCGCCCAAGTCCCGTGTGTACTAGCGTGCCCAACGGACTGGGGTGCGGAATCAGATGCGCGCGCTGGAAATCGAATATGGCGAGGTCGGCGAGCCAGCCTGTCTTGAGGCAGCCGAGTTCGTCGCCAAGCCCCATGGCGTGCGCGCCGTTGTGCGTCGCCATGGTGAGCGCATCGGCGGGTTGCCAGTCCGCAGCGACTTCGCCCAACTGGATGCGCGCGATGGCCAGCGCCCAGCGCATCACCTCGGTCATATCGGCGTGCATGTTGTCGGTGCCCAATGCAATGCGCGCGCCGGCGGTGCGCAGACGCGGCGTGGGCGCCATCGTGCCGCCCGTTGCGTTGCCCTTGGGGATGTGCGCCACCGTGATGCCGGCCCGTCCGACGCGTGCGATGTCGTCGTCGTCCAGATACAGGCAGTGCGCCGCCACGAGCCTTTCGTTGAGCAGTCCGACCTCGTCAAGCAACTGCGCGGGGCTTTTACCAGAACGCTGCTTCACTACACTAACTTCAGTACGGCTTTGCGCGAGATGAGTCGTCACGCCGAGGTCATGCGTACGTGCCGCCTCAACGATCAGACGCAGAAAGTCGTCGGAGCAGGTGTCGGGCGCATGAACGGCGAGTTGGACCCCAGTGCGCCCGTTGTGTTTGCGATGCCAGCGCCTGGCCAGCGCCAGTGCGTCGTTGAGCGTGCGCTCGCCGGTTGCGGCGTGGTATTCCCAGCGTCCGTCCGCGACGCCGGAGAAATCGACGTCGTGCAGGCGGCCGCATGAATACACCCGCAGGCCGAGGTCGGCCATGGCCTCCATGGTCAGATCGGCGTGGACGTAGCTGTCGTTGATCAGCGTCGAGCCGAACAGCATCGCTTCGAGCGCGCCGAGACGCGCCAGCGCGATAGCTTCGTCTGGGCGCACGTCATGGCCGTGGGGAATCCCTGGCGTGTAGGCGGGCGCGAAGCCCAGGTCTTCGGCGACGCCGCGCACCATCGTCAGAATGGCGTGGGTATGGACGTTCACGTAGCCGGGTACGATGACGCGTCCGGCAAGCCGGCGCGTGGACCGCGTGCGTGTCTGCACCGGCAGATCCTGGGCGCGGCCGACAAAGGTGAGACGGTTACCGCGTATGCCGATGGCAGCGTCGTGCAACAGCGGTTGAGCCGGGTCCATCGTCACGACGGTGGCGCCCAGTAGCAACAGGTCAAGGTCAAGCTCGATAGGTGGGGCAGTCATCAGCCAGGTGGTCCGGTTCAGTTCAGGTGTGCAGGTGCTGCAGGAAACGCCGCGTGCGCTCTTCGCGTGGACGGCCGAAGACGTCGCCGGGCGTGCCTTGTTCGACGATGGCGCCAGCGTCCATGAAGACCACCCGATGCGCGACGTTGCGCGCGAAGCTCATCTCGTGTGTCACGACCATCATCGTCATATGGGCCGCGGCGAGATCGCGCATCACGTCGAGCACTTCATTGACGAGTTCTGGGTCGAGCGCCGAAGTCGGCTCGTCGAACAGGATCATCTGCGGCTCCATCGCGAGTGCGCGGGCAATCGCCACGCGTTGCTGCTGGCCGCCCGAGAGTTGCGCGGGCCGCTTGTTGACGTGCTGCGCTAGGTGGACTTTTTCCAAGGCAACTTGTGCGCGAGCGCGGGCCGCGTCGCGCGAGAGTCCCAGCACGCGCTGCGGGCCGGCGGCAACGTTATCCAGTGCACTCAGATGCGCGAACAGGTTGAAGCGCTGAAACACAAAGCCGAAGCGGCTGCGTTGTCGCGCCAGTTCGGCTTCGGGCAGCGCGCGGCCTTGCTCCGACAACCCGATACGCTGGTTGCCAAGGCGGATCGTGCCGCCGTCCGGTCTCTCCAGGAAGTTGAGACACCGCAGGAGCGTGGTCTTGCCCGAACCCGACGGCCCGATCAGCACCACGGTCTCGCCGTGCCCAACCTCCAGCGAGACGGAGGGCAGGATGACCTTGTCGCCGAAGCGCTTGTGCAGCCCTTCTATGGACAGCAGCGTTGCAGCTCCGCCTTCATGCACGCGCGCGGCAGCGTCCATAGCGGACGCTGCGGGCAGGTCAGAGGCGGTAACGGTGGAAGACATGCTGGAACCCGAGCTCATGAAGTCAGTATTGCGGCAGTCGCCGCTCGAGGTAGCGCGACAGCCACGCCAGCGCCGAGATCAACGCGTAGTAGTAGAGGGCGATTAGCAGGAAAATCTCGAACGGCGAAAAATACGTTGCGATGATTTCCTGACCGGCGTGCGTGAGCTCATACACGGAGATCGCGGACAGCAGCGCTGAACCCTTGATTAGCGAGATCAGTTCGTTGGTGAGCGGCGGCAGGATGCGCCGCCACGCCTGCGGAAAGAGCACGTGCAGAACGATCTGGCCGTGACGCATGCCGATGGATTGCGCGGCTTCAGTCTGGCCGCGATCGACCGACTGCATGCTGGCGCGCACGATCTCGCAGATGAAGCCGCCCGCGTTCAGACTGAGCGCGATGACGCCGGCCCAGTACTCGTTGAAGTTGATGCCGATGACGGGCAGCGCAAAATAGACGAGAAAGATCTGCACGAGCAGCGGTGTGCCGCGCACGAAATCTACGTACGCCAGTACGGCGATGCGAACCGCCCTGAAGCGGCTGAGCGCACCGAAACCCAGCGCGAAGCCGAGCACGATACCAATCGCGATGGCCGCGAGGCAAACCTTCAGCGTGGCGAGCAGGCCGACCGCGAGGATCGGCAACGCCATGACGATAATGCTCCAGTCCATGGACGCCGCGCTCTCAGGACAGCACCGGAATTGCATCCGGCAAGTTCATGTCGAAACCAAACCACTTCTGCTGCAGCGAATGCAACGTGCCGTCTGTTCTGAACTTGCGCAGCTGCTGGTCAATAAAGCCGATCAGCGCGGTGTCATCCGTACGTGCTGCGATGCCCGCCCAGTTATCCGCGCCGATACCCTTGACGATAGCGTATTTGCCCGGCGCATTCTTCAGGACGAGCGAAAGCGTCGGCAATGTGTTGAGCACGCCGTCCACTTTGCCTTCTGCCAGCGCGATATAGGCGGCCGGATGGTCGTCGAAGGTTTTCACTTCCTTGAAACCCGCACCGCCCGCTGCTTTCAATTGTGCATCGAGCTTCGGTTCGAGTATCTGACCCGGCGAGCCGAGCTTGAGTCCGAGCACCTTGCCGTTCATGCCGTTGAGGCTGGTGACGCTCTTCAGATCCGCCGCGCGAATCAGCAGTGCCTGCGAGGCCTCGACGTACGGCACGGAGAAGTCCACGTGTTTTTCGCGCTCGACCGTGTAGCTCAGGCTGCTCATCACCAGATCGAACTTCTTCGTGTAGAGCGACGGAATCACGCCCGACCAGACCGTGTCGATGAACTGCGCCTTGACGCCGAGATTGCGGCAAAACGCGTTGGCGAGATCCACGTCGTAGCCGATCATCGCACCGCTCGCGTCGCGATACGTCAGCGGCGGATAGGTCGCTTCGCAGCCGATACGCAGCACCCCGGCCTTCTTGATGTCGTCAAGCGTGAGCCCGGCGGCCATCGCAAAGCGGGGCAGCCCAATCGACACGAGGGCTGCACCCGCGCCAACACGTTGGAGGAATTGGCGACGCGAAAATCGTTCGGACATCAGGCTCTCCAGAGAAAATCACAGTACGTACGTTATAAAGACAGCGTGTAAAGCGGCGCGGAAGGTGCCGAATGCACTGCACGTTCCGCGCGAGCCTGCAAAGCCATTCCTACTCGAGATAGACGGCGGGAAAGGCAAAGCGCGGTAGCACCCGGTGAGCGTCAATGCGTGGGTTCAACGGGCGATGCGGTTGCGCCAGTTGCGGGCGCAAGGCCGGCAGGAACTCGCCGCGGCCGCGCGTGCCGCTGGGCTGCACGCCGTCCCACACTACGTCGCCGCGCGACAGCGTCAGCGCTGGCCACGCTTTCATCTGCCAACCCTCGTACGGCGTGTAGTCGACGTTGTGGTGCAACGCATCGTTGGTGAGCGTGAAGGCACGATCTGTGTCCCAGATCACCAGATCGGCGTCGCCGCCGATTGCGATTGAACCCTTGCGCGGATAAAGACCGTAGAGCTTCGCGGCATTGGTTGCGGTCAGTGCGACGAAGGCGTGAATGTCGATGCGTCCGTTCATCACGCCTTCGGACATCAGCAAAGCCATGCGCGTCTCGAGACCCGGTATGCCGTTGGGCACCTGATCGAAGCGCGGGCTTTCGCCGGCCACCTGCTTGCCGTGCGGACCGTCGAAGCGGAACGGCGCATGGTCGGAGGAGAGCACCTGAAACGTACCGTTCACGAGTCCGTCCCAGACGGCCTGGCGATTGCCTTCGTCGCGCGGCGGCGGACTGCAGATACATTGATAACCGCGAGGGCCATCTTCGAGCATGTCTTCGGTCAGCAGCAGATAGTGCGGACATGTCTCTGCGTAGACGGCGAGGCCATGTCCTTGCGCCCAGCGAATCTGCTCGATCGCTTCGCGGCCGGAGACGTGCACGATCAGCACGGGCGTGTCGACCAGCTGCGCGAGACTGATGGCGCGATGCGTCGCTTCGCGCTCGACCAGCATCGGGCGGGACAGCGCATGCCCGATCGGCGCGGTGATGCCTTCCTCCAGCAGCGCTTCGGTGAGCCACGCAATGCAATCGGCGTTTTCGGCATGAATCATCACCATGGCGCCGTGGACGCGGGCCAGTGCGAGCAGTTCGATTATCTGACGGTCGTTCAGCTTGAGCGCGTCATACGTCATGTAGATCTTGAACGACGTATAACCTTCTTCGATCAGTTGCGGCAGCTCCTGGTCGAGCACATGCGGCGTGGGATCGGTGACGATCAGATGGAAGGCGTAGTCAATCACCGCGCGGGCGTCGGCGCGTCGGTGGTACGTATCGATCGCCGCACGCAGCGTTTTTCCCTTCTGCTGGCACGCAAACGGAATTACCGTGGTGGTGCCGCCGCAGGCAGCGGAAACCGTGCCGCTCAGGAAGTCGTCGGCCATCACGCTATCGTCGCCGGTGTCCTGATCCAGGTGGCAGTGGCTATCCACGCCCCCTGGAGTGACGAGGCGGCCGCCTGCATCGATCTCGCTGGCGCCCCGAGCCAGTCCGCTGCCCAGCGCGACGATGCGCCCGTCTCGTACGCCGATGTCGGCGGTGAAGCGGTCGGCCGCCGTGGCGATATCCGCGTCGCGGATCACGAGGTCGAAGGCCGCCGCGTCGCTCATGCGACCTCCCGGAACAGGCTGCCCCAGCCGGTGACGCGCGACGTATCGATGCCGCTCATCCGCAGCGCTTTCCAGACCACCGTCGAGATGGTGTCGTACACCGGAATGCCGAGTTCGGCTTCGAGCTCTTCAGCGAGCGGCGCGCCGCGCAAATTGGTGCAGAAAATCGTAATCGCATCGGGTTTGCTCTTTGCGACTTCACGCGCCATCTCACGCAACGTGTCCGCACTGACTTCCGAAAACGAAAAATTGTCCTGCTTGTTCAGATGACGTTCACCGACACATTCAAAGCCCGCGCTGCCATACGTAGAGGTGACCTTTGCCTGCACGTCGTCGCGATATGGCGTGACCAGACCGAAGCGACGCACGCCCGTCATGGCGAAAATCTCGTTGAGCGCGAGCACCGAGGTGCAGGCGGCAATACCGGTGCGTTCTGTGATGCTGTGGCACAGACGCTCGTCTGCCGCAAACCCGAGCCAGCCCGACGATGTCCCGTTCCAGCCGATCACGTCCAGCTTCGCGTCGGCGAGCAACCCTGCCGCGCCGAGAATTTCCTCGTCATCGAACTGGGCCAGCGCCTGTTCGGACAACGCGATCTCGGTCACCCGGAAGCGGCCGAAATGCGCGCTGACGTCGGGCAGGCCCGCGAGCATCGCCGAAGTCACCGGTTCGAGAACCGTGTTGGAAGACGGGGTTAACATGCCAATCAGAGTGCGTTGCGTCATGATTTCCATATCAAGGGTTGCTTCTGGCGTGCCGCGCCGGAAAAAGATGGTTGCTGGATGCTCATAATGCAAACTTTATGCCAACATAAATCATAGTATTTGTACGCAATATAAAAGAGATTGTATGCAATGATGGATGCGCGCTCGATAGTGGAAACGGCTGCTTCCTGAGCACCTTCTCTGGAACGAACGTCAATGGATCATGGCGAAAACTGCGACACGCACGCTTGCCTGAAGATGGTGCACGGGAGCACCAAAATCGAATCATTGGCACCAAATGAGGGTTGTTGCGCGGGCCAAAAGGCGCCTGCTAGAGAGGTCTGCAGGTTGTCAGGCTCGATAAGCGCCGATGAACGTTTGTATACAAAAAAATTCCAGTTTCCTCCTTTAGAGCGTGGTTTCGACGCGGGCACTCCATCGAATTTTTGTGTACAAAAACGCGCGTGATTGCTCTATCATCGATCCATTCCCAGTTGCGAGAAGCCCTTTGAGTCGAGCCTCCTCCATGCCTGCCAGTAAAGCTGCCGCGCCCAAGGCGCCGTTTACGAATGAGGAAATCTATGGCCGCATCCAGAAGGCGGTGCTTGAGCATCGCCTTGCACCCGGTACAAAATTGATTGAGGAGCGGCTCGCGGAGGTCTCGGGCGTGAGCCGGACCAAGATTCGCGAAGTGCTCAACAAGCTTGCCCACGAGGGGCTGGTCGAGCTGGTGCCGAATCGCGGGGCCTTTATCGCCAGCCCGAGCGTCCAGCAGGCGCGAGACGTATTTGTCACGCGGCGCATGATCGAGCCAGAAATGGCCAGGCTGTTGAGCCGCACCGCGACGTCGGCGCAAGTGCGTGCGTTACGCAAGCACGTGCGGCAGGAAAGCGACGCGCGTAAGCAGAATGACCGGCCCGCCATCATCCGGCTGTCAGGCGAGTTTCATGTGCTGATCGCGGAGATGATCGGCAACGAAATCCTCTTGCGGATGATGCGAGAACTCGCGCCGTTGACGTGCCTCGTCATCACGCTTTACGACAAGCCCAACGCCCCGGCGTGCCCGCATCACGAGCACAGTGATCTGATTGATGCAATCGAAGCGCATGACGAAGCAAAGGCTGCGGCGAGCATGCTGGAACACCTGCAGCATATCGAAGCAACACTGAACTTCGACGAGGTGAAAGACGCGTCGCCGGATATCGAAGCGATCTTTTCCTGAGCTAGCCCAGCTTCACTCCGTCGCACCCGCTTGGCGCAGTGCATCTGCCGCCGCCGTATTGCGCTGCGCGATAGCCATTTGCAGCGCGGTGCCGCCGCGCGCATCCACATGGTTCGCGTTTGCGCCGTGCGCCACCAGCACCGGGATCATATCGAGGCGGCGAAACAGCGGCGCAAACGAGAGCGCGGTTTCGCCTGCGTTGTTGGTCTGATAGACATTGCAGGGCATGCCCAACGGTTTTGTCGGGTAGCTGGGCGCGGTTACCCGCGTCCAGCCTGCTCAGAACCGTGCATGGGTCTTTCGATCCACACGGCTCAAGCCTCTGCAAAGGCATCTTTCGATACCCGCGTCCACAACTTACTTCCCGGCATATTGACTTCCATGGTAATCGGGATGGTGCAGTTGAATGTTGCTCGCCGCGCCTGATCCGCCTTCGGTTCTTTTCACAATGAACCGGGTCGCCCAAGGGCTGCCCGGTGCGATCGGTTCCTGACAGGTCGGACACAGGCCATCCTGCCGTAGCCAGACGCGGTAGAGTTTGACCCTGCCCCTTGGCGAGTTCATCGTCTTCTTGCCCCAGCGGGCTTCAAAGTACGGTTCAACCGCAGCATTCCAACACTCAACTGTGAGAGGTGCATTATGAGATCACCGTCGGTATCCCGAGCGGCCTCGTCTTGCCGTTTTTCTTCAGAATAAAAACCGCTCCGAAGCGGAAGGGACGAGTAACCCCGCCTCTTCAACGACGCAATCGCGTTGGCCTTTGCCGCCGGTGTTTTCCACGTTACCTTGTCCACACCGGGGTGTTGCTGCCTTTGTTTTCAGTCACCCGCTTCACGGCTAATGCACGGCCGCTGAACGAGTGGGTCAGCAGCCATTGCAGGGCTTTTACCCTGTTATAGCGGCCGGCCTGTGCGGCCTTCACCATACGTGTCTGCAGCCTTCTTACCTGGCGTTGAACATTGGCCCAATCGATGCCGTCCCACGTCACGCCGGAAGGCGCACGCGCCCGTATTGCTGCACTCGTTTGCTTTCCTTCCGTATAGATGGTTCTGCAAACTCTCTGGTGAGGAGAGGCCATGAGGAAGTCTGCCCGCTTTCGCGTCGGGTGATGTATTGCCGTCGGCCATCCCCGCTCGCTCGTCACACGCCCCCCGGATCGCTGCTGCAGGCTGTCCGTCGGCCCGCTGACCCTAAACGTTCCTTCGGCGGCATGCTCACATCGGGCGCGTGGGCCGATGCGCGTTTCCTGAAATGTCAAAAATGACATTTTCGCGCCATGCCTACATCAGACGCAGATATCGATAATGGGACTGGGAACGATCGAGGGCGATAAGTCCTCGCTCTTCGAAAGCGCTCCCTCAACTCGCCATTAGGATGAACACCGTGCTTAGGATTATTGCAATGCTTGGCATCGCAGCAAGTGTGAGTAGTTGCGCAGTCGCACCGGGTTATGGAGACGGTGGGTATGCCCAGCCATACGATTCTGCGTATGGATACCCGTCTGGACCCGTCTACGTCCCGGCGTATGGGACGATCAATATTTGGGGTGGACGGGGAGGTGACCACCATTGGCACGGTTACGAGCACTGGCATGGCGGTGGACGCGGCGGACATGGACGCGGCGGACACGGGGGTGGCGGACACGGGGGAGGTCACTAAAGGCAACGGTGACAAGCATCGCTTGTTCCTGTTTCCCGAGGCGACCTGAGCGGCTTGTCCGAGTTCGCTGTCCCGCCAATGCTTTTCAGGGCTCTGTCACGTTAAATTGCTTGCGACGCAAAAGCGGAGAATATGCACGCTTGCTCAGAAAACGGACGGAACTTGGGTGGCCTCAGTGAAACGATGCCAGGCGGCAAACCGTGCGGCGAGCTGTTTGCGATAGAGTGAGGCGCGTAGCAGATGTCGCTTGAGCGCGAAGTGCTGCCGGATAGGACCGAAGCTCGATAAGAAAGCCTGCGTGCGTTCAGGATCGCGGAAGCCACGCATGCGTCGCTCGCGTTCGCGCGTCGGCTGATGACTGTTTTCCGCCCAGTTGTTGACCCGCGCGCTGGCTTTGACGAAGACGTGCCTGACGTGAGCCAGTGCGGGAATCTCTGCTTTCGCCGCCGGATAGCTACGCAGCTGGTCGGTCACGATCTTGTGCGGTGCCTCAGTACACGAGGCAAGCACGCGCTTGAAAAACCGCTTCGCTGCTGCCTTGTCGCGGCGCTTCTGTAGCAGGATATCGAGTTCGGCACCGTGTTGATCGACGGCGCGCCACAACAGGTAAGGCTCGCCGCGCAACGTTACAAATACTTCGTCAAGGTGCCATGTGGTGCCGGGCCTGCGACGCGCCGCTTTCACACGGTGTGCGAAGCCCGCACCGAACTTATCGCACCAGCGTCTGACCGTTTCGTAGCTGACGATAACCCCGCGCTCGAACAGCAGTTCTTCGATATCACGCAGGCTGAGCTGAAACCTGAAATACCAGCGTACCGCGCAACTGATGACCGCCGCCGGAAAGCGATGACCGTGGTAAAGCGATTTAGCATTCTTCATCACCCGATCTTACTTGACCATCTCTGCAACGTGACAGTGCCCGGGAGCGGTGTAAATCGAGAGGTTTACGCACGGTTCTGCGAGAGACTCCGGGTGAAGTTCCTTGGGTCTACTCACCCCTATATCGAGGTTAGGGGCGAATGGAAGTACTTGTATCGGGCCGTCGATAAGGCCGGCGACACAGTTGACTCCCTGCTCCGCGCCAAGCGGGACAAGGGCGCGGCCCGGCGCTATTTCGAAAAGGCGATCGCTGGAAACGGCGTACCGGAAACGATGACGATCGACAAGAGCGGGGCAAATCTCGCGGGGCTAAATGCGATCAATGTTGATCGCGAAATACCGATCAGAATTCGACAATCGAAATATCTGAACAACGTTGTGGAGCAGGACCATCGAGCAATCAAACGCATCGTAAGACCGATGCCTGGATTCAAGAGCTTTCGTTGCGCCCGCATCATCTTAGGCGGTATCGAACTCATGCACATAATAGCGAAAGGGCAGATGAAGAGCGATGGTGGACGGCATCGTTCACCCGCCGAGCAGTTCTACGATCTTGCGACATAAGCATTCCTATTCTTTCCGCCCCGACTCTTCCTTATTTCCTTACTGCGACAGAACCTCATGAGCGCCCTGCGACCGGAGGCCGGCAATGTCTCGCACGCGAGCCTCGCGCTCGCCGTCACGGCGCACGAGGCAGCGGCAAGCGCCGCAAACGCCCTGTCCCATGCAGCCGACGTTCGCGGTCAATGCGTCGCTGCGCGCGGCCACCTCTATGATTTAAAGCGTCGGCTCTACCTCGACGGTGCGCCCGTCGATCGCAACGGTAATGGACGCGCACGCAGTCTGATCGCCAGCAGCTTGCAATTTAACGCCGCCAATGGCCGACGCCCTCACTGATGCGAAAAACCAGTTGTTCGCCGTCAGGAAGAATCTCCGAATTCGGACAAACTCCTGGACCTGCTGGCGGCAGGCTCAGCGCGGAACTCGCAATCTAGTGAACCGTTTGATGGTTCGGGAATGACAACCAGGCGCGGCACGGCAAGCCGAGGCATCCGCGCGAGCTGGCCGACCACGCGTGTTTGCGTCTCGTCAATCTTTCGATCACGCCGCATTGGGAGCTGGTCGACGGCAAGCAGGTCTGAACGCTCGACCCGACCGGCACAGTGGTCGGAGACAACCCGGAGGTCGTGCTGCACAGCGTGCTGAGTGCGCTCGGCATCGCGAGGTTGCCCTGCTATGCGGTCGTCGACGCGTTCCGCAAGGCCCGCTCGTGCATGTGCTGCCGCGCTGGCGGTCGCGTGAAATCGGGGTGTTCATGCTGATTCCGTCGCGCCGGTTTCTGGAGGTGAAAACGTGCGCGTGGCTTGAGCTACTGAAGGCCGATATATCAGTGGCGCTCGAGGGCGACGCCGGTTTTTTCAATCGCGGTGCGGGCGCAAAGAGGCTTTCGTTGGCGCAGGCGTCGTGATCCTTGCCGGCGACCTTGGCCGGGGCTGCAGGTCATTCCGCGGATAGCGTCTGCGCTATCTCGTCCCAAGCCGCCGGATGGTTGGCGAGCGCAGGCTCGAGAAGTTTCAGTGGCCGACTGCCGCTCCTACCGGACCGATTGCAGCCCGGCGAAGCGGGCTGCTTGCCGCTCTTAAACGCCCGCCAACGCCGGTAAATCAGAGTCGCACGACGAGCGCTCCCACTGTGACCCGGCACGCAACAGGTGCAACGCGTTGTTGACGCTCGCTGCGCTTTCCCTGCGCGTCGCCAAGCATACCGGATAGCGCGCGTTCTTTTTCTCGAGAATGGCCTGGCTCAGGAATTCCGCGCTGTACGCTTTGAGCAAATGCGCATGGTGGGCCTCTATGTACGCGGCGATGCGCTCCCGTTCGCCGTCGATGGTTGCGAGCGACGTGAGGGTGCGCTCGTCCCAGCGAAACCGCAGACCCAGTTCCGCGAAAGCGGTGTTGTATGCGCAAAGCTGCGCCTGCATGTCCTGGTCGCGCTCGGTTTCAGGTGCGCTAACGCGTGAGTGGCCCATGATCGTCTCCTTCGGGCGGATAGCTTGCTAGAAGCATAGGATCGGCTATAAATAAACAACAGTTAAAGTTGTTGTGAATAACCATAAATGTTTGCTTATGTTTTGAGTGAAGCCGACGCCGGCACGCTGCGCCCTGACTTTCGATTATCCCTTGGACTGACCGCGCAGCAGATCGGCGTCGACGTGAGTGATCTGCGCGATCTGCGTCGCGCCTTCGCCGATCAAGAATTCCTTGAACGCAAGCGCGACAGGGGGCAGGCGCTTGCTCTTTCGGTGCACCACGTACCAGTGGAGCATCACCGGAAAGCCTTGTACGTCCAGTACGGCGAGGTGACCGACCTGCAGTTCCAGGCCGATGGTATGCGCGGAGAGGAAGCTGATGCCCATGCCTGCAATCACCGCCTGTTTGATCGTTTCCGTGCTCCTGATCTCCATGGCGACATTGAGCCTGGTGACTCCTCCCGCAAACCCGTCTTCCATCGAATGCCACGTGTCCGAGCCTTTTTCGCGGACGATGAACGGCTCTTTTGCGATCGTCGACTGAGGGATGCGCTTCTTGCCCACAAGCGGGTGTAGGGGCGGCGCGACGATCACATAAGGATGAGGCGCAAACGGTTCGTTATGTGTATCGAGGTCCTGCGGCGGCCGCACCATGATTGCGAGATCGGTTAAGTTGTTCGCCAGTTGATGCAGCAGTTCCTCGCGATTGTGCACCGCCAGCTTGAGCTTGATGTCGTCATTGCGGCGCACGAATTCGCCCACCACTCGCGGGAAAAAATAGTCCCCCGCACTGATCACCGCAACGTTCAGTTGACCGCCCGCAATGCCCTGCAAGCGGGCCATCACTTCGTCCATTTCGCGGAACTGCTCGATGATCGAGCGCGCGTAAGTGAGCATTTCGGAACCCGCCGGCGTCAGATAAATTTTCCGGCCGAGCTGCCCGAACAGGGCCAGGCCGGCGTGCTCCTCAAGCTGTTTTACTTGGGTTGAGACGGCGGGCTGCGTCAGGTACAACTCGTCGGCCGCGCGCGAGAAGCTCAGGTGCCGGGCAACCGTTTCGAAGATCTTGAGTTGGCGCAGAGTAGCGTTTTTCATGGCTGAAGTTCGTTGAGGCATCGACGTATACAGGACGCCTAATGCAAACCATAAAATGTTTTAACTTTCACTGATGGCTGTTCTCGCGGAGCATGCTCCCAGACTCCGTGAAGACGCAACCACTTTTACCAGACCGTTTTGCGCACCCCCGCCGGTCTTTTGTTGTTGGTGCGATCTCCATCTGACCGACCATTAGCGTTTCATTGCCGACGCGCACGCAAGCGATGAGTGATTCGGTTACACGATTCAACGCAACGCGCCGCTCGAGCACGACGAATTCTACAAAGGAGATGGAGACATGGGATATTCCAACGTGGCCGAGCCGCGCAGCACGGCGCTACGGTATAACCGGTGGGTTCAACTGGCGGTCGGCATCGTCTGTATGGGACTGGTGGCGAACCTGCAGTATGCGTGGACCTTGTTCGTCGTGCCGATGGACGCGGCGCATCACTGGGGGCAGGCAGCGATTCAGACTGCGTTCACCATCTTCATCGTCACGGAAACCTGGCTTGTGCCAGTCGAAGGCTGGCTCGTCGACAAGTTCGGGCCGCGCCCGGTTGTGATCGCCGGTTCGCTGTGTGCCGCACTCGGCTGGATCATTGACGCACACGCAAGCAGTCTGGGGGCACTGTACGTCGCGGCGGTGATTGCGGGCATCGGTGCGGGTTGCGTCTACGGGACCTGTGTCGGGACGGCACTCAAGTGGTTCCCGGATAAACGGGGCCTGGCGGCGGGTCTGACCGCGGCCGGCTTCGGCGCTGGTGCGGCGATCACAGTGATCCCGATCGCCAACATGATCCAGCGTTCCGGCTACGAGCATACGTTCATGTTCTTCGGTATTTTCCAGGGCGTCTGCATTCTGCTTCTCGCAACCTTGCTGGTGCGTCCGAAGCCGCCGGCGAATGCGGTCGCGGCCAAGCGCGTCGTGGCCACCAAGGTCGACTACACGCCCAGCCAGATGATCCGCTCGCCGCTTTTCTGGGTGCTTTACCTGATGTTCGTGTTCGTCGCAGCCGGCGGCATTATCGCCACAGCACAGCTTGGGCCGATCGCGAAGGAATATGGCTTCGCGAAGCTGCCGGTCAGCCTTATGGGCATCACGCTGCCGCTTCTGACGATGACGCTGTCGATCGATAACCTGTGCAACGGCTTCACGCGTCCGCTGTGCGGCTTTCTTTCGGACAAGATCGGCCGCGAGAATACGATGTTCATGATCTTTCTCGGCGAAGGCATCGCGTTGCTCGGGCTGATGCAGTTCGGCCACAATCCGTACGCATTCATGTTCTTTGCCGCGGCCGTGTTCCTCTGCTGGGGCGAGATTTTCTCGATCTTCCCGGCGACCTGCGCGGACACGTTCGGCAGCAAATACGCGGCGGCCAATGCGGGCACGCTTTACACCGCAAAGGGTACCGCGTCGATGCTGGTGCCGATCGCCTCGGTGTTGTCGGCGCATGGCTCGTGGAACACGGTGTTCAACTGTGCGGCGGTCGTGTCGATTACAGCGGCGGTGTCCGCGAAATTCATCCTCGCGCCGATGAGACGGCGGTGGATCGACCGAACGGTCGAGGCCGGCGCGCTCGCAAAGGGATATCTCTGAGCACCCGATAGGGACATTGGCGCCCCGTGAATGCGTTAATGCGTCGTTTCGGGTCTTATCTCAACCACCTCGATGCATACCCCGGTAGTCTGGATTAATACAATAGCTATCACGGAAATATCCAACTGTCTTGGGCACTTGGGTCGCCTTGTCTTGCGTGACATAAGTGTTCTCATCGGATCGAAATAGCCGTTCGGGTCACGGAATTTATTTTTCTTGTTTTTTAGTGATACTAATTAATATAGGAGGAGATGATGGGAATAAGAAATCTGAAGCCGCGTCATGCGGCGGCTTCGCTATGCCTGTTTGCAGCTGGCAGCGTGACCTGTTCGGGAGGAGCATTCGCTCAGGCAATTGCGGCAGATGACGACAAACAACAGATCCAGTTGTTGAAACAACAAATGGAAGCGCTCAATAAGAAGCTCGATGCGCTTGTGGCAAAGCAAGCCCAAACAGCGAACAGTCAGCCAGCGGTCAGTCCCGCTGTCGCAAGCACAAACGCAGGTACAAGTTCAGGTACAAGCGCAAACACGGGTACAACCTCAGGCGCGCAAAAAACATCGGATGCCGACGCCTCAGGGTGGGGCGCCGGCATGCCGCCCAAGCTTAAGTCGTTGCTGGCCGCGCTGGGGGATATGGAGTTCTACGGCAATCTCGATCTTTCCGTGGACTATGCGACCAAGGGCCTCAAAGACTCGTATGTCACGCCGGGGGGGACTGTCGTCTCGCCTAGAGGGCATATGGGCTGGCAGCCCGACGTCTCATCCAATCTTTCCTATGTCGGCGTTCGCGGCAAGCGGCCATTCGGTTCCGACGCCAGCCTGGCCTTCGTCTATCAACTGGAAACCCAACTGGACATTTCGGCAACCTCAGGGTCTTCCAATTCGAACTCCGCTCAGGATTCGACCGTCAAGGGCGCCCTGACGTCGCGCAACAGCTTCATCGGCGTAGCATCGTCCACCTGGGGCGCGTTGAAGATCGGCAAGACCGATGCGCCCTACAAAACGTCGACCGCACGCATGAATCCGTTTTCCGGCATGCTCGGCGATTACTCCGTGATCATGGGTAACACGGGCGGCGACAATCGCGTCGAATTCGGTACGCGGCTGGACCATGCGATCTGGTATGAGTCGCCCAGTTTCCATGGCTGGTCTCTCAACGCACTGGTTTCGCCCGGGCAAAACCGCGGTTACGAAAATTCGGTGCAGGCTTCGGGTGAGTCGAGTTGCACGGGCGGCAATGTCCCTGGTAGTGGTGGAAATCCAATTGCGTGTAACGACGGCAGCTACGGGTCGGCCTACAGCGCGAACCTCGCCTATAGCAACGGCCCCCTGTACTTTACGACAGCGTATGAGATACACCTCGGCGTGAATCGCTCAAGCGATGTCACGAACACTCCTGCTGCACTGGCTTCGCCTGATGGGACGGACCCCAACGATATCGGCAACGAATGGGCATTCAAGGTCGGTGCGCAATATAAATTTCCCACTCTGACCACGGTGAGCGCAATTTATGAAGTGATGCGCAGACAGATTCCGGCCTACCTGCAAACACAGAACGAGCGCAGCCGTAATGGCTTCTGGCTCGCTCTGACGCAGGAAATCACTCCCAAGGACAGCGTGAGCGTCGGTTGGGCGCACGCCAATCGCACGCCGGGTGACCCGGGGCAACACAACACGGCTCCAGCTGACCCGAACGCTATTGGCATCCCGAATCCTTCCAACGGCGCCAATATGGTCACTGCGATGTACAAGCATGCGATCGACAAACATGCGACTGTGTATGCCGACTATGCCTTGGTCATCAATCAAGCGGCGGCGCACTATGCGCTGGGTGCAGGCGGGCGAAGCGTTACCGTTGATTGTCATGACGGCAGCTCGATCTCGCAGGGTGCGCCGTTTTGCTACGCGGGCGGCAGAGAAATGGGCTTCTCCGTCGGGCTGAATTACAAGTTCTGAGGGCGCTGGCAACCTGGCGGAGGGCAGGCATAAGTGGCCGGGGGCGTATCGAGGTACCCAGGATTCGGATTTCGTACGCCACCTTCCAGCGCACTTCGCTGACGATTACAAAAAGCGCCTTGAACTCTCCATATACGGAATATAATATTCCATATATCTAAGTTGCGGGCGGATGGCATATCAGGCCGCGGCAGCCACACGGGAGGGCAGCCGCGCCGGCCTGTCGGCAGAGGATTCGGGCGGCGGGCCCGGCAAGACCGTCACAATGGGTTATCCGAAACTGGGGGAGCAAATTATCAATGTCGGGTGATACGCAAACCGATGTCCGCCCAGCGCCTCTCACACTGGCGCTAGTACCGATCAATGCTTCGGCTTCGTTGCGCGATCAGGCGTACGCAAAGCTGAAGCAGGCCATCGCCGACGCCGACATCTATCATTCGCGCGAGGAAATCCGGATCGACGAAAAGGAACTGACTGAAGCGCTCGGCGTGAGCCGCACGCCAGTTCGCGAAGCCATGACGCTGCTCGAGCAGGAAGGTTTCCTGCGGACGGTGCCGCGGCGCGGAATCTATATCCAGCGCAAGACGAAGAAAGAAATCGTCGACATGATTTGCATGTGGGCGGCGCTCGAAAGCATGGCGGCCCGGCTTGCGACGCTGCGCGCGTCCGATGAGGACATCGCGGCGCTGAGGCATATGTTCGACAATTTTCGCGACACGACGCCGGCCGAGCACATCGAGGAGTATTCGGAAGCGAACATCGCGTTTCACCAGTCAATTGTCCAGCTGTCGCAATCGCAGATCCTCCTGGACACGATGAAGAACCTGTTCGTGCATGTGCGCGCGATCCGGAAGATGACGATCGCGCAGAGTGGCCGCGCGTCGCGCTCGATCGTCGATCACATGCGCATCATCGAAGCACTCGAGAAGCGCGACACCGAGCTGGTCGAGCGGCTCGTGCGCCAGCACTCGCTCGATCTCGCGGCGTTCGTCGAAGCCAACTGCGACTTCCTCGACTGACGACGTAAAGTCGTTTGGATACTGAGTCAAGAGGGCAACCGGAGCACGCCAACCCGAAGCACCGGAACGGAGCAGCGCTGAAACGCCCGACGCGTTGCAGCGCTGCTCTTTCTCGCCCTGCACCTTGTTCACACGCGCTTACCGAGCGCCCCTCATCGCACACGAACCATCGTGTCGCCCAACGCCGCCGGTGAACCGGCCACGTAAATACCCGCCGGTTTCATTGCGTCGATCTTTGCGGCCGCCGAGCCTGTGCGGCCGCGAGATGATCGCGCCCGCGTGGCTCGCGCGCGTGCATCTGCGCCGGGTTCGAGCGCCGACGCGCCTCTGGGTGTCTGGCAGCGCGTCATCTGAAATACGAAATATTACATTCCGCTGACCGCTCGATTGGCACACCCATCGATGCGGGCTCGTCAGCATTCGACGCTCGAAGGCCAATTTCGCCGTTGTCGAAGCTTTGTGCGTCGCAAATCAATTTCCGTGAGTCGCTCTTGAATTCGGGCGATTCAAGTCCATCGCAGCGCAGCAAAGGCATCACGACGTAAAAATACGGTTGAATAAATACTGTGTGTGGAATATTGTATATCACGACGCACGCAGCGACCCAAAGAGGAGAGACGTCATGCCAGAACCCGGGAACACCCCGCCGCAGAGCACCTCATCGACTGCAACGACGGCCGGGTCGAGGAAGGCTTGCACATCCTCCGCGTCCCCCACCTGCGGGTTGCCGCGCACGTCGCCGTAACGATGGCCCGCCGCGCACCGCAAGTTCAATAGAAGGCGAGACAGCGAGACATCTCAAAATGACAAACGACGCGAAAGCTACCGAAACGACCGACGGGTTTCATCTCGTCATCGACGCGCTGAAACTGAACGACATCCACACCATCTTTGGACTGGTCGGCATCCCGATCACCGACCTCGCGCGGCTCGCACAAGCGGAAGG
>NZ_JBNPVS010000031.1:0-118334 GCF_050434225.1 Paraburkholderia sp. GAS32 | reverse complement strand
CCTCGCGGTGAGATCATGAAGGAGGTCTGCGGCAATATGTCGGAGCAGGATATGCGCGCCGTAGCGGCCTTCGTGGAAGCGTTTCCTCCAGAGACCGAGGCAGCGGCCAACCCGCCGGCCGATCAATGAACAAGTTGACTTGCGTGTCGCTGCGCCCGTGGACGTGGCGATTCAGAGTCCAGGCCGTCCGTCTGGTCTGTGCAACGCGGATGCACCGTTGCACGGCAGCGGCACCTGCAAGAACGCCTGCGTCATTGTTGAGGTCGCCTCGGTTGGGGGCTTCAGCGGCGATGTGGCGAACAGTTTGCGCACCGTCTCCCCCCGGCGGGCGCTTTTTTTTCAATCTGCAGTGGAAACTTACGGAGCGAATCGGGACGCGGGCGCTCAAGATAGCAACGGGTTTCCCGGTCACGTCTGGCAGCGCGTTTGTGGGACGGGGACCACTACTGGATGACCGCGCCTTGGGGCGCGGCCGTCGAACGAAGCGCGCCGGGAAAGCAGTCAATTGCGTGCCGACGGCATCCTGTCGACGCGATCGGCGCAATGGAGGGGACCATGAATCTGACCCGATCGTCTCTTGATGCCGGTGCGCCGGACCCGACTCCCGTGCTTAAGTGGGATGTCTCAACGACCGCGGCGCAAACGGTGGATCTGCTCGACGAGCGCTCCTTCCTCAAGCGTCTCGGTGTCGTCGACTGGCTGTTCGCCGTCGTGATGGTCGCGGGCGCGGGGTTCGCGCTGTCGCGGTATCACCCGTTCATGAACTACTACGACAAACTGGTGCTGTGCCTGGCGGTGCCGGTGTTCGTCGTGCTGGGCTGGCGCTGGAAGCCGGTGCGCCCGCTGATGGTGGGCATCGCCGCGCTGTCGTTGCTGGCAATCCAGATCTATCAGGGCGATCTGTCGCGCGCGGATAGCGCGTTCTTCCTTAAGTATTTCCTGTCGAGCCAGTCCGCGATTCTGTGGATGAGCGCGCTCTTCGTCTTCGCCACCGTCTTCTACTGGATCGGCCTGCTGTCGCGCTCGCCGACCGGCGCCGCGATCGGTTCGAAAATGACGTGGGCCGCGGTGGTGATGGGCTTTGTCGGTCTGATGGTGCGCTGGTACGAGTCGTACCTGATCGGCGCGGACGTCGGCCATATTCCAATCTCGAACCTGTACGAAGTGTTCGTGCTGTTCAGCCTGATCACCGCGCTGTTCTATCTGTACTACGAGCAGCACTACAACACGCGTGCGCTCGGCGCATTCGTGCTGCTGGTGATCAGCGCGGCGGTCGGTTTCCTGATGTGGTACTCGGTCGCGCGTGACGCCCAGCAGATCCAGCCGCTCGTGCCGGCGCTGCAGAGCTGGTGGATGAAGATCCACGTGCCGGCCAACTTCATCGGCTATGGCAGTTTCGCGCTGTCGGCGATGGTCGCGGTCGCGTATCTCGCGAAAGAGCGCGGCGTGCTGGCAGACCGCCTGCCGCCGCTCGATGTGCTCGACGACCTGATGTACAAGTCGATCGCCGTCGGCTTCGCGTTCTTCACGATCGCGACGATCCTCGGCGCGCTGTGGGCCGCGGAAGCGTGGGGCGGCTACTGGAGCTGGGACCCGAAGGAAACGTGGGCGCTGATCGTGTGGCTGAACTACGCGGCCTGGCTGCATATGCGCCTCATGAAGGGCCTGCGCGGCGCGGTGGCGGCATGGTGGGCACTGACTGGCCTGCTGGTGACGACCTTCGCCTTCCTCGGCGTCAACATGTTCCTGTCGGGGCTGCATAGCTACGGCAAGCTGTAAAAGAATGCCGGAGCGCCCGGACCCTTCGCCCGAAGCTCCGGCTTGGCGGCGCGTGGTTCGACGGGCGACATCCACTGCGGGTCTCTACCCATTCCCTTGGGCGAGCATTCCTACTTTATCCCTCTGCCAATCCGCGCGAGAATGAAGTCAGGGGTCCGGATAGACCCCGATCTACGGTCAGCGAGGTCGCCATGAGACGCATATATTTTTTGCTGCCGAGCACGCAATGTGCTCGGATGATTGTTGACGAGCTTCTGGTGAGGCGAGTCGACTGGCGGCATATCCACGTGATTGCCAACCATAGCGTACGGCTCGACGATTTGCCGGAGGCCACGCTTGCGCAGAGCAGCGACTTGCTTCACGCACTGACGCGAGGTACGGCGGCGGGTTGCGCGACCGGCATGTTGACGGGCCTGGTTGCATTGGCTTATCCGCCGGCGGGCCTGACTATTGCGGGCGGCGTTGTCGTTGCGCTCACGCTCGCGGGCGCCGGGTTTGGCGCATGGACGGCGACGATGATCGGCGTCGATGTACCGAATACGCGGCTGAAACGTTTCGAAGCGGCGATCGAGCGGGGTGAACTGCTGATGATGATCGATGTCCCAAAGGATCGCGTCGAGGAAATTGAAAAGATGATCAAGCTTCACCACGCGGAGGCCGAGATCCGGGGAACGGAGCCGACCATTCCCGCATTTCCGTAATCTGTTCCCGGACCCGGCAACAGTACGACGAGGCCGGCGCCTGGTCACGCCCGGATGTCATCGATATGGGCGCCGGCTTGCCGTCGGCGCGCGCAACGGTTAACCGGCTGCGAGCATGCGCCGATAGCGCTCCAGAACCCGCGGCACGTAAGCGCGCGTTTCCCGCAGGGAGGGCACGCGATAGCCGGCCCGAATCACGGCATTTTCCCCAGCGTTGTACGCGGCCACGGTGAGTTCGACATCGTCCTTGAAGAGATCGAGAAGGAAGCGCAGATAGCGCGCTCCGGTCAGCACGTTGTCGCGCGGATTGAGCATGTCTCCACCGGCAAAGCGCCGTGCTGTCTCCGGCATGACCTGCATCAGTCCTTGCGCACCTTTGTCTGAAACCGCCTTCGGGTTGTATCGGGATTCGACGTCGATCACCGCGCGCAAGAGTTCGGGCTGAACGCGAAAGGTGCGGCTTGCTTCGTCGATCACATCGGCGAACCGCGACGCGTCGCCGCTCCCGGACGACGATGCTTGTGCACGCTTCGCATCGCGTTCGGAAGGCGGATCGCCGGCAACGATGACGGCCATCCCTGCTTTGCCAGGTACGTTGGTCAGGACGATTGCACCGTTACTCGCAACCGCTCCAAAAATCTCTGCGCGTGCATCCCCCGGTGATGCCATGCCAAGCATCGCGCATGCGATGAGGATCGCATGTCCTGGTCCGGATGAAAGGCTATAGCGCATGGTCGTGTTCCCCCGCATCTCAATTGTGGTGTGGAGGAAAGCGCATCTGCAATGGGGCACCTCCCTACACTTTGAGACGCAAAACGGACGGGTCGGGGGCTGTACAAAATCGTTACGTTCGTAACGCCCGGTAACCGTTGAAAATCAGGTGCCGTACGACCCGGCATACACGTTGAAGGGGAATATTCCTGATTCGAACTGGCAATCGGTAAGTATTGTCCCGTTGCCCAATTCGGCGCGTAATGTCTACTCCATCGGTATTGCTACTAATCTCGCGTCCGGGGGAAATTTGTTCAAATTTGAAACATACACGTCGCTATCCTCGACCATTTCAAATGTCGTACGAATTTCACATACTGATCCATGCTGGCTCGCAGAGACATGGCGCGAACCTTGCGACGGGCAGACGCATGCAGCGTGGCTGCATAGCAAGTGAAAGTTAGGAATTCGAAGGTAGGGGATGTAAAAAAGACGAGACATGCGGTGGGCGCCGTTTAACGGCTGCACAGCCTTGTCGCGACCGGTTCCTGGCTGCCAGGGGTAAAAACATGAATACCAAATGCCGCGTCTTGATCGCCGAAGACCACGATCTGCTACGAAACGGTCTGCGCTCGATGCTTTCGGCGCAAGGGGGCTATGACGTCATCGGTGAAGCGAGGGACGGCAAGGAAGCCTGTCAAATGGCGATGACGCTGAATCCCGATCTGATGCTGATGGATCTGTCGATGCGAGGCATGAACGGAATCGATGCCAGCGCGGCGATCAAACGACGATCGCCGAACATACGAATCGTGGTGCTCACGGTTCACCAGAGCGAAGAGTATGTGCGTGAGGCACTGCGCGCCGGCGTCGAGGGTTACGTGCTGAAAGATGTCTCGTTCGATGAACTCCTGGTCGCCATGCGCATGGTGATGCAGGGGAAGAAACATCTGAGCGCCGACGTGTACGGGTACATGGTCGACTCGTTCGTCACGGGCCGCGAAGTGCATGCGCCAAAGAAGGCGTGGGACGTCCTGACGGCGCGGGAGCGCAGTGTGCTGAAGCTGATCGCCGAAGGGCGTACCAACCGGCAGGTCGGGCAGTACCTGAATCTCAGCCCGAAGACGATCGAGAAGTATCGAGCCAGCATGATGCACAAGCTCAATATCGCCAATCTGACGGAACTGGTCCTGGTCGCCATCAGCATGGGCCTGCTGACTTCTCTGGCCGAGAAGTGCTCCGAGCCGAACGTTGACGATACGCCTGTCCGCTTGCAGGCCGAGCCGGATCGACCGCCGGAGTCGCCTGAATACTCGGGAGAGCCCAAGTACGGGCTGGGCGGGGCCTGCTGAGCGCGAACGGAACTTACGCTAGGCGGTCCATGCCGCCGAGACCAGCGTTCCGCTCGTACCGAACGACTGGATTGAAAACTTGCCGCCGTGCGACTCGACCCGGTGTTGCATGCCGATGAGGCCAAGCCCGGTTGTGCAGGCGTCTTCTGTCGACAGCGGACGGTTTTCGTAGCCGATGCCGTTGTCCAGAATCGTCATCAGGAGGCCGCCCGCAATGCGCCGGAAACCGAGCGTGACTTCCGTGGCCGCTGCATGCTTGACGGTGTTGTTCAACGCTTCCTGGGCGAGCCTGAATATGTCGGCCTTCAGATGCTCCGGCACGTCCTCGTCGCCGACGTCGCAGTTGAACACAACTGAGACGTTTTCGGCGCCGTGCTCGATGCGCCGGCATAGTGAACCCAGTGCGCCGGGCAAGCCGAGCTGATCGAGCATCAGCGGACGCAGTTCGCCGCATATCTGCCTCACGTCGCCGATCGTCTCGCGGATTCTGAGCACGGTTGCATCCAGCAACTGGGCCGCGTCGTCGACCTGCCCGCGGCGTATCCGAATCAGCGCGTCCTCAGCCATCAGCTTGACGAGCGTCAATGCTTGCCCGAGACCGTCGTGCAGTTCCGCCGCAAGGCGCTGACGTTCTTTCTGTTGACCCATCGTTAGATACGTCAGATGGTCCCGCGCACTCGCATCGGGCAAACGCGTGGCATTCGCAAGTTCGGGGCCGGAGATCAGCGGCTCCTCAAAAAGCGTCAGCAACGCACTGCGCCCGGTCTCGCCGGTGGGGACCGACTGCTGGTGCAACATGAGCTGGATCGGGTGGCCGGTGCGGCCGCTGAGTACCGCAGGAAAGGAGTGAAATTCTCGATGAGCGCTCACGGACAATTCGCTCGCGAGCGGCGCCCAAAAGCTGTTCGGCGCCATGTCGGCGAGTTGCTTGCCGACCAGGTCGGCATTCGAGTAGCCGAGGAGGGCCGCCGCAGTGCGGTTCGCCGACAGGAACGTTCCATCTGACGTGAGAATGGCAAGTGCCGCGCCGCGCGCATCGGTGACGTTGGCGGTAGCTGGTTTGTGGGTCCGGGCCGCAATGCAAAGCTTGCGCATGGCCTCGATCAGGTCGGCCAGCTTCATCTGCAATCCCGTGGGCTCGTTTGCATCCATTGGAGATCCCGATGCGTTTTCTTAAGGAAACCTTAAGGCTATAAGTAATTGTAGGCCTCGACTAACCCTCGCTGCAACCGGGCAAGTACTGAGTCGCGATGTGGGGACACCCCGGCTGAACGAGGCGGGTTTTCCCGCTGGCGGACATGCCCTACCGTGCTTTGGGGGCTCTCATCCAATGACGCTCGCGCACAAATTCATGAGACTGAATATGCACGGTGGCGCGCCTTTCATGCGCTCACGCGGGTATCGACGCCGTGTTCATGATACTTCTGGAGCCAGCGATGAGAACGACCAACGTAGTCCTGATCGGCGCGGTTCTGCTAGCCGGCGCCGGACTGGCAGGTCCCGCGGCATGGTGCGCGTCTGCCGCAGATGCCGCCGATGGCGCCGACGCGCATATGCATCATCACATGATGTCGGGCACCATGCGCTCGACCGTCGACTATACGCTGCCGCCGGTGAAGCTGGTCAGGGACGACGGTAAGACGGTCTCGTTGATCGATGAACTGAACGACGGCCGGCCGGTGATCCTGACTTTCATCTACACCACCTGCACCACCATTTGCCCCATGGTCAGCCAGACGCTCGAGAAGTTGCAAAGCGAGTTGGGCGGCGAGCGGGACAAGGTGCACATCGTGTCGATCTCGATCGATCCTGAGCAGGACACCCCGGCACGCCTTAGAACGTACGCAGCCCGATTCGACGCGGGTCCGGAGTGGCAGCACTACACCGGCACCGTCGAGGCGAGCATTACGACGCAACGCGCCTTCAACGTCTATCGGGGCGACAAGATGAATCACACGCCGGTTGCATTCGTGCGATCGGCGCCCGGAAAGCCGTGGCTGCGCATCGACGGCTTCGCGACGCCAGCGGAACTGCTGAGCGCCTACCATGACGCCGTTGCGTCCAACTAACCGCGCACGGTGCTGTCAGGAGCGACGAAATTGGCTAAACAGCATCGTGTGCTGATTGCGGAGGATCAGCATCTTTTGCGCAGCGGCCTTTGTCGCATGGTGTCCGAACTATGCGACTACGTCATCGTTGGTGAGGCGTGCGACGGACTCGAAGCATACCGGCTAGCGATCGCGACGCTGCCCGATCTCATCCTGATGGACCTGTCGATGCCGGGCGGAAGCGGTTTCGAGGCGATCGCCGCAATCAAGCGCCGCGCGCCGCGGATCCGCATCATTGTCCTCACCGTTCACCGCAGCGAAGAACACGTGCGAGAGTCGTTTGCCGCGGGCGCCGACGGCTATGTGATCAAGGACGCGTCTTTCGAAGACCTGGTCGGCGAGATGCGGCTTGTCATGCAGGGCAGGCACAACACGAGTCTCGACGTTCTCGGCCGCTGTGCCGATTCGCTGCACCTCGTTGCGGGTACCCCGCAAAAAGCACACCTCTGGGATGCGTTGACCGGCCGTGAGCGGTCAGTGCTGCGACTCGTTGTCGAGGGGCACACCAATCGGCAGGTCGGCGAGCACCTGAGGCTCAGTCCGAAAACGATCGAAAAGCATCGTGCGAGTCTGATGCGCAAGCTGGGCATCACGAACGTGACAGGTCTTGTGCGCATCGCAATCGACATGGGTGTGCTGACGCTGCCGGACGAAGAACGCGTGCATCACCCCTCCGCATAAGCGCGGCGCAACTGGAGGGTCTTTACCCATGTCTTTGGACGGCTCTCCCTACTTCTTGCCCGTATCGACCTGAACAAGAATGCATTCAACGGCTTCGGCAATGCCGAAGCGGTGGGTCGATACAGGGGGGAGCTGTGCACACTGAATTGTCCGCTATCAAGCCCGGCATGCCCGGGCGTCCGTGGCAGTGCGTCCGCCTCGAAAAGGGCGCGCGACGTAGCCGCGGTTTCACGCTGCTCGAGCTGCTCGTGGTGATGGTCATCATCGGCTTGCTGGCAGGTCTCGTTGCTCCTCGATATTTCGAACAGGTCGGCAAGTCGAATACGAAGATCGCGCGCGCGCAGATCGTCTCGCTGGGGCAGGCGCTCGATCAATACCGGTTGGATGTCGGGTCTTATCCGTCGACCGAAGAAGGGCTGCAGGCGCTCATCGCCAAACCGCAGGATGCGGCGCATTGGAGCGGGCCGTATCTGGCGAAGGCGGTCCCGGTCGATCCGTGGGATCGCCCGTACCAGTATCGTTCGCCGGGTGAGCACGGCGACTACGATCTGTTTTCGCTTGGCAAGGATGGACGAGGCGGTGGCATCGGTGAGAACACGACCGTCTCGTCGTGGTAACGGTGCGCCGCGCGGTTGCCGCGACGCTGGGCCGGTAGTGGGTGGTTTGCAAGGAGAGTCGACGTGAAGTACGTGCTGCGTGTTTTCGATACCAGTGGTGCGGTCCAGACGCTTCGCATCGATAGCGATTCTTCGTCGACTGCTGCGTCGCTTGCACGCGCCCGCGGTCTTCGCGTCGTATCGGTTCGCGCCGACGCCGCGCGGCGGCACTACCGGAAGAACTGGGCGGCGCTGCCCGGCGCCAGGTTCAACGTCGAACTGTTCGCGCGCGAACTCGCGGCATTGCTCGATGCAGGCGTCGGCGTTGTCGACGCATTGCGCACGCTTGGCGGCAATGAGCGCCGCGAGGCTTCGGCGCAGGTGTACCGGGAGCTGTTGCGGCAACTGGAAGAGGGGCAGTCACTCTCCGCGGCGCTCGAGCACGCGAGTCACATCTTTCCACCGGTGCTGGTCGCCTGCGTGAAAGCCAGCGAGCAAACCGGCGGCCTCGCGGATAGCTTGACCCGCTATTCGCGCAATAGCGCGATGCTTCACGAACTGCGCGGCCGGGTGGTGTCGGCAGCGATCTATCCATCTGTTCTGTTGCTGGTGGGCGCGGCGGTCGTGCTGTTCCTGCTGGGCTTCGTCGTGCCGAGGTTCGCGACTTTGCTTGAACACAGCGGGCGCGAACTCCCGCTGCTCTCGCGCTTGCTGATCGCCTGGGGCAGCATGGTGCACGCCCACGGGGCGGAGTTGAGCGTCAGCCTTGCCGTGCTGGCGGTGGTGGCCGGTTTCGCGCTGCGCAGGCCGGCGGTCCGGACCTGGATCACCGATCGCATGCTTGCCCTGCCGGGCATCGGGCAACACTTCCGTGTCTTTCGCCAGTCGCAGTTTTATCGCACGACCGCCATGCTGGTCGACGGCGGTATTCCCGCCGTGCGCGCGTTCGATCTTGCGCATGGGCTGGTCGGCCGCGCGGACCAGGCCGCACTCGCAGAGGCCCTCCAGCAGGTGCGCAACGGCACAAAGATCTCCGACGCGTTTCAGCAGGGTGGACTCGCCAACCCGATTTCCTACCGGCTCCTGACGGTGGCGGAGAAGACCGGTGGTCTTGGGCCTGTTCTCGACAGAATCGCTGCGTTTCAGGAGGCACAGGTGTCCCGCACGATTGATCTGATCTCGCGTTTGATCGAACCCGCGATGATGATTTTTATCGGTGTGGTGATCGGTGGAATTGTCGTGCTGATGTACATGCCGATTTTCGAAATCGCATCGAGCATTCAATAGACCTTCCTGGAGAAAAGACGTGGATTCCGTCAGCACAACTCTGGCAAGCCTCAATGTCGAACCGCGTGCCGAACCGCGTGTCGAGCTGCGCGACGCACTGCGAACGCTCGGCGAGCGGCATGGTTCCGGCATTCGTGCGCTGGAGGAGTTGATGACGCAGACGGCGCTGAGCGCGGACGAGATGCGCGCCCAGTTGGCCGAGCAATTTCGCATGAAGCCGATCAGCATGCGCGAGTTGAACCAGTACGAGCCCGATTTCGACGTGATGTCGTTCGTCGAAGCGACGACTCGCCTGTGTGTGTGCTTTCGCGAGGCAAGCGGCGCAAATGGTACAAGCGGCACAAACAGTGGCAACGGTCTTCTGTTCGTCATCGCCGATCCGCTCGACGCGCGCACGCGAGGCTGCGTCGAACACCGCATGCGCTCACGGCCGACCGTGCCGTACGGCTGGGCGCTCGCGAGCGCGGGAGACATCAGCGCGTATCTGGCCGTGCGCGAAAAAGACGTGCGGGCGATGGATTCGCTCGCGTTCGACGACCCGATCCAGAGTGCAGTCGATCCGTCTTCGCTTGCGTTGACGCTGCAGGGCATCAGCAGTGACGACAGCCCGGTGGTGAGGCTGCTCAACTCGACGATCTATGACGCGCTGAAGATGATGGCAAGCGACATCCACCTCGAATGCCGTGCCAGCGGTTTGATGATCAAGTGCCGCGTGGACGGCGTGCTGACTGTGGTCCGCCGGGTGGAAGGCCGCGATGTCGCCGACCAGGTCCTGTCGCGCGTGAAGGTGATTTCCGAACTTGATATTGCCGAGCGCCGCGTTCCGCAGGACGGGCGTTTCAAGGCGCAGTACGCGGGACGTGACATCGATTTCCGCGTGTCGATCATGCCGAACCAGTTCGGCGAGGACGCGGTGCTGCGGATCCTTGACCGCTATCAGCTCTCGCAGGCTTCCGGCGGCCTGACGCTCGAGGCACTGGGTTTTCAGCAGGCCGATACACGCTTCATGCGTTCGGTCGCCTCGATGCCGTATGGAATGCTGCTCGTGACCGGGCCGACCGGCAGCGGCAAGACGACGACGCTCTACGCGATTCTTACTGAAATCAACAACGGCCTTGAAAAGATCGTGACGATCGAGGACCCGGTCGAATATCAGTTGGGCGACATCCTGCAGATTCCGGTCAACGAAGCGAAGGGGCTGACGTTCGCGCGCGGACTGCGGTCGATTTTGCGGCATGACCCCGACAAGATCATGGTCGGCGAAATCCGCGATCCGGAAACCGCGCAAATCGCCGTGCAGGCAGCGCTGACCGGTCACCAGGTGTTCACCACCGTGCACGCGAACAACGTGTTCGACGTGATCGGCCGCTTCACGAACATGGAGGTCGATCCGTACAGCTTCGTGTCCGCGCTCAACGGCGTCGTCGCCCAGCGTCTCTTGCGGCAGTGCTGCCCGGATTGCACAACCGATGAGGCGGTCGACGCGGACACGCTGGTCCGTTCTGGCATCGATCCTGATACCGCCGGCAGCTACCTGTTTCATCGCGGCACGGGCTGCGCGGCGTGCCGCGGCAGCGGGTACCGCGGACGCCGCGCGATCGCGGAAGCTTTGCGCATGAACGACGAGTTGCGGCAACTGTTGTCGGAGCGCGCGCCGCTTGGAGCTATCAAGGCGGCAGCGATGCGCTACGGCATGCAGTCGCTGCGTACCGCCGCGGTCGAACTTGTGAAGCGCGGCGAAACGACTCTCGAGGAGATTAACCGTGTCACGATGGTTGAATAGTCCGCTTGCAATCGGAGTCGGCACACGCGAGATTGTCGTCGGTGCACGCATGCCCCGGCTGTCGCGCCTGCGCAAACCGGCATCTGCCGCCGAGCCTGCCAGCGTTGCGATTCCAGAGGCGCAGTGCTGCACCGAACCGGGCGCACTCGATGCGCTGCGCACAGCGCTTGCCGACACGCTCATCGCCACGCCCGCGGCGGATGCCGCGCCAGTGCAGCAGGAGGTTGTGCAGAAGCGCAGCGCAACCATCGTGCTGGATGACTTCTGGGGCAATCACGCGATCTTGCGCGGCGATTTCCGCGCGCTGCGCGCGCGCGAACTCGAAGAGATCGCGTTGGCCTATTTCACCGATACCTACGGGATTGACGGCGCGTCGCTGGTGGTGCGGTTCAGTGTGCAGCGCGGCGGTCGGGCTCTGTTTGCCAGCGCGATGTCGCGCGAACTGCTTGACGGTATCCACGACGTGAGCGCGGCCGAACATGTCGGGATTGGCCGCTTGACGCTATGCCTTCCGGAGATGCTCAATCGCGTCGGCGATGCAGCCGAGGGCGGTGAGGCGCTGCTGCTGTTCGTCGCGGACGAGCAGATGCAGGCGGTCATGATCGAGCAGAATCGCTGGGTCGCCTACGACGCACAGCGCCTGTTTCCGGGTGATGCGGGCGACGCGTCCCGGTTGGCCGAACTGGCCGAGCAGTTGTTCGAACGCTCGGCGACGCGGGCGAGCCTGAAGCACGAAGACTGCAAGATCCATCTCTTCGGGGTCGAGACCGAACTGGCGCCGTTCGAAGCGCGTTTTGCGGCGGCAACCCGGCAGACGCCGGCAACGGACCGCTCGCCTGCGCATCGGCTGATGGAGTGTGCACAATGATCCCGCGCCTTGACCTCGACTTCAGTGGGCGCCGCGCGACCCCGGCGGCGGGCGGCCTGATCCTGCTGTGCGCCGCTGCCGTGCTGTTGCTCGCAAGCGGCGCGCGGCTCTGGTATGCGCACGCGGAAAGCGATCGCGCGCAGGCGCAACTGGAGGCCGTCCGGCAGCAGGCAATGGCAAGCCGGCATTTGCTGAAGGCGCCGCTGACGCCGGCCGCCAGGCTCGCGGAAAAGCAGAGTCAGTCGGTTCTGCGGGAACTGACCGTGCCGTGGCAGGACCTCTTCTCGATCGTCGAAGACTATCCCGATCACGATGTCGCGCTGATCGGCATCGATCAGAACCCCGCGCAAAGCCAGATCCGTATCACGGCCGAGGCGAAGAACTTCGACGCGATGATCGCGTACCTGAAGTATCTGCAGAGCAGCGTTCTGCTGCGGGAAGCCGTGCTCAACGATCACCTGATCGAGACGAACGTGCCGGGCAAACCGGTGCGTTTCCAGATCACTGCCGTCTGGAGGAAGTCATGAAAGCGGATCAGCTACAGGACATGCTGTTGACGCTGCGCTTCGAGATGCGGCGCGCGTTCGGCCTGCCGGGACTGCTCGGCGCGCTGACGATCGGCGCGGCCGCCATCGTGTGCGCCTCAACTCCCAGTGTGGACGCCGGGACGCGCGACATGCACGAGATGCAGGATCCTGCGCGCGTCGCGCGGACGGCGAACGCGCATCACCGTGCCGGCGAGCGCAGCGCGCCGGCAGATGCGGTTGCGCTCGATACCTTGCCGGGACTGTTCCCGGGTTTCACGCAAAGCGCGAGCGATATCGCGGTGATATTCGCGCAAGCTCGCGACAGCAATCTGACGCTCGGCTCCGCCGAATATCAGGTGACGACCGAAGCCGGTGCGCCCTTTACGCGGTATCAGGTGCTGTTGCCTGTCAAGGATCAGTACAGCGCGATCCGGCATTTTCTCGCGGCAGTCCTGAACAACGTGCCCAATGCGGCGCTACAGGCGATCCACGTCGAACGTCCTGCGGTCGACGGCAACATTCTCGATGCGCGGGTCCGCTTCGAACTCATCTATCGGACGGCGCAGCCATGAACCTCGCTCTGGTCAAACGCGTTCGAACTCATCTATCGGACGGCGCAGCTTTGAACCTCGCTCTGGTCAAACGCGTTCGAGCTCGTCTGCCGGACAGCGCAGCCGTGAAACCCGCTCTGGTCAAACGCGTGTTGCTGACGTTCTGCGCGATCGCCGCCGTGGGGCTCGGATATCGCGCGCAGGTGGCGGCGACCCAGACGCCGACGGTGCTTGCCGCGCTCCACGGCGCGAGGCATGACGACATGCAGGCGCGACCGGCTTCCGTTCATCTCCAGTCCACCACATCGGCCGCGTCCGCAACGACGCACGCAACTACGCACGCAGTTGCGCCGGCCCCGGTTCCTGCGTCGCACGTCGGCGCCGCCAACGCGAAGCCGACGATAGCGGCGACGCCACGCGCAAGGCTGATCTCCCTGCGCGCGCCTCTGTCCGTCGAATCGACCAACAATCCGTTCGCCGCCTCTTCGTGGCTTCCGCCGCCGCCTCCTGTCGAGGTGCCGGTCGTACCGGAGGTGCGAGCACCGGCGCCGACTGCGCCACCCGTGCCTTTCACGTACGTGGGCGAGCTGGATGCGAAAGCGGCCAAGCCGCAGGTATTTCTTAGCAACGGCGAGCGGTTGCTGATTGTTTCACCGGGCGAAGTTGTCGATGACCAGTACCGCGTCGAGTCGGTTTCGGAATCCGACGTGGTGCTGACCTATCTACCGCTTAACCAGACGCAGTCCGTATCCATACCAAGAGAGGCAAAGTAGATGACAACCTCACGCACACGGGGTGCGGGCCGCAATGGGGACAGCGGCCCAGCGAACCATCTCTTGCCACTTGTCCCGTTCCGTGCTCAGCGCAGGCCAATCGCGGGGGTCGCGAGAAAGCGTGCGCTCGCGGTCGCTATCTCCATGCTTGCCGTCAGTGGTTGCGTGCAAATGCCGATCCTGCAGGACACTCCAACCGGCGCCGAGGCGAAACTCAACTATCTGCACGACCGCAATGATCAGGTCAACGCGCTACTCGATCAGGCCGACCAGTTTCGTCAGAGCTACCAGTTCGATGCCGCGATCCAGAAGCTTTATGCGGCAAGCCAGATCGATCCGACCAGCGAACGCGGCCGCAAGATCGGCGCGCTGATCGACCAGGACCGCCGGGATCTCGCAACCCTGCAGGAAGCGGACCGCATGATGCAGCGCGGTTCGTTTGGGCCGGCGTCCGATCGCGTGCACCGCGTATTGCTGACGAATCCGACCAATGCGCTCGCGTTGCAGATGCAAAAGGAAATCGACGACAAGATTCGGCAGCAACGCGCGGACAAGGAAGAGCAGCGTGCCGCATCGTCGATCATGCGTACCCCGATCACACTGCAGTTTCGCGATGCCAATGTGCGCATGGTCTTCGAAGCGTTGTCGCGCACTTCGGGATTGAACGTCATCTTCGACCGCGACGTTCGTGCGGACCTGAAGACGACCATCTTCGTGACGAACGCGTCGCTGCAGGATACGGTCGATATGATCCTGATGCAGAATCAGCTCGACAAGAAGCAACTCAACGCGAATACGCTTTTCATCTACCCGGCGACACCGGCCAAGCAGCTTGAATATCAGGAATTGAAGGTACGCACGTTTCAGTTGTCGAATGTCGACGCCAAACAGATCCAGTCGCTGCTGAAGAGCCTGCTGAAGATCAAGGAAGTCGTGATCGACGAGCGCGCGAACACCGTGACGATCCGCGGCACCCCGGACACCATCAAGGTTGCCGAAGAGATGATCGCCGCGCAGGACTTGCCAGAACCGGAGGTGATGCTGGAAGTCGAGGTGCTGGAGGTATCGCACGAACGCCTGTCCAATCTCGGGATCGAATGGCCGAACTCGTTCTCGGTGTCGACACCGTCCACGGCGGACACATGGGGCGCATTGCACCATCTTCCCATCAATGCGCTGAATGTCAGCGGCCTCTCCGCGACGGCGAACTTCAAGCTTACGGATACCGACGCGAATTTGCTGGCGAGTCCACGCATCCGGACGCGTAACAAGGAGAAGGCCCGGATCCTGATCGGCGACAAGTTGCCGGTGATTTCGAGTTCCAGCACGCCCAGCACGAGCGGTCCGTCGTACACGCAAATGATTCAGTACATCGATGTCGGTATCAAGCTCGAAGTGGAGCCGCAGGTCTATCGGGATGGCGATGTCGGCATCAAACTGAATCTCGAAGTCAGCAATATCACCAATACGATCCAGAGCGGCAATTCGCAAACAGGTCTGAGTTCGCTCGCCTATCAGATAGGAACGCGTAGTGCGTCGACAAGCCTGCGTCTGAGAGACGGTGAAAGCCAGATTCTCGGCGGGCTGATTTCGGATCAGGACCGCAGGTCGGCCGACAAGGTGCCCGGCCTCGGGCAGTTGCCTGTGCTCGGGCGCCTGTTCTCGGACCACAACGGCGACCATGTGAAGACGGAGATCGTGTTGCAGATCACGCCGCACATTGTCCGGCCGCAGCTCGCGGCTGACGTGGACACGCAGGAGGTCTGGTCCGGCACCGACGTCAATGTGCACGCCGACCAGCTTCGGCTCGATCCCGTCATGGCCGCCGCAGCGGTGCCCGGAGCGCCTGCTGTAAAGCCGCTGCCCGGCAGCGTAGGCGGTGGCACGACAGGTGGCAAGTCCGCTCAAGCCGGCGCAGCGGCGAACAGTTCGGCGACGGTGCCCGCGACCGGTTCGTTTGGGCAACTGCCGCCGCCGCCGCGCACGACGCCGCCACCCGCACCCTACGGAGGACGCTTTGCGCCGCAATCGACCGCGCCGGCGCCGGTGCCGGTTCCCAATGCGCCGCCGGCAGCGGAGCAGGCGGGAGGCGAGGCCGAGCCGGGCGCTGGGGCGAATGCGGCGCCGGCGGTCACCCAGCCGCCCGCGCCTGCCCCGGCGGCACCCGCACCGGCACCCACGCCCCCTCCGTCGATCCTGCAGATGCCGCCGGGTGACATGCCGACCGAGAACCCGCTTCGCTCGATTCAAAACGGGTATTGAGGCGTGGCCATGCCGAAGAACACGGTCCACTCGGGTAGCGCAAGCCGGCTCGATCAGCGTGGGTTCACGTTGATCGAGCTGGTGATCACGCTCGCGCTCGTGTCCATCCTGGCGCTCGCGATCATGCCGTTCTCCGAACTGATCGTGCAGCGTCAGAAGGAACAGCAGTTGAGCGCCGCGTTGCGCGAGATTCGCACGGCACTCGACGCCTACAAGGATTCGAGCGACGCGGGGTTGATCGACAAGGAGGCAGAGGCGTCCGGCTATCCGGCGTCGCTGACCGTACTCGTGACAGGCGTACCCAATGCGAAGGATCCGAAAGGCAGTCTGTTGATGTTCCTTCGCCACGTGCCACGGGATCCGTTTTTTTCCGGCGATCCGGAAACGGCCGCGGAAGACACCTGGAACGTGCGGTCCTATGGGGTGCCGCCGGATCAGGCCGGTGCCGATGCGCCGTCGGGAAACGATCAGGCCGGCAAGGATGTGTTCGACGTGTCGTCGAAATCCGATCGCGCCGGCATCAACGGCGTGCCGTACAAACAATGGTGACGGTGCATCATGAAACCCGCTTATACGCGCAGATCCCGCGGTTTTACGCTGATCGAACTGGTTGTCGTGATGGCGATCATTGGCCTGCTTCTGACGATCGCGCTGCCGCGCTATATGCACAGCATCGAACGCGGCAAGGAGCAGGTCCGGCAGCAGAACGTCGCGGTGATGCGCGATGCGATCGATAAATACTACGGCGACAACGGCCAGTACCCGGATACGCTCGATGAACTGGTGACGAAGCACTATCTGCGGGCGGTTCCAACCGATCCGGTCAACGGCGACGACAAGTGGGCGGTGATCGCCTCGCCCGATGAAACCAAGACGGGTGTGTACGACGTCGTGCCGGCGAGTAGTCCGCAGGGCACGCCAGCCGATCCAGCAGGAGCAGGCAAGTGAGTCGCGGCGCTTTCTCAGTGCGAGGCGGCGCGCGTATTCCGTCGGCATCGAAGCGGGCTGCGTGGCGCCGAACCAGGCCTCGCGCCGTGCGCCAGCGTGGGCTCGTGCTGCTGGCGCTATTGATCGCGCTGACGCTGATGTCGATCGCGTTGGCGGGTGCGCTCGACGTCTGGTCGTTGGAACGGCGGCGCGAGCAGGAGAAGCAACTGTTATTCGTCGGTGACCAGTACCGGCAGGCGATTGTGCGGTATTACCGCGTCGGCCGCGTCTATCCGGCGTCGGTCGACGATCTGCTGGACGACGCGCGCTTTCCGGTTCCGATGCATCATCTGCGTCAGGCATACCCGGATCCGATCACTGGCAAGACCGATTGGCTCTTCTTGCGGCAGGGCGATCGCTTTTATGGCGTGTACAGCAGCTCGGAGGCGCCGACGATCAAGCGCGCGGAGTTTCCGCGGCGATATGCAGACTTCGAGACGGAGCAGACTTACGGCGGGTGGAAATTCGTCTATCTTGCACCGGGGCTGCGCAACACGCCCACCAATGCTGTTACCCCAGCGCCTGGTCGTCCGGTGCAGACCTTTAGTCCACAAAACGGTATGGGACGCGTTCCGTCGAGACTGACTCGATAGTTGATGAGACGCTCGAAGCGAAGCCGCCGGCGCCGCAGCGGCTTTGTCATGCGGGCAGTCTGGCGTGGATGCGGCGGCAGCGCTGGAAGTGGCGGGGTGGCGCAAGACATCTTTAGATCAACGCGGGGGCCTGAAAAACCGCCGCCTTAAAAGAAAAACGCCCCGCAGGGCGTTTTCCAGAACCTCGGGGACAGCAAGGAACTCGCGCTCCTCACCGACAAGGCAAAACTCGCTTAGAACTTGTGACGCAGGCCTGCGCGAACTGCCAGTTGCGTGCTTGCGCCTGCCACCGGCAGGAAGCTGCTCGTGCTGGAGCCGATCTGCGCTTGCAGACCGGTATTCTTCGACGTCTTGCCCGCAGCAGCCTGATAGACGCCCAGCAGGTACACGTCGGTGCGCTTGCTCAGTGCGTAGTCGACGCTGGCGTCGATCTGATTCCAGTGACCGTTGGTCTGGTCCTTCGACTGCATGTACGTGTAGCCCAGCGCGCCCGTCAGTGCCGGCGTGAATGCGTACTTGCCGCCTGCTTCGTACGCGTTGAACGTCGTCATGTGACCGGTGATCTGCTCGATGTTCGTGTGCGTCCAGAGAGCCCACATCGTTGCCGCGCCGATCGAGTACTTGGTGCCAACGCCGACCGTGGACAGGTCCTTAGCCGTACCGCTGATTGCCGAGTTTGCGAGCGTCGTCGAGAAGGTGGTCGGCGATGCCGAACCCGGGTAGCGGATGTCCGTGTACGCAGCGCCGATGCCGAACGGGCCGTTCGCATAGTTCACGCCAAAGCTGTAAACCGACGATGAACCGCTTGCGCCCGGCGCGCCAGCAAATGCACCAGCCTGGTTCGAGAAGCCGTACATGCCGCCGAAGGTCAGGCCCGCGAAGTTCGCGCTGGTGAACTTGACCGCGTTGCTGACGCGGCTCGACGTGAGCTGGTCGACATCGTTGATGTGATAGCCGTAGTTACCAGCGACGGTCTGGCTGCCGTTGGTGTACACGCCACCCAGAAAGTCGGTCGAGAACGAGTATTGGCGACCGAACGTGAGCGTGCCGATGCCGTTCTGCGACAGACCGACGTATGCCTGACGGCCGAACAGCGAGCTGCCCTGGCCGAGCGCGCCGGTGCCGGAGTTAAAGCCGTTTTCCAACGTGAACAGCGCCTTCAGGCCATTGCCGAGGTCTTCAGAACCGCGCAGGCCCCAACGGCTGGCTTGGGCGACACCGTCGCCGTATTGATAGAGCTTCTGGCCTTGAGGACCAGCATGGTTGACATAGGTGAAACCGGCATCGATCAAGCCATACAGCGTGACGCTGCTTTGTGCGTGTGCGGCGGTGGCGAAGACGGCGAGCGTAGCGGCGGCCAATACTTTCTTGTTCAAGACTTTCTCCGATTAAAAATTAAGCGATCACCACGCCGTACTCTTTGGTAAGGTCGTGCGATGGCCCGCAATTTAAGGGAACGCAGAGTAAGGTATGTGACAGCTTTGCTTATTTTTGTAATCTGTCGCGCCGGCGCGACACTCACATAGCGTTGCCAGTTGAAATCAAGCAAGGCACGCCGCTCATAAGCTTTTTCCAGATCGTGCGTATAAGCGTGTGAAAAACGATTGGTTTTCGGGTGCATCGGGGGCATGCGAGGATTCGCACCTACCAATCAAAATCGCTTGTGGGGAAACGCATGCAACGCCGCAAAATCATCCAGAATCTGCTCGCTATCGCCGCCGTTTCGCTTACGGCAACGTTTGCGCACGCTGATGACAAACAACTGAAGATCGGCACGATGAGCGGCCCGGACGCACAGATCTGGTCGGTCGTGACCAAGGTGGCGGCGCGCGAAGGGCTGAATGTGAAGGTCATCGAATTCAACGACTACGTGCAGCCGAACGCGGCGCTCGACTCCGGCGACCTCGACGCCAACGGTTTCCAGCACCAGCCGTTTCTCGATAGCCAGATCAAGCAGCGTGGCTACAAGATCGTCAACGTCGGCCTGACCTACGTTTCGCCGATGGGCTTCTATTCGAAGAAACTCAAGTCGCTGAAGGACTTGCCGGAAGGCGCGAAGGTCGGCATCCAGAACGATCCGTCGAATGGCAACCGCGCGCTGCTGCTGTTGCAGAAGTACGGCGTGATCAAGCTGAAGCCGGGCGTCGGCACGAACGGTGTCAACGCAACGCCGCTCGACGTCGCCGAGAATCCGAAGAAGATCAAGCTGGTGGAGCTCGACGCCGCGCAATTGCCGCGCTCGCTCGACGACCTCGACGCAGCGTCGATCAACACGGACTACGCGGTGAAGGCCGGCTTGCAGCCGACGAAAGACGCGATCGCGATCGAGGACCTCAAAGGTCCGTACGCGAATCTGATCGCCGTGCGCGCGCAGGATCGCGACAAGCCGTGGGTCAAGAAGCTGGTCGCGGCGTACGATTCGGATGAAGTGCGCAAGTACATCGACACGCAGTTCAAAGGCGCGATCATTCCGGCTTTCTGAGCGCTTTTATAGGCGGCTTTCCGGCCGCCTTTGAGCACTCCGCTCTTTCGCAACAGACCCGTAAACGCAAAACACCCGCGGAAATAGCGGGCGTTTTGCTTGGCAGACACAGCTTCCGCAGATAAATCTTGGGAAGGCGCGGCTTCAGTTGTTCCTCAGTTGCTCAACAACGACCCGCTTCTGAACGCCTTCGCTCCGGCAATGCGCGCGAATTCCAGCCCGGCCGTCGCGAAGCGCGTCAAATGTCGCGCATATAGCACGCCGGCTACGGTGCTCTTCAGCGTGACGACACGATCGGTCAACGGATCGACGATATCGGCGATCTCATGGCCGACATCGACCCAGGTACCGACTTCACAGCGATACACGAGCACACCGCTGATCGGCGCGACGATCGGCTCGGCGCCGGCCAGAGGCGTGGCGGCGAATTCGAGCGCCGGCAGCGGCGCCGGTGTGCCGTCGATCACGCCACGCGAGGTCAGGTACTCGATGATCGCCTGAGCGTCACGCTCCGCGTACTCGTACGACACTTCGCGTTGACCGCGCAGTTCGATCGTGACCGAGACCGAGCCGTTCGGAATCGGAAAACGCTCGCCGTAGCGGCCGCGCAGATCCGACCAGCAGAAGCTGTGGATTTCGTCAAACGGATTGCCCACCGAATTCAGCGCCAGCAGCGAGGCCTTGGCGTCCAGATAGCAGGCGAGCGGCTCGACTTCCGGCCACAGGTCCGGGTTCGTGTAGAGGTGCATCGCGGCTTCCCAGTCGCAGTGCAGATCGAGCACGACATCGGCGTCATACGAGAGCTTTTGCAGCGCCAGACGTTGCGATTCGAGTTCGGTTTCTGGCTTCTGCGCGTCGAGCGCTTCACGCATCGCCGCGCGGATCGCCGTGCGATTGGCGTCGATGTTGTCGGTCAGCCGCGCTTCGATGCCGGGCTGAATCAGCGCCGACAGCTCGTAGAAATTGCGGTTGAAGTTCTGCGCGCTGTTGGTCTCGAAGCGGCCCGTCAGATGGCCGAGAAAGTGCTGATTCAGGCCGATCGGATTGGCCACCGGCACGATCACGACTTCGCCGCGCACCTTGCCGGCAGCTTCCAGCGCGGCGAGCTTGCGGCGCAACGCCCACGAAACCAGCATGCCCGGCAACTCGTCGGCATGCAGCGACGACTGGATGTAAATCTTCTGCCCGCCGCCAGGACCATAGTGAAAACTCGTCAGATTACGGGCGGTGCCGAGCGTCGGGGCAATCAGCGGATGGGTTTGGGTTTGCATGGTTTTCAAATCCGCGGGCATCTGGGGCGTGCCGCGCTATGTCGTTGATTACAAAGGGAAAGGGTGTCTAAAGGTCGGTCATTGGCGGGCGGGTTCGCAGCGCCTCTAGCGCACGATCTTAGCCGATATGACGCGGTGCGTGGTCTTATGCGGCGCGGCCCGGAGCGCACGGCGCGCGGGCCGGCCGGTCAGCTTCGATCGCAGTCCAGGCGGCGCGGCAAAGCGGTCCCGCAAACGAAACGGGCTCCGCGTGATGCGGAGCCCGGTTTTTGCGAGCTGGCAAGCGCGCCGTCAGGCGCGCGTGGCTGGCTTAGCCGCCGTACACGTCGAAGTCGAAGTACTTCTTCTCGAGCTTCTTGTACGTACCGTCCTTGATGATGTCGGCAATCGCCTTGTCGACCTTCGCCTTCAGATCGGTGTCTTCCTTGCGCATGCCGATGCCTGCGCCGTTGCCGAGGATCTTCGGATCGTCGAGGTCCTTGCCGACGAATTCGAAGCCCGCGCCGCGCGGCGTCTTCAGGAAGCCGATGTCAGCTTGCACCGCGTCTTGCAGCGCTGCGTCCAGACGGCCCGACAGCAAGTCGGCATAGACCTGGTCCTGGTTCTGATACGGCACGACCTTCGCGCCCTTCGCTTCCCAGTACGTCTTCGCGTAGGTTTCCTGGATCGTGCCTTGCTCGACACCAACCGTCTTGCCCTTGAGCGAATCGGCGGTCGGCAGGATGCCCGAACCCTTCTTCGCGACGAGGCGCGTCGGCGTGTTGAACAGCTTCGACGAGAAGGCGATCTGTTCAGCGCGTTGCGGCGTCATGGACATCGACGACAGCACGCCGTCGAACTTCTTCGCCTTCAGGGCCGGGATCATGCCGTCGAAGTCGTTTTCGACCCACACGCACTTGGCCTTCAGGCGCGCGCAGATTTCATTGCCGAGGTCGATGTCGAAGCCCGCGAGCTTGCCGTCCGAGCCCTTGGACTCAAACGGGGGGTAGCTGGCGTCAACGCCGAAACGGATTGTCGACCAATCTTTAGCGTGTGCGCCAATCGAGACGGTTGCAAGCAGAGCAACCGTCAAAGCCGCTAGCAGTTTTTTCACTGTTTAACTCCTCGGTGTAGTTCGAATACTCCCGTATGCGGTTGTGCCGCTGCGGGACGCCCGGCGCGACTCACGACCAGGCTTGGGTTGAAGCTGCCGGCCGGGGCGGCCAGCAGCGCGCGCCAAGCTTATCAGTTCAAAAAGATAGGGTAGTTAGTGAAACACCGGATAGCGTTCGGGAATAGCTTCTAAAGCCTGAATGTGGTGGAGATTCGACGGCGCCGCCATGCGTCTTGCATGGCCTTGGGATGCTACCTGTTGTCGTGTAACGAAGCCGTAATGAAGTTGGCTAACCACGGCGCGTTGCCGGCGTACTTCGCAAGACGCGTTGTACCGGCAAAACCAGTATTCAGAATGGCGCTATTACCAGCACTTATTGCAGACTATTACGGCGCCCGCGATTGTTTCAATTGCCTGTCGGCGAGTTAAAGATTTCGCTTGAACAACCGTTAAATACAGATGAGCGTATTTGTTAAATCACACCTGACCGATTGTTTTTTCTCGATTGAGGCGGGGCCGGAACCAAAAATGCATTGCTTGGCGCTATGATCAACGCTCCGAACGGCTGCCGTTGCAGCGTACGATCATATCGGTATCTGTCTGAACAAAGTCATCGAGCACTACGCCCGCGATTAAATACCGCGCGCCTGTTTGCGTTCGTCTTAATGACCTTCTGCTAAGCGGTTGTATATGCACACGATTTCGATGGCAGACGAAATGCGCTGTTTCAAACCATCGCGCCGGAGCCGAACTGCAGTCGCAGCGGCACGCGTGAAGTCACTGCGCGGCCGCGGGTTTTCCGGGTTTTTGACATTACTGATAAACGCCGCTTTCTGCTGTAGCCTTTTGTCTTCAGCACCCGTCGTGGCCGCCGACAACGTTCTGCGTGTACTGGCATGGCCCGGTTATGCGGACGCCGACGTCGTCAAGACTTTCGAGGCGCGCTACAACGCGAAGGTCGAAGTCACGCTGGTCGATTCCGACGAGGCGCTATGGGCGCAGATGCATGCTCAGGGCACGCCGCAGTTCGATGTGCTCGCTGCGAATACTGCTGAAATCGAGCGCTATACCCGCGCGAATCTGCTGGCGCCGCTCGATCTGGCCAGTTTGCCGAATACGAAAAAACAGTTGCCGCGGTTTCGGGCGCTGTCGTCGATCGAAGGGCTGACCTCGGCAGGCAATGTGTACGCCATTCCATTCACGTACTCGTCGATGGGGCTGATCTATGACCGCAAGCAGATCGCCGTTGCGCCGCGCTCGATGCGCGAATTGTGGAACCCGCGCTATCGCGGCAAGGTTCTCGACTTCAATAGCGCCCAGCATAATTTCTCGTTCACCGCGTTGGCGCTGGGCTATCCCCATCCCTTCCAGCTCGACGCCACGCAGATGCGCGTGATCGCTCACAAGCTCGTCGATCTGCGCCGCAACCTGCTGACCTATTACACGCTGCCCGAAGAAGCGACCGCGTTCTTCATCCAGCATAAAGTTGCCTTGATGTTCGGTAACTACGGCACCCAGCAGGTTGAATCGTTGCGCCGCGCCGGCGCCGACGTGGGCTACGTGATTCCCGACGAAGGGGTGCTCGCCTGGCTGGACTGCTGGTCGATGACGCGTTCCGCCAAGGATCGCCCGCTCGCGCTTGCGTGGATCAACTACATGCTCGAACCGGACGTCAGTGCGTTGCTGACGCAACGCCAGGGGCTCGCCAACACGTTGACGGCGCCGGCGGAGAATAGCGACAAGGCGCATATCGTCTGGATCGGCCCGGTGGAAGATATTCAACGGCGCGAAGACCTGTGGAGCAGAATCGTGTCGGGCGACAGGTCGGAGCGTTTTTGATGATGCGCCCCGGCTTGACCTTCAAGTTATCGATTCTGCTTGCGTGCATTGGCGTGCTCGCGTCCGGTGCGACCGGTTATTACACGTATCGTGCCAACCGTACGATGCTCGTGAACGAAGCCGGACACAGCCTGCTGACTTCAACGGAGCTGTTGGGCCAGCGCTTTTCCGTGGCGATCGACGATGTTGCCGCAGACGCGCTGGTGCTCGCGAGCTTGCCGTCTTTGGCGGACGTCGCGCAGACCGACGACGGCGTTGGCGCGAATGCGCCGCGCGAACAACTGGCGCAGGTGTATGCCAGCTTCATGGTTCACCACCCCGAGTACCTGCAGATTCGTTTCATTACTCGCAAGCACTTCGGACTCGAGCTGATCCGTTTCGACCGCGATGCCGACGGCCTCGTGCGGGTCGAGGGGAACAACCTGCAGGAAAAAGGCCAGTTTGCGTATGTGTTCGACACACTGGCGTTCTCGCCCGGACGCATTTACACCTCGCCGATCGCGGTGAACCACGAGTACGGCGCGCATGCCGCCGAGGGCAAACCGACACTGCGGCTCGGCACACCTGTGGCGGACGCGAGTGGCGCAGTCGTGGGCGTCGTGATTATCGATATCGATCTGGCCGGACTGTTCAACCGTTTGCAGAGCGATTTGCCGAGCGACTATCAGGTCTATCTCGCCAACGAATGGGGCGATTTCCTGGTCCATCCGGATGCCTCGAAAACGTTCGGCTTCGACAAGGGCCGCCGCGTTCTGATGCAGGACAGCTTTTCCGCTACGAGGCCGCTCTTCGATCTGTCAGAAAGCGAAGTTCTGCTGGACGGTCTCGAGCGGCCGAGGCAGGCGGCCGGTCAGGTGCTTGCTTTCGTGCGCAGACCGTTCGGCGCATCCGAAGGCAACCGTTTTGTCGTGATCGGCCTCGCCAAGCCGCTCGAGGATGTATTGTCCGGCGCCACCCAACTGGGTAACAGAATCATTCGCATGGTGTTGATCTTCAGCGTGCTGGCGCTGTTCCTCGCGATTCTGTTTGCGCGCGCCCTGACCAAGCCTTTGCACATTCTCGCGTATGCGGCGACGCATCTGTTCGCCGAGCACGCGATGGAAACGCTGCCGCTCAAACGTACCGACGAGATCGGCATACTCGCGCGCTGCTTCGATCGTCTGCGCCGGGAAATCAAGTCGCAAATGGATGTGCTGCATAACAAGCAACGTGAGCTCGTGCATCTCGCCACGCACGACGGGTTGACCGGCCTGCCGAACCGCATGTTGTTCATGCAGAAGCTCGAGGCGGCGATCGGGGAAGCGACACGGCGTCAGGAAGGGCTTGCCGTGCTGTTCGTCGACCTCGACCGCTTCAAGCAGATCAACGACCAGTTCGGCCATTCGATTGGTGACAAGGTGCTCGCCGCGGTGGCGCAGCGGCTGAAGCAGGTGCTTTGCAGCGCGGATGTCGCCGCGCGCCTCGGCGGCGATGAGTTCATCGTGTTGGTCGAGGGGCCGCGCTCCACGGAGGCCGCACCGGGGATTGCCTCGCGCATCATGGGGGCGTTGAACGAAGAACTGCTGATCGACGGACAAAGCATGACGGTGGGCGCGAGCATCGGCATCAGCCAGTTTCCGGACGATAGCGCCACGGTGGAGGAGCTGCTGCTCCACGCCGACGCGGCGATGTATGCGGCCAAAGCGGGTGGACGGTGTGGCTATCTGCGCTACCAGGATGTGCTGGCGGCGCGTAAACGGGAACAGGAACAGGAGCAGGCGAGCGAAGGCGCAACGCAAGGCCGTGAGGCGGAGCCGACCGCCTGACACGCCGAATTTCATTGCAATGCCGCAATGGCCCCTTGCGCGCCATTTTCGTGAAGCAACTGCAATGCGTGTCGAAGCGCTTTCCTGAACTCGGGAAGGGCGGCCAGATCTTCCGGAAACACCTCACGCACAGTCAGTAGCGCGTCCATCAGCGCCTGCGGCTCACCTTGCGCGGATGCCGCGAGCGTCTTCAATCTGCTGGCCAGCGGATCGCTGATTTCGTAACGCGTGCCGTTGTCCGCGTGGCCGCGCAAAAATATCATCCAGGCCGCTATCGCCAGCGCGAGACGCGTGAACGGTTGACCCGCGCCGATCCGCGCCGCAATCGTGGCGAGCAGGCGCGGTGGAATCTTCTGGCTGCCATCCATCGCGATCTGCGCGCAGCGATGTTTCAGCGCCGGATTCGCGTAGCGCTCGAGCAGTGCGTCCCGATAGGCGGCCAGGTCGAATGATGCGGGCATGGTTAGCGTCGGCGCGATTTCTTCCGTCATCATCGCGTGGATGAGATTGCGCATGGCGGGGTGAGAGATCGCTGCATCGATCGTCTCGAAGCCGCCGAGCATCGACAGATAGGCCAGCGTCGAGTGCGTGCCGTTCAGCATGCGCAGCTTCGCCAGTTCGAAGGGCGTGACGTCCTCGACGAGTTGCGCGCCGACTGCGTCCCATGCGGGACGTCCCCCGGCAAAACGATCTTCAATGACCCATTGCCGGAACGGCTCGCATGGCACCGGTGCGGCATCCGCATAAACGATTGCGTGGGCTACGGTGATGCGTTCGGCATCCGTGGTGGCCGGCACGATACGGTCGACCATCGTCGATGGAAACGCAACGTGGGCGGCGATCCAGTCGGCCAGCTCGGGATCGCGTTGCCGCGCGAACGAACAGACCACCTGGCGCAGCGCGGCGCCGTTATGGGAAAGGTTGTCGCACGAGAGCACCGTGAACGGTTTGCCGTGCGCACCGTCGCGCCGCTCGCGCAATGCCGCGACGAGGATGCCTGGCACCGTGCGCGGTTCGAGCGGGTTGGCCAGATCGTGTGCAACGGCGGGATCGTCCAGCGCGACCTCGCCGGTTTTCGGGTCGCGGCAGTAGCCTTTTTCCGTGACGGTCAGCGAGACGATCTGAACCAGCGGATCCGCGAGGCGCGCGAACAGGGCGACGCGATCGTGCGGCATGGCCAGCACTTCGCGCAGCGCACGCACGACCGTCACCTTGGCGCCATGCGGCCCGCGTTCAACCACGCTATACAAACCTTGCTGCTCCATCAGCGCGTCGCGCTTGCCGACATCGCCTTGCAGCGTGACGCCGCAAATACCCCAGTCGCCGCCCGCGGCAAGCATGGCCTCCTCCGTGTAGAGGGCTTGATGCGCGCGATGGAAGTTGCCGATCCCCAGATGAACGATGCCGATGCGCGGCTCCCGCCATTGCGGTGAGAGCAGATGTGTTTGCAGCGTGGGCAACGCTTGGCGGACGAGGCGAGGCAGGGTGGCTACAGAAATCATGTGACGAATTCCAGGTGCGGAAAGGCTTCAGACCGACGCCGTTCAACGGGAAAACCCTGATTTGACGTGTCGCTATACTTGTATGGTAGCATCGTTCAAACGATTTGAGACAGGTTGACGAGTGCGATTTTCCACTTCAACCGGCACTCAAAATCGACATGAAAAACAGCCAGTCGCATGCCGCCGTTGTGCACGGTTCGCGACTCGCCTCTGCAAGGAAGATGTCATGAAGATCGTTCGCGCCGACGTGATCGTCACGTGCCCGGGCCGTAATTTCGTCACATTGAAAATCGTCACGGACGAAGGCGTACACGGCATCGGCGATGCAACACTGAACGGCCGCGAACTGGCGGTCGCTTCGTATCTGAAAGACCACGTGTGCCCGTTGCTGATCGGCCGCGATCCCGGCCGTATCGAAGACACCTGGCAGTACCTCTACAAAGGCGCGTACTGGCGCCGCGGCCCCGTCACGATGACGGCGATCGCCGCGGTGGATATGGCGCTGTGGGACATTCTCGGCAAGGTAACGGGCATGCCTTTATATAAGCTGCTCGGCGGCGCCTCGCGAGAAGGCGTGATGGTGTACGGCCACGCCACCGGCCGCGACATTCCCGAAGCGCTCGACCGTTACGCGGAACACATCGAAGCCGGCTATCAGGCCATTCGCATTCAATGCGGTGTGCCGAATATGCGCTCGGTGTATGGCGTGTCGAAAGGCAGTGGCATGTACGAGCCGGCCACCAAGGGCGCGGTGGAGGAGCAGAGTTGGTCGTCGGAAAAGTATCTCGACTTCGTACCCAAGCTCTTTGAAGCGGTGCGCGACAAATTCGGCTTCGATACGCATTTGCTGCATGACGTCCATCACCGTTTGACGCCGATCGAGGCCGCGCGTCTTGGCAAAGCGGTCGAGCCGTATCGCCTGTTCTGGATGGAAGACCCAACGCCCGCGGAAAACCAGGCCGGCTTCCGGCTGATTCGCGAACATACGGTCACGCCGATCGCCGTCGGTGAAGTTTTCAATAGCATCTGGGATTGCAAACAGTTGATCGAGGAGCAATTGATCGACTATATCCGCGCGACGTTGACGCACGCGGGTGGCATTACGCATCTGCGGCGCATTGCAGATTTCGCTTCGCTGTACCAGGTGCGAACCGGTTGTCATGGGCCGTCGGATCTGTCTCCAGTGTGCATGGGCGCGGCGCTGCATTTCGATCTGTGGGTGCCGAATTTCGGCGTGCAGGAATACATGGGCTTTCCACCCGAGGCGCTTGACGTATTCCCGCATGGATGGCGCTTCGAGCGCGGCATGATGCATCCCGGCGAAGCGCCGGGCCATGGTGTCGATATCGACGAAGCAGCGGCCGCGCGGTATCCCTACGACCCCGCGTATCTGCCGGTCGCGCGTCTCGAAGACGGGACGCTGTGGAACTGGTGAGCTGATTTCGCTTCTTCATCTTCTTTCGCGCGGCACTGAGCGCGAAACCTATGGCATACCGGAGTCCTTCATGCTCGCAGCCGTGCTTCACGAACCCAAACTGATCCGCATCGACGAAGTCGAGCCGCCCGTACCCGGCCCCGGCCAGGTGCGAGTACGCGTGCGCGCCGGCGGTATTTGCGGCTCCGATCTGTCGTACTACTTCAAAGGCAAGAGCGGCGATTTCGCGGTACGCGAGCCGTTCGTGCTCGGACATGAAGTGGCCGGCGAGATCGATTCGCTCGGCGAGGGCGTGAGCGCGGAGAGTCGTCTGACACCCGGACAGCGTGTTGCCGTCAATCCTGGACTTGCCTGTGGGACGTGCCGCTTTTGCATCGGCGGGATGCCGAATCATTGTCTGAACATGCGCTTCATGGGCAGTGCATCGACGTTCCCGCATACGCAGGGCATGTTCCGTCAATACATCGTCGTCGCGGCGCGGCAATGCGTACCTGTGCCGGATGGCGTCGATTTTGCGCAGGCGTCGATGGCCGAGCCGCTTGCCGTCGCGTTGCATGCAGTGAAGCAGGCGGGTTCGCTCGTTGGCGCGAATGTCTTGCTGGTGGGTTGCGGGCCGATCGGTTGCATTCTGCTGAGCGTGGCGCGCCGCGCCGGTGCTCATCGCGTGGTCGCGCTGGATCTTTCGGATCGGGCGTTGCAGGTTGCGCAGCAACTCGGTGCGGATCAGATCGTGAACGCGACAGACAGCGCCACGATCGATCAATGGTCCGCGCAACGCGGCACGTTCGACGTGGTCATCGAGGCATCGGGCAGTCCCGCCGGACTCGATACTGCGCTGCGTGCGGCACGAGCCGGCGGTACGGTGATTCAGGTGGGCAATCTGCCGGCCGGCCAGTCGCCGGTGGCAGCGAACCTGGTGATGTCGAAGGAACTCCGCTATCAAGGCTCGTTCCGCTTCACCGGTGAATACGCCATCGCTGCCGATGAAATCGCCTCCGGCAAAGTCGATTTGCGACCGCTCATGACGCATGCATTCGCGATGAGTGAAGCGAACCGTGCGTTCGAAGTGGCGCTCGACCGCTCGCAGTCGATGAAGGTGCATCTGAACTTCGATTGAGCATCGAACGTGGCCTGAAGCATTGCACATGACCGCAGCGCCTTGCCAGGCCAATCAAGCTACTTAAGCTATTCAAAACGCCCACCAAGAGGCGACCCGAAGGAGACACCTGATGATCAAGAGTCAACGCTGGTTTGTTGTCGCGCTATTGTTTCTGGCCGGCGTCATTAACTATCTCGACCGCGCGGCGCTGTCGATTGCCGCACCGCTGATCCAGAAAGACCTGCATTTCTCGCATGCGCAGATGGGTATCGTGTTCAGCAGCTTTTTCATCGGCTATGCGCTGTTCAATTTTGTCGGCGGCGTGTTGTCAGATAAGGTCGGCGCGAAACGCGTGTTCGGCACCGCGATGGGCGTGTGGTCGGTGTTCTGCGGTGCGACCGCGCTGGCCACCGGCATCGGTTCTCTGATCGTGCTGCGTGTGCTGTTCGGCATGGGCGAAGGTCCGTTCAGTTCGTCGAACAGCAAGATGGTCAATAACTGGTTCCCACGCAAGGAAGTCGCGAGCGCGATTGGCGTGATCAGTTCGGGCACACCGCTCGGCGGCGCGCTGGCGGGGCCGGTGGTCGGCTTCATGGCGGTGCAGTTCGGCTGGCGCTGGGCCTTCGTCGCGATCATGATGCTGGGACTCTTGTGGCTTGTATTGTGGGCGGCAACGACCACCGAACACCCGCATGAAAATTCGCGCGTCACGCCTGATGAGATCGAACTCATCCGTGCCGGTCAGGCGGACGAACATGCGATCGCGCATTCGGCCGACGGCGAGCGGCTCGGCCTGCGGCACTTCCTGAAGAAGCCGATCATTCTTGCGACGGCCTTCGCGTTCTTCTCATACAACTACGTGCTGTTTTTCTTCCTGTCGTGGTTCCCGACGTATCTGACCGAAGCGCATCACCTGAGCCTGCGCGACATGAGTTTCGCCACGGTGATTCCGTGGCTGCTCGGCAGTATCGGGCTCGCGGCGGGCGGCTTCATCTCGGACTTCATCTTGCGCCTGACCGGTAAGCCGCTGCTGTCGCGCAAGATCGTGCTGAGTACTTGTCTGGGCGCGGCGGCGGTGTGTGTCGCGTTGGCCGGGCGTGTCGCCAGTACTCAGGGGGCGGTCGCGCTGATGTCGGTGTCGATCTTCTTCCTGTATGTGACGGGCGCAGTGTATTGGGCCGTGATTCAGGACACCGTGCCGCGCGAACACGTCGGCGGCGCGGGCGGTTTTGTGCACTTGCTGGCGAATCTGGCCGGCGTGATCGGACCCGCGGTGACGGGCTTCATCGTCGAAGCGACGCACGGTAACTACGCTAGTGCGTTCGTGCTGGCAGGGGCGATTGCCGTGCTCGGCGCGCTGTGTTCGCTGGTGTGGATTCGCGAGCCGCGAGCGAGTGCCTTAAACATGAAACGTGCATGGTAGTATGGTGCGACACACTTTAGTGGATATCCTGGTGGGTATTCATGGTGTGCGCCGTCTCTGTCGCTATTCATTCGTTGCTATCCGCTGCTTTACCCGATGCCGACCAAGAACCTCCACGCCAACGCGTCTTCTTTCTCCTCCGATGCCTCGCTTGCGTCCCGCACAAGGCGTCGCGCGAGCGTGCAGGCCGGCGCGCGTGTCGAACTGCCGGATCTGACCGCCAGCGTCTCGTTCGACTCGCATGAGCCGATCGGCAAGCAGATTTTCCGTGCGCTGCGTCAGGCAATTTTCGTCGGTCAACTCGTGCCGGGCACGCCGCTCTCGGAGAAGGAAGTGTCCGACATGTTTCAGGTGTCGCGGCAACCGGTGCGGGAGGCGTTCATCAAATTGGTGGAAGCAGGTGTGCTTCAGGTATTGCCGCAGCGCGGCACTTTCGTGAAGCGCATTTCGCCGCGCCAGGTGCGGGAAGGGCGTTTCATTCGCGAAGCGATCGAGACGGCGGTGGTGAAGAAGGCAGCCGTGTCGATCACGGACGAGCAGTTGCAGGCACTGGCCGACAACCTTCGCGACCAGAAGCTTGCGGCGAAATCGAACGACACCGCCGCCTTCCTCGCGCTCGACGAGGCGTTTCATTACGCGATCGCCCAGGCGATCGATTGCACGGCGGCATGGGAAACGATTCAGGACATCAAGGCGCAGATGGACCGGGTGCGCTACCTGAGCTTGCCCGACGTGTCACCGCTCGATCTGCTGATCAAGCAGCACGCGAAGATTCTGGCCGGCCTGCGCGCGCACGACCCGAGCGCGGCTGAAGAAGCGATGCGCAGTCACCTGCGCGAGATTCTGATGTCGCTTGGTCCGATTGCGGAGCGCAATCCGGCGTGGTTCGACGCGGATGAACCGGAGCGCGTGCCGCTGTCGACTTAGGCCGATGTGCGGGTAGGCCGCCGGCTTGCTCGCTTACGGCCATATTACGGCCCTATTACGGCCCTAGGCGTAGCCCCCCGCTGCGCCAGCCAATTTCATGCACGCATAACCCGCGGAGCCCCGTCTCGCGGCGTCTCCAGCCCCCAATCATCAGACGATTTCAGTGGCAAAGCCCGAGGGAAGTTTGCCTCGATCGGTGCTTCGTCGAGCGCTGGCGCAATCGTTTGCGCCGATCTTGAGGTAACTCTGTCTGATTTGCGCCAATGCGTTTTCGGCCTATCAACTTTTGATGTGGGTTTGCCGAAAACATCGTTACAGCAACGGGATTGACTGGAGACGGGTGTGAAGCGACAGGTGTGGTTTTTGGTAGCCGTTCTCGCGCTGGCCGGGTGCGCACAGATGCCTGCGCAGAATGCCGCGCACACGGACAAGGCGCCCAACGAAGTCATCAGCTTCGAGATTCCGCCGGATGCGCTCGGGGCGCATGACCCTCAACTCACCGCCGTGCTGACCAAGGCAGGCGCACTGGCCGCCGCGCAACAGCAGTCCACGGTCGTGCTGGTCACCGCGCTGGGTCAGGATTTCGCGTACCTGAACCAGGCGGTATGGAAGGGTGTGCCTGCGCAACGCATGTCGAAGGTGAGCTTTGAGAATCGAACCGCTGGCCTGGGTCAGCCCTATAGCGTGTCGATCAGGACGGTGCAATGAAGGAGGCCATCGCGATGCTTCGAATCACCTTACTGGCGGTGGCCACGCTGCTCGCCGCGCCTGCTTTTGCGGGCTCACCGGGAACGGATCTGCAGTCGGCCGGCGCGTTTCCTGCCACGTTTCCCCCGGCGGCGGACAAGGTTTATCCACCGTTACCAACGCTTGCGATGCTGCCGCCGTCGAGCGGCAGCGATGATGACTTGCCTGTGAAGCCGACGACGCATCGAAAGAAGTCGCGTGCGCCGATCCAGTCGCAGGAACGCAAGGGAGCGCCGCTGCCGGCTGTCCGGCTCGTCGTGTCCGATGCTTCGCATACGTACCTCGACTCCGTGCAACGGCAAATCGATCTGGCGTTGGCCAAGTAATTCGCCCGCGGCGTGGAGCTCGCCACTTTTGCCGCTATCAAGCGGAAGGATGAATCGTGTCCTTGAAACTCTTCTGTGCCGCGCTAGCGTGGCTGTCGATGTGCGGCGCGGCCTACGCGGCCGACGATTGCTTCAATGAGGCCGCAGCCTATCAGGGCGTCAATCCCTGGATATTGCGCGCGGTTGCATGGTACGAATCGAAGGGCGACCCGGACGCGATACACCAGAACGCGAACGGTTCGATCGACGTCGGCCAGTTGCAGATCAATTCGATTCATTTCGGTGACCTCGCGCGCGAGGGCGTACCGCACCGCGCATTGACCGATCCATGTGTGAACGTCTACGTGGCCGCGTGGCTGCTGAAGCAGAAGATGGTCAAATACGGCAATACCTGGCGCGCGATCGGCGCGTACCACTCGGAGTCCCCGAAGCAGCGTGACGCCTACGCCCGCAGCATCCAGCACGTGCTGGTCGGATGGGGGCAGTTGCTGCCCGCCCGCCAAACGCTAGTCGCCGATCGCTAGTCACGAAAACGCAGCTTCGCGTGGTTATCATGAGGCCCCCGGACGGCCTCGATTTCACGCACGGCGCGGCCTCATGCATGCTGCATCGTGCGGAGAAAGCGGGGCCAGGCTGTACTTGCTGAGGCCTTCGTTGATCAGATCACATACGCGTAAAGCGGCAGTGTTGGTGGCGCTTGCCGGTATCGGCCTCGCCGTCGGCGCGCCTTTCGTTCTCAATTCGCACGCGGCGTTCGCCGGGCTGCGTAACGTCTCTCTCTACGTATTCGCCGCGCTTGCCGCGAGTGCTGCGATCAGCGCGATGGCAAAAGCGGGCAAGCTGCATCTGATGCAGACCGCGCTCGGCTTCCGGGTCAGTTTCCTGCGCACGTTTGCCATCACGCTGGCTACCGATTTCGCGTTCCTGGCTTCTCCGTTGGGCGCGGCGGGCTATGGCGTCAACATCGGCCTGCTGCAGCGCGCCGGCGCATCCTGGTCGCTTGCGACGACGGTTGTCGGCGCGGATCAGGCGCTCGATCTCGCGTTCTTCACGACCGCCGTACCGGTGTCCCTGCTGTTTGCCTTCGGGCCGCTGACGCAGGTGATTCCGCGCGCGAGCGCGCCGCTTGTGTTCGGCGTGCTGGCCGGAGCCGCATGCCTCGTCGGTGTCTGCTGGATGAATCGCCGGCGCGTGGCGGCGACACTGGACGCCGCCGGCCGGCGCGTTCATTGGCTCAACGAGCGCCGCGCGAGATTGAGCCGGTTTTTCCATAGCGTTCGCCGGCAATGGCTGGAACTGGTCGCCGGACCCAAGTGGCGGCTTGCCGCGTTGTGTCTGCTCACGACGCTGCAGTGGTTGCTGCGCTACGGCGCACTCTGGTTTATCTTGCGCGAACTCGGTTACCGCCTGCCGTTGGGTTTCGTTCTGGCCGTGCAGGCCGTCGTGCTGCATGCCGCGTTGTGGACCGGCGTGCCCGCGGGTGGTGGCACCGGCGATATCGCTCTCGCTGCCGCATTCGCGAGTTGGGTGCCCCGCGCGGGCATCGCGACGGCGCTGGTGTTGTGGCGTTTCGCGACGCTTTACAGCCCTCTGGCGCTGGGCGCGGCAGGTTTCGTTGCGCTGGCAACGAGGGGGCGCAACCCACTGTCGGCCGCCGACTGAAACCTCGAGGGCCGGGCTGGAACGGCACAGCGCGGCACAGTGCGGCTTACGGCGTTCGCCAGCTTCGGTAAGCGCTTCAGCGCGGACTATCGGTATCGGGCACTTTGCGCATGCGGGCCGCAAAACTCGCGCGTGAGTCCTGCTCACTGCGTAAGCGAAGCATTTGAAAGGTCTGTGAAATCAGCGCGAGCGGATAGACCGCCTTCAGGAGGTCGGCGATCATGCGCCATTCCGCACGCATGCCTTTCCAGTAGCCGAGTTTCTCGGTTTTGCGAGCCTGCGTGACCCGTGGCCAGTGAGTCACCGCAATCGGCAGACGGCGCGCGATGATGCGGCGGTTCATGAACACTTCGACCCCGAAGCGCGGCAAGCCGTGAACGTCCTGCAGGACTTCGCTTAGCAGCGCTTTTTTGACCACGCGCTCGCCGGAGACGAAATCGAGGCCGATGGCGCGGAATGCCAGCAGGCTGTTCTGGCGCAGGCTCATGCTCACTTGCGCGCTGCCTTGCAGGACAGGCAGGGCGAGCGCGCTGATGCTCTCGGCCGTCAGACCCTTCAGGTCGGCATCGAGCAGCATCAACAGTTCGCCACGCGCGGCGGCGATCCCGGTTGCCATGGCGGCGCTTTTACCGCGGTTCTCGGCGCACCGGATCAGCCGCGCCGACGCGAAACGCTCGACCACGTCGGCGGTGCCGTCGGTCGAACCATCGTCCACCACGATGACTTCGTCGAGCAAAGGATGCGCGCAGGCCACGGCCAGCACCGTGCCGATGCGGGGCGCCTCGTTGTACGCGCAAATGACGCAGGAGATTCGTGGAGCAGGTCTGAGCGGGGCGCGAGCGGTCATGTAAAGGGCAGTAAAGATCAACAATGGTGCGCTGCAGCACAATGCGTGTTTTTCAGCTATAGTCAGGGCACGGCATATGTCCAGAGAGGTACAGAATGTACGACGCCGAAATCGCCGCCACCCTCCTGAATCGTTGGGCCACACGTTCGTCAACGACTGACTTCGACGTCTACCTCGAGTTGTTGCGCGAAGGCAATCTCAGTTTCACCTACCAATCCGGTCACGTGCGCGACGCCGGCATTGAAGAGGGGAGCGCATTCAATATCGAATCCCTGGTATTCGGCGACGGCTCGCGCACCTTGCGCGTCGAAGCGCCTGACCAGACACCACGCTGGACGCGCTGGGCCGCGGTGGAACCACTGCTGCCCGTCACCAGCGAGGCCTGACAACATCGTCAGACGATCCGTGCCCCGGCGCGATACGTCGCGCGCGGCACCGGCAACGCGTCGAGCATCGTGACGCGCACGAAGTCCGCGCGCAAACCCGCTTCGATCGCCCCGCGGTCATGCAGCCCCGCCGTGCGGGCCGGCTCGGCGGAAACCGTCGCCATGGCGCGCGGCAGGGTCCAGCCGGCCTTGCTCACCAGGTCGAACACAGCCGTCATCAAACTGGACGGCACGTAATCCGAGGACAGGATATCGAGCAAGTCCGCCTTCGCCAGTTCGAGGGCCGACACGTTGCCCGAATGCGAGCCGCCGCGCACGATATTCGGCGCCCCCATGATGGTCGAAATGCCATGCTCGCGTGCCGCCTCGGCGGCGATGCGGGTGGTCGGAAATTCGGCCAGCACGATACCTTCGGCCTTGGCCTGTTCGACGTGTTCGATCAGCGTGTCGTCATGGCTCGCCACGGGAATGCCGAGCCGGTTGCAGCGTGCCACGATCTCGCGGCGGTGCGCGTCGGCGTAACGTTCCTGTTCGACGGACAGTTCGACCAGGGCGGTCGCCACGTGTTCGTCAGTCAGCTTGCCGTTGCGCTCCTGGAAGCGGCGCCATTGTTCGCGGTCGTGCCATTGACGTTGGCCGGGCGTGTGATCCATTACCGAGGCGAGCCGCAGCAACGGATGCGTGCACAACGAATCGAACAACTCGACCACGTCGGCGGTGGCGATTTCGCAGCGCAGATGCAGAAAGTGTTCGGCGCGCAGCAGCTTGCGCTCGGAGAAGCGCGTGAGGGATGCGGCACATTGCATTTGCATATCGCGGCCGCGCAGCCCTACGTTCGAGCGCGAACCGATCGCGAGGGCATCGAACACCGTGGTGATGCCGGCCGCCGCCACTTGCGCGTCGTGGATCACGAAGGCGGCATCGGTATTCCATTGCACGCCCGGACGCGGCACCAGATGCTTCTCGAGGTTGTCCGTGTGCAGTTCGATCAGACCCGGCAACAGATAGTCGCCTTCCCAATCTTCCGCTTCGCGCGCCGAGGTCGTGCCACGCTCGACGTCGCGAATCATCCCGTCTTCGATGCGTAGCATGCCGGTAAATACTTCGTCTCGCGTCACGATGCGAGCGTTTTTGATCAACATCGACTTGCTCCGTAGTCTGTCCTGAGTGTTGCACCGCTGTGTTTCGATTCAGTGCGCGACTCAATGTTTCAGCTCAGTGGTTCAGTTTAGTGCCGTTTCGTGTCAGTTAGTGACGTAACGGCGGACGCAACGGCGGTTGGAGTTCAAGACGGCGTGTGGCCACCTTGTTGCGGGTATCTTCGTCGTGAAAGATGCCGACGATCGCCGCGCCGCGCTCGCGCGCTTCGACGATCAGATCGGCGACCACGTCGCGGTTTTCCGCGTCGAGCGAGGCCGTGGGCTCGTCGAGCAGCAGCAGCGGGTGCCCGGCGATCAAACCGCGGGCGATGTTCACGCGCTGCTGTTCGCCGCCGGAGAAAGTGGCGGGCGCGAGCGACCACAGCCGCTCGGGCACGTTCAATCTCGCCAGCAGGGCTGCCGCACGCGCACGCGCTTCGTCTTCGGCCACGCCGCGCGACAGCAGCGGTTCGGCGACGAGCGTCAGCGTCGGCACGCGCGGAATCACGCGCAGAAACTGGCTGACGTAGCCAACCACGCCGCGGCGCAGCCGCAACACGTCGTGCGGCTCGGCGCCGGTGATCGACACCGGCGGCCCGTCATCCGCCGCCGCATCGCGAATGGCAATCGAGCCCGAGCTGGCCAGGTAGTTGCCGTACAGACAGCGCAGCAGCGTACTCTTGCCCGCGCCTGAAGGTCCGATCAGCACGACGCACTCGCCGCGCTCGACATCGAGCGACACGCCCGCGAGCGCTTCGATCTGCACGCCGCCCTGGCCGTGAAGCGTGAAGGTTTTGCCGATGCCGACCGCGCGCAGCATCAGTGCGTTGTTCTCGATGAACGCGCGTTCGGTGGCGTGGAATTCCTTGCTTGTTTCAATGGATCGCATTGTGAGCCTCAAACCGGCAGAACCGAGGAAACCAGCGTTTGCGTGTACGGATGCTGCGGATCGTCGAGCACCTGGTCCGTCAGGCCCGACTCGACCACTTCGCCGCCTTGCATGACCATCAAACGATGTGCGAGCAGGCGCGCCACGCCGATATCGTGCGTCACGATCAGCACCGACAGATGCAGCGTGGACGTCAACGTGCGCAGCAAGTCGAGCAGACGTGCCTGCACCGAGACGTCGAGACCGGCGGTCGGCTCGTCCATGAAGACGAGGCGCGGACCGGTGACGAGGTTACGTGCGATCTGCAAACGCTGCTGCATGCCGCCGGAAAACGCCGCCGGGAATTCGTCGATGCGAGTGGCGTCGAGTTCGACACGCTCCATCCACTGCGTAGCGGTGTGGCGGATGTCGCCGTAATGGCGGGCGCCGACGGCCATCAAAGGCTCGCCGATATTCGCGCCGGCGGAGACGCCGCTGCGCAGGCCGTCGCGCGGATTCTGCTGCACGAAGCCCCACTCGGTGCGCATCAACAGACGCCGGCGCGGTTCGGACAAGGCGAGCAGATCGAGCTTTTCGCCATGCGTTGCCGTGTAGTGGAGCGAGCCGCTATCGGTTTCGGTTTTCAGGGCGAGTGCATTGAGCAGCGTGGTCTTGCCCGAACCGGATTCGCCGACGATGCACAGCACTTCGCCCGGATACAGATCGAAGTTGACGTTCCTGCAGCCGTTGCGGCCGCCAAATTGTTTGGTGAGCGAACGGGCGCTCAACAGCGGCGTCATGCGGTTTCTCCTTTGCGCGCTTCGTATGCCGGCAGCTCGAGGTCCTGATCGCCGCGGCGTTCGTGGCAGTAGTCGCTATCCGAGCAGACGAACATGCGCTTGCCGGCGTCGTCGACGATCATTTCGTCGAGGAAGCTTTCCGTCGATCCGCACAGCGCGCACGCGTGCTGCCACTTCTGCACTTCGAACGGGTGATCGTCGAAGTCGAGACTGCGCACGGGCGTGTACGGCGGGATCGCGTGAATGCGCCGTTCGCGGCCGGCGCCGAACAATTGCAGCGCGGGGTTCATATGCATCTTCGGATTGTCGAACTTCGGAATCGGCGACGGCGAACTCAGATAGCGGTTGTTGACGATCACCGGGTAGTCGTACGTGGTGGCGATGCTGCCGTGATGCACGATGTCTTCGTACAGCTTCACGCTGATCAAGCCGTAATCAGCCAGTGCGTGCAGCTTCTTGCATTCCGTAGCGCGCGGTTCCAGCTTGTATAGCGGTTCGGGCATCGGCACCTGATAGACCAGAATCTGCTTGTCGGTGAGCGGCGCTTCCGGAATCCGGTGACGTGTCTGGATGATCGTCGCTTCGGTCGTGCGGCGCGTGGTTGTCACGCCCGTGGTGCGCGCGAAGAAGCGGCGGATGTTGACCGCGTTGGTGGTTTCGTCGGAACCCTGATCGATGACCTTCAGCGTATCGTTCCTGCCGATGATCGCCGCGGTCACCTGAATGCCGCCCGTGCCCCAGCCGTACGGCAGGGGCATTTCCCGCGAGCCGAACGGCACCTGATAGCCCGGCACGGCGACCGCCTTGAGCAACGCGCGGCGCAGCATGCGCTTGGTCTGTTCGTCGAGGTAGGCGAAGTTGTAGCCGTCCGCGGCGCTGTCGTACGACGCGGTGGTGTGAGATGTGGCCGGCGCGTTCATGCCGCTTGCTCCTGCTGATCGTGATCCTGATTCTTGCCCTGATCCTGGCCCTCTGCGCTGTGTTGCGCCCGCAGACGCCGCACGAGTTCGAGTTCGGACTGGAAGTCGACGTAGTGAGGCAATTTCAGATGCTGAACGAAACCGGACGCTTCGACGTTATCGCTATGTGAGAGCATGAATTCGATGTCCTGCGTCGGCGAGGCGAGCGTTTCGCCGAGCTCCTCGGCGCGCAACGCGCGATCCACGAGTGCCATGGCCATCGCTTTGCGTTCCGAGTGTCCGAACGCGAGACCATAGCCTTGCGTGAAAGTAGGGGCCACGTTGCCGCTGCCGGCGAACTGGTTGATCATCTGGCATTCGGTGACATCGATGTCGCCGATTTCAACGGCTTCGCCCAGTTCATCGAGTTCCATTTCGACGGCGATCGTGCCGAAGCGGATCTCGCCGGCAAACGGATGCGTGTGCGCGTAGCCCCGTTGGGTGGCGTAGCCCATGGCGAGCAGGAAGCCTTCGTCGCCGCGTGCGAGATTCTGCAAACGCGTGGCGCGGCTCGCGGGAAACGCGAGTGGCTCGCGCGAGAGATCACCGGGTTCCGGCGCGTCCGGCGTGGGGCGTTCCTGTTCGATCAGGCCTTCCTTGTCGAGCAGCGTGACCACGCGCGGCACGGCTTCTGCTGCGGACTGGGCGGCTTGAATGGAAGCCGGGGTTGTGGCCGCATCGGTTCCGGCATCGCCTTCGGCAAGCAGCGCGAAATCCAGTAGACGTTGCGTGTAATCGTAGGTCGCGCCGAGCAATTGCCCGCCGGGCACGTCCTTGAACGTTGCCGAAATACGGCGCTCAACTTGCATGGCTTCCGTGTCGATCGCCTGCGTATAACCGAAACGCGGCAACGTGGTGCGATACGCACGCAGCAGAAAGATCGCTTCGACCAGATCGCCCGCAGCCTGCTTGATTGCGAGCGCGGCGAGTTCTTCGTCGTAGACCGAGCCTTCGGTCATCACTCGCGCGACGGCGAGGCGCAATTGCTCGCGAATCTGCGCGACGCTGAGTTCGGCCAGCCGCGTATCGCCACGGCGCGACTTGTCGAGCAGACGCCACGACGCTTCGATCGCGCGTTCTCCACCCTTGACGGCAACGTACATCAGTTCACCTTCGCTTGAGTTGTGCGCGGCAGGCCGATCAACGTGCTGCCGCAGACGAGATAACAATCGATGCCGCACGGAAAGAGCGGCGCGAGGGCGGCGCGTTCGCGCCAGAAGTGCTCGGGCAGACCGATCGGCGCAATCGTCGTGGTGTGCTGAATGCCGGGACCGCTGAGCACGATCGGTGCGCCACCTGTCAACGCTTCGACGCGGATCAGCAAGGTCACCGAGTGCTCAGGCGATTCCGCTTCGCCGAGTGCAAAGCTTTCCAGCGCCGGCATTGCGCCTGCATCGTGAATATAGGCGAAGGCCGCAAGTCCCGGTTCGTCGACGAGCGGCGCGCCGGTATGAAAGCGCAGCGCCGAACCCAGTGCCGTATCGGGTTGGGCGAGCCATACGGGCGTGGCGTAGTCGCACAGGGTCAGCAGCGCGGCGAAAGCGGCGAGCGCGGCGCGAGTGGCCCGCACCTCCGGCAAGCCTTTTTCGACGACGCCCACCGTGCCCGGGCGCGACAGTGCGTCGAGCAGCGTGCGGAATACCGCCTGGGTGTCGTGGACCGGGTCTGCGAAACCGGGTGTCAAGGTAGACAATGCAATCTGCGAGTTTTCCATCAGTCGCCTCTGACCATCGTAAAGAATTCGACGCGTGTGGCTGCGGCGTCCTGTCTGCGTTCGGCGCGTTGCGCGGCTTGCTGTTCGGCAAACGGCGCGATCAATTGCTGGTGCAAGGCGGTGTGATGTTCGGGCATTTGCAGCAACGCATCGGCAAGCGCTGCCAGTTCGGCGCGGCGGCGGTCGCGGCCCAGATGGCACGCTACGCCGACGGCTGCGGCTGTGTCACCCGTGACGCGCAAACGCAACGTGGCGCGCGTGACGGTGGCCTCGCCGAGATTGAACGGGTCGCCGCTGCCGCCGACGCGGCCGCGCACCATCGCGAGGCCGATTTCGGGTGGCCGCAGCCAGTCGTAAGCAGGGGGTGGAACGCCTTGCAGCGCGCGTTGCAGCGCGGCTTCGAGATCGGCGCGCGGGGTGCGGGCCAGCACGGCCATCCATGCGCGCCGCGTGGCGGAGGAAGGCGAGGCGGAAGTGGCACTCATCGAAATTCCTGTTGATCCAGCGAGTGGACATTTAAGCATCTATTCATCTAAACGTCTAGACGTTTAGGGGTATGCTGGCCGGGTGTTGCTGTGCATGGTCACCGTTTCACATTTCCATCACGGCTTGCGCACTACAATGCATGGCATAGCGAATATTTGAACCCAAGGGAATGACAGCACCATGACATCGAACGACAACGCGACGCCGGGCACGCTGCTCGAACGCGGCGCGGGCGTTGCCGTCTGGCGGCAGATCGAACAGATTCTGGCAGCGGAAATTGCAGCGAGCGGCTTTGGCGAAGACGGCCGTTTGCCGAGCGAGGGCGAACTGGCCAAACGCTTCGACGTGAACCGGCATACCGTGCGCCGCGCCATGCTCGGTCTTGCCGCATTGGGCCTCGTCAGCGTCGAGCAGGGACGTGGCACCTTCGTGCAGCCCGGCGCGATCGACTATACGATCGGTCGGCGCACGCGGTTTACAGAAAACTTGCGACAGCAGCATCATGCGGCGGCGGGCACGATGTTGTCGGCCGCGCGCGTGAAGGCCGAGCCGAATGTCGCGAAGGCGCTCAGCTTGCGGGCGGGCGCCTCGGTCTACCGGATCGAGACGTTGCACGAATCGGATGGCGTGCCGCTCACGTTCGCGCGCAACTGGTATCCGGCCGCGCGTTTTCCAGACTTGCCGGAAGTGCTGGAGCGTACCGGCGGCATTACCAAGGCGATGGCCGAATTGGGCGTGACCGACTATCTGCGTAAGTGGAGCCGTATCGGCAGCGTGTTGCCTGAGCCGGAAGTAGCGCGGCGTTTGAATATCAACCGCCAGCAACCGGTGTTGTGGGTCGAAAACGTCGACGTCGATCTGGAAGGCACACCGATTAAATACGGTTTCACGCATTTTGCGGCGGACCGTGTGCAGTTGCTGGTGGAGCACGAAGTATGAGCGCCGTGGTGGAGAACACCGGCGATCGGGTCGAATGGAGCACCGGCGCGCGGTTCGCGGTCTATTACGCGCCGTCACGCGGTTCAGTGTGGTGGCGCGCCGGTTCGGCGTGGCTGGGGCGTGACGCGGAAAGCGGCGAGCGCTGTGCGGCGCCCCAGCCGGAAGGCTTGACGCGTCCGCTGGCGGAGCTAACCGAAGCCCCGCGTCGCTATGGTTGGCACGGCACGTTGGTCGCGCCGTTTCGTCTCGTTGAAGGCGTGACTCAACAGGATGTGCTGGAAGCGACGCGTCAATGGGCGCATACGCAAAACCCATTCGCGTTGCCGGTCGAAGCCGCGACACTCGGCGATTTTGTGGCGCTGCGTCCCGCTGATCAGAACGGCGAAGCAAACATTGGCGCTGTTGCCGCAAGTGCACTGCGCTCGCTCGATGCACTGCGCGCGAGACCCTCCGCGGCCGATCTCTCGCGCCGTCTCGCCGCGCCGTTGGGTGAACGGCAACGTGCGCTGCTGATCGAATGGGGCTATCCGTACGTCTTCGACGAATTCCGTTTTCACATGACGCTGTCCAGTTCTCTCGCCAATACCGACGAGCGCGCAACGCTGGTTGCGTGGTGGCAGGCGCAAACACCCGCGCTCGGGCCGCTCGTTATCGATCACGCGGCGCTCTTTGTCGAACCCGCGCCTGGTGAGCCGTTCGTCCTATGGCAGCGCGTGCCGTTTCAGACCCGCGAGGTGAAATAACAATGGCAGGTCGTTTGATTTATGTAATGGGGCCGTCCGGCGCGGGCAAGGATTCATTGCTGGGTTTTGCGCGCAGCCGCCTGATGGGAGAGCCGATTCTGTTTGCGCATCGCTACATCACGCGGCCGAGCGGCAACGGTGAAGAGCACGTTGCGTTGAGCGTCGAAGAATTCGCGGCGCGTTCGGTGCTCGGTCTGTTCGCGCTCGAATGGTCGAGCCACTCACTGCGTTACGGCATCGGTATCGAGCTCGATGCATGGCTTGCGCGCGGTTGCACGGTCGTCGTCAACGGGTCGCGTCAGCATTTGCCGCATACGTTGGCGCGTTATCCGCACACGGAAGTCGTGCATGTGGACGCCGCGCCGCATATTCTCGAAGCACGGCTCGGCGCGCGGGCGCGTGAGTCGGCGGAACAGGTCGCGGCCAGGCTTGCACGACGGGCACCGTTTTCATTGCCGCAAGGGCTTCGGTGCACGACGATCGATAACTCCGGGGCACTGGAAGACGCGGGGCACGCGCTGATCGCTTTTTTGCAGGCGGCGGCTGACGTTCGCGACATTCCCGATGTTTCCCACGTTCGGCACGTTCGCTAGGCTCGACTACCCGGCCGCCGCCATGCGCTCCCGGGTCGCTTCCTGCAAACACGATACCAACTGCAGCACCGCCGGAGTGGGCAGCAAATCGCGCCACGAGAAGATGCTAAAAAGAACAGTATCTTGTTCGAACAAGATGGCGTGGCTATAGTGCTCGTCTGTTTGCCGCGTGATGCGGCGTGAATTCCATGGAGCGATAGATGAGCGAAGCCGCGCGTTTTACCGAAGTGTCAGACCTGGCGCCTGCAACCGAGAGCCTGCGCGAGATCCGCCATCACATCCATCACCATCCGGAATTGGCCTACGAGGAAGTGCAAACCGGCGCACTGGTGGCCGGGAAGCTCGAACAATGGGGCTGGCAGGTCACGCGCGGGGTCGGTCAAACCGGCGTGGTGGGCACGCTGAAAGTGGGCAACGGCACGCGCAGTATCGGCATTCGCGCCGACATGGACGCGCTGCCGATCATCGAACAAACCGGTCTGCCGTATGCGAGCGGCACGCACGGCAAGATGCACGCCTGCGGCCACGACGGCCACACGACGATGCTGCTCGGCGCCGCGCAGCACCTTGCCGCCACGCGCAATTTCTCGGGCACCGTGCATCTGTACTTCCAGCCGGCCGAAGAAAGCGGCATAGACAGCGGCGCGATGAAGATGATCAACGACGGCCTGTTCGAGCGCTTTCCGTGCGATGCCGTGTTCGGTCTGCACAATCATCCGGGCGAGGAACCGGGCGTGATGCTGTTCCGCAAGGGGCCGTTCATGTCGGCGGGCGACAAGGCGATCATCACGATCGAAGGCGTCGGCGGCCATGCGGCTCGTCCGCATCTGACGGTCGATCCGGTGGTGGTGGCGGCGAGCATCGTGATGGCCTTGCAGACCATCGTGGCGCGTAACGTCGACCCGTCGCAGCCGGCGGTGGTGACGGTCGGCTCGATGCATGCGGGCACCGCGAACAACGTGATTTCAAGCAGCGCGCGACTGGAATTGAGCGTGCGCTCGTTCAGCCCCGAAGTGCGCACGCTGCTGAAAAAACGCATTACCGAACTCGCCGAAAGCCAGGCCGCGAGCTATGGCGGCAAGGCGGTGGTGGAGTATATCGAAGGCTATCCGGTGGTGATCAATTCGGATGCCGAAACGGACTTCGCGGTGCAGGTGGCGCGTGAACTGGTTGGCGACGACAAGGTGATCGAGCAGACCGACATCTTGATGGGCAGCGAAGATTTCGCCTTCATGCTGCAAAAACGGCCCGGTACATTCCTGCGGATCGGCAACGGGGCGGGCGAAGACGGCTGCATGGTGCACAACCCCCATTACGACTTCAACGACCGCAATCTGCCGGTCGGCGCCGCATTCTGGACGCGCCTGGTGGAGCGGTATCTGGGGCAGTGAGGGGCCCGGGTTGTTAACGAGGGGCCTCAGGCGCAATGGGCGCGCATGCGAGAAACGCGCGCCTTTCGAGGCACCTTCGTGTACTCAATCGCGCTCAACCGCAATCAATCGCAATCAACCGCGCCGCGCCACCATCTCCGAGACCGTCTGCGCGGCCTGCTGCAGCGGCTCCAGAAACGCCTTCACCATCTGCTTGGCTGAATTGCGCTGAGCATTGCCGCTGATGTTCATCGCCGCGATCACGCGCCCCTGGCGGTTGCGAATCGGTGCGGACAGCGAAATCAGACCGCCTTCCAGCTCCTGGTCGACGATCGCCCATCCCTGGCGGCGCACCTGCGCGATCAGCTTTTTCAGCTCCTCCTTGTCGGTCACCGTGCGCGGCGTATGCGCATAGAGCGGCGTCGAACTCAGGGTCGCTTCGAGCGTGTCGTCGTCGAGCGCGGACAGCAGCACACGGCCCATCGACGTGCAATACGCCGGCAAGCGGCTGCCGATCGACAGGTTGATGGTCATGATCTTGTGCGTCGGCACGCGCAGCACGTAGACGATCTCGGTGCGGTCGAGTACGGCCGCCGAGCAACTCTCGTGAACCTGCGACGACAGATTTTCCATCACCGGTTCGGCGAGATTCCAGAACGGCATCGAGGTCAGATACGCGAAACCCAGGTCGAGAATCTTCGGCGTGAGGCGGAACAGGCGACCTTCGGCCTCCACGTAGCCGAGCGTCTGCAGGGTCAGCAGAATGCGGCGTGCGCCGGCGCGTGTCAGGCCGGTGGCCGCGGCGACGTCAGTGAGCGTCTGTTCGGGGCGGGTGGCATTGAACGCGCGAATTACCGAGAGGCCTCGTGCGAACGACTGCACATACGAGTCGCCCGGTTTGTCCGCGACCGGTTCGGCGCTGGCAGGAACGGCAGAAGGCGGTGGCAGGGCTTTGCTCATGGACCTTGAAAGATGCGTTCGAAGAAGGGCGCGTAGCGTTCGCGCGTTTCAGCCGGCGCGATGCGGTGCAAAGGCGTGACGATAGCTTAAGCCTTCTGTTTCGCCAACTTTGCCCGCTTCAGTCCGTCGGTCGCCGCGAGTGAAATCTGCCTTGCGCCTAGTGGCTAAGCCATTGATTATAAATAATTCGTAGGCTTGGAAGGCGGGTTAAACGCTAACTCACCTTCTGCGCGCCAGCGTCCCGATGATGATCGGCGGCGAGGAACATATACATCGCAGGCACCACGAACAATGTAAAAAGGGTGCCGATCGACAGCCCCGTGAAGATCACGAGCCCCATCGCATTGCGGCCCGCGGCACCCGCTCCCGAGGCGAACACGAGCGGCACGACGCCGAGCACCATCGCCGCGGTGGTCATCAGAATCGGGCGTAGCCGCACGGCCGCCGCTTCTTCCAGGGCTTCGCGCTTCGATTTGCCGGCGTGTTGCAGCTCGTTGGCGAACTGGACGATCAGGATGCCGTGTTTGCTGACGAGCCCCATCAGCGTGACGAGCCCGACCTGCGTGTAGATGTTCAGCGTCGTCAAGCCGATGTTGATGAAGATGAGCGCACCGAACAGCGCCATCGGCACCGAAACCAGGATCACGATCGGGTCACGGAAACTTTCGAATTGCGCCGCCAGCGCAAGGAACACGATGATCGTGGCGAGCAGCAGCGTGATGACGAAGCCGCCCGATTCCTGCACGAACTGCCGCGACTGGCCCGAGTAGTCCGCTGCATAACCTGCCGGTGCGACCTGGGTGGTCGTCTTGCGCAGAAAATCGAGCACCTCGCCTTGCGACACGCCCGGTACGATCACGCCTGAGATCGTCGCCGAGTTGAGTTGCTGGAAGTGGTTGATCGATTCCGGCACGACGTTGTGTTCGAGATGTGCAATCGTCGAAGCCGGCATGACGCTGCCGTCCGGCGTACGCAGGTAGTAATCGAGCACCTGCGAAGGATTCAGGCGGTCGGTCTGCAGGACCTGCGGAATCACCTTGTAAGAGCGCCCGGCGATCGAGAAGTAGTTGACATAGCCGCCCCCTAGCGCCGAACCGAGCGCTTGCCCGACGTCGCTCTGCGAGAGCCCAAGGGAGGCGACCTTGTCGCGGTCGACGACGAGCGTGGCTTCCGGCTTGTCGAGCTTGAGATCGCTGTCGACGAAGAAAAACATCCCACTCTCGCGGGCTTTTTGCAGGACTGCCTGTGAAACTTCGTTGAGGTTCTCGAACGGCTCGGTCGTGCTGATGACGAATTGCACCGGCAAGCCCTGCGAGCCCGGCAGCGGCGGAAACTGGAACGCCGCGACGCGCGCACCTGAAATCTGATTCCATTTCTGCTGCAATTCCTGCTGCAAGGCGGTCGCGCCCTTGCTGCGCTGGTCCCATGTCTTGAACAGCACACCGCCGATCCCCTGGTTGAGTGTCGGCGCGCCCGTGAGTTGGAACATCTGCGCGTATTCGGGCAGCGCCTTGGAGATATCGAACACCTGGTCCGCGTACATCTGCATCTGCTGAATGGTCGCGTTCGGCGGTCCCTGGATCTGCGACAGGACGATCCCCTGATCCTCCTGCGGCGCCAGCTCCGCTTTTGACGTCATGAACAGATAGACCGTGCCGCAGAGCAGCAGCGCGCCCATCACGGTGAACACGGGCCAGGTGTCGAGCGTCGCGTGCAACAGGCGGCTATAGCCACGATGGACGCGTTCGAACTGGCGGTCGACGAAACGCGCGAAGCGCCCGGACTCCTGGTCCGCACGGAAGAAGCGCGAGCACATCATCGGCGACAACGTCAGCGCGATTACACCGGACACCGTCACCGCGCCGGCGAGCGAGAAGGCGAACTCGGTGAAGAGGGCGCCCGTCAGGCCGCCCTGAAAACCGATCGGCACATACACTGCGATCAGCACGACAGTCATCGCGAGGATCGGTCCGCCGAGTTCGCGCGCGGCGATGAGCGCGGCGTCGAAAGGCGCCTTGCCTTCCTCCTTCATGTGACGGTCGACGTTTTCGACGACGATGATCGCGTCGTCCACGACGAGCCCGATCGCGAGCACGAGCGCGAGCAGTGTCAGCAGATTGATCGAATAGCCGAGCAACTGCATCACGAAGAACGTGCCGATGAGCGACAACGGCATTGCGATCAGCGGCACGATGACCGCGCGGAAGCTGCCGAGGAACAGGAAAATCACCGCCGTGACGATCAGCAGCGCCTCGACCAGCGTCTTGATCACCTCGACGATCGCCGTGTTGACGAAATCGGTTGCGTCATAAACGATCTCCCCCGTCATGCCGGTCGGAAACTGCTTCTGCAGCCCGGGAAACACGGCCTTCACGCGTTTGGCGACATCGAGGATGTTGGCGTCCGGCGCCACCTTGATGCCGATGAACACAGAACGCTTGCCGCTGAACGCGACGTTGAAGTCGTAGCTGTCGGCGCCGAGCACGACGTTCGCGACGTCTTCGAGGCGCACGATCGCGCCGTTTTTCTGCTTGATGACGAGTTGCTTGAAGTCGGCGACGGTATGCAGGTCCGTGCCCGCGTTCAGGTCGACGCTGACCATTTGCCCCTTCGTCGTGCCGAGTGTCGCGAGGTAGTTGTTGTTGCCGAGCGCCGTGAAGACATCGCTTGCCGTCACGCCGTGTGCAGCGAGCCGCGTCGAATCGAGCCACGCGCGTAACGCGAACTGCCGTCCGCCGAGGATTTCAGCCGTCTGCACGCCTTCGATCGAATCGAGCTTGGGCTTGATGACGCGCAGCAGATAATCCGTGACGTTGTTGCTCGGCAGCACGTCGCTGTAGAAACCCATGTACATCGCGTCGGTGGTCTGCCCGGTTTGTACCGTCAACACCGGCTGCTGCGCCTGCGGCGGCAACTGGTTGCGCACCGAGCCGATCTGCGTGTTGATCTCGGTCAGCGCGCGGTTCGCGTCATAGTTCAGGCGCAGTGTTGCGGTAATGGTCGACACGCCGGTGCTGCTCGTCGACGACATGTAGTCGATGCCTTGCGCCTGAGCGATTGCCGCCTCGAGCGGCTGCGTGATAAAGCCGGCGATGGTGTCGGCGTTCGCGCCATAGTAGGCCGTGCTGATCGTCACGACGGCGTTTTCGGTTTGCGGATACTGGCTGACTTTCAGGGTGGCCAGCGAGCGCAGTCCGAGCACGAGAATCAGCAGGCTGACGACCGATGCCAGCACGGGCCGCCGGATAAAGAGATCGGTGAATGTCATCGCGCGGTCTCTCTATTGTTCCTGCGGCGTCGGGTTGGGACTGTCCGAGGGCTGCACGCTGTTGTTGATGACGAGCGGCGTGCCGTTCTTGAGCTTGAGTTGCCCGCTCGTCACGACCTGCGTGCCGGCGGCGACACCTTTGAGGATCGCGACCTGATCGCCGCGCGTCGGCCCTGGCGTGACGAACACCTGTTGCGCGACGGGCAGCGTCTTGCCTTGCGCATTGGCTTGTGTGCCCGGCTTGACGACGAACACGGTCGCGCCGTAGGGGTTGTAGGTGATGGCCGTTTGCGGCAGCGTCAGGTAGCGCTGTCCGGTGCCCGCGTCGATCTTCACGTTCGCATACATGCCCGGCAGCAGCTTGCGCTCGTGATTGTCTACGCTCGCTTCGATCTGCACGTTGCGCGTGGTGCTGTCGACTTTCGGGCTGAGCGACTGGATCTTGCCCACGAACGTTTGTCCGCTAAACGCGTTGGTGTCGACCACGATGGTCTGGCCGATCGCGAGCTGGCCGAGCTGCTGTTGCGGCAGGTAGAAATCGGCGTAGATCGGATCGATCGCTTGCAGCGTGACGATCGCATCGCCCGGATTGATGTATTGGCCCGGATTGATCGTGGTGATGCCGAGGCGCCCCGCAAACGGCGCGCGGATGGTTTTCTTTTCGACGAGCGCGGCTTGTCCTGCGACTTGCGCCTTCTTGCCCTTCAGGTCGGCGGCGTCCGCGTCGAGCTGCGCTTTGGCGATCGCCTTGATGTCGTACTGCGCCTGATCGCGCGTGAAGACGGTCTGCGCGAGTTCTGCCGCTGCCTCTAACGAATGGAGCAGCGCCACGTCGGTGTCGTCGTTGAGCCGGACGAGGACTTGCCCGGCCTTCGCTTCCTGCCCCGAACTGAACGCCACCTCGCGCACGAGGCCCGCGACTTCGGTGGTGACGTCGACGCCGCGCACGGCGCGCAGGCTGCCGACCGCCGCCAACTGCGGTTGCCAGGACTGATAACCGGCGACGACCGCCGAAACGGTGGCGGGCGGCGCCGCGTTGCCCGCCATGAACTTGGCGAACATATACGAGCGGAACTGGTTGAAGCCGACGAGTGCGGCCAGCAGCAGGCCGACACAGATCAGCATGATCACCATCCGCTTCGTCATCGGTTTTCTTTCGGTCATCGTGATGTCCTTGCACGGCATTGGGCGAAGCGCCCGACTTTGCATGCCTTCGTGTCTGACAGCGCGTGTTGCAAAGAGCGGTACGGCGAGCGTTCTGTCCGGCTATGTCATTGCGTCGTCGCAGCGGCGGTCGGCGCAGCGGCGTTCCACCAGCCGCCACCGAGCGCCTGGAAGAGGGCCGCGGTGTCGGCGTAGCGGGAGGCCTGGGCCTGCGCGAGGCTCACCACTGTTTGCTGGTACTGGCGTTGGGCATCGAGAAGCGCCAGGTAGCTCACGCTGCCGACGCGATACTGCCCGCGCGTGAGTTCCAGCGAGTCGCTGGCGGAGCGCCAGGCGTCCGTCTGTGCTTTCAGGCCGGTCGCGTCGTGATCGAGCGCGCGCAGCGAATCCGCGACGTTCTGGAACGCCAGCAGCACCGTTTCACGATATTGCGCGTCGGCCTGCTCGTACGCCGCCTCGGCCGCGCGCTTCTGCGCGCTCAGTTGCCCGCCGTGGAAGACCGGTTGCAGCAGGCCGGCACCCAGGCTCCAGATCGTGCTGCCGGCCTTGAACACCTGGGCCGGCGTCAGGGCCTCGGCGCCGTAGCTGGCGGACAGGGTGATCTGCGGATACATCGCCGCGGTCGCCACGCCGACTTGCGCGCTGGCCTGATGGAGCACGGCGTCGGCGGCGAGAATGTCGGGCCGCTGCTGTACCAGTGCCGACGGCAGGCTCACAGGCAGCGCCTCGGGCAACGAAAACATCTCGAGCCTGAATTCAGGCAATGTGGCGTCGCTGGGCAATTTGCCGGCCAGCACGGCGAGCTGGTGACGCGTCTGGTCGAGCTGTTGTTGCAGCGGCGGCAGCGTGGCGCGGGTCTGCGCGAGGAGGGTTTGCTGCGCGAGCACCGCCGTGCGGCCCACGCCCCCCAGTTCGAACTGCTTGCCGAGTACGCCCAGTTGCTCGTCTTCCTCCGCGGCGATCCGCTCGGTTGCCTCGATCTGTGCGCGCAGTGACGCTTCCTTGACGGCCGCGGTCACGATGTTGGCGGACATCGCGAGATAGGCGGCTTGCAACTGGAAACGCTGGTAATCGATTTGCGCGTGCAGCGCTTCGAGTTCGCGCCGCGAGCCGCCGAACACGTCGAGTTTGTACGACACGTTCACCGACGCGTTGTACAGATTGAACTCATCGACCACGCCGGGTTGGCCGAACGCGATGCCGTTCAGTTTTTCGCGCGTGGCGCCAAGTTGCGCGTCGACGCTGGGCAAAAGCGTGCCGCCGGCTTGCGCCGAGAAGTTTTCGCGTGCCTGCCGCAATGCGGCTTGCGCCGCGGTGATGTTTGGACTGTTGACGAAGGCCTGACGGATCAGCGCGTCGAGCGGTTCGCAATGAAAGAGCGCCCACCAGGCGGCGGGAATGTCCTGTCCCGGCACAAAGCGCTGCGGCAAGCCGGCGGCCCCTGGAGAAGAGGCCGTCTGCTCGGGCAATGGCGAGGCGGTGTAGGTGTCGGTAGCGGGCGCGGGGGGAGTACGGTAATCGGGACCGACCATGCAGCCGGCGGCTGCGGCGCAGCCGCATAACGCGACCCACAGGCTCCGCTGCCGGACAATACGCTGGATAACGTCGATCATCGATCCACCTTATATCGCTTGCGTTTAACCTAAACGACGGAGCGGACGCGGATATTCAGGCAACTTGAACTTTCGATGTTTCTTTTCCTGACGCCGGAATTTATACCATGCGGGACATTTCTACGCTTAGCCTAGCATGGTCGATCTCAGCGCTTGCGCACGAGATCACGTAGTCAGGGCGCTTGACGGGCTTTCAGGCTTGGGGATTAACGTCACCGGGACATCCAGATGAAAGAGATCGCCTCTTTTCCCTCCTTTAGCCGCCGCGACAGCGAAGCGGTCCCATGGCAGCGATCGGCCGTCGCCTCTGGGGTTGAAGTCAAAAACCTCGGCACCGCGGACGGCCGTGCCATTCAGTTAGTGAAGTTCGCTCCGGGCGTGACCTTTCCGGACCATTACCATACGGGGCCGGAATTCATTTACATGCTCGAGGGGCAGGCTGTTCAGAACGGCGAGCTTCTGTCAGCAGGATGGGTTGGCATCGCGGCCGCGGGAACCGTCGATCATGGGTTCAGGAGCGAAACGGGGTGCGTGTTCCTGTTTGTCTACGACCATGGGCAAGTATTCGATTCTGTGCAGCCGCCAATGAAGGGATAAGCACGCCACCGCCGGCTGATGTTCGATCGGCGTTACGACGCGTGCGTCGTAGACGTCGCGCGACCGCGCTCGGAAAACTCAGGGTTTGCATCGATGCCGCCCGAGCCTCAAATTTGTATGATGACCCGACAACCTGATTCATCGGGGCCCTCATGTTCGACAAGATTCCTGCCCGGGCGCTGAGCGATACGGTCGCGCAGCAGTTGCTCAAGCAGATCGACAAAGGCACCTTCGCGCGCGTCGGCAAGCTGCCGACCGAGGCGGTGCTGGCGCAGCAGTTCGGCGTGAGCCGCACGGTGATCCGTGAGGCGATTTCGCGGCTGAAGAACGAAGGCGTGGTCGAGCCGCGCCAGGGCAGCGGTGTATTTATCGCCACTCATGGCGCGATCCGGCCGCTGCGCATCGACTATGCGGAAGCGGTCGAAACGGGCTCGGTGCTGCAAATCCTCGCGTTGCGGCGTGCGATCGAGGCTGAAGTTGCTTCGGAGGCGGCCATGTGCCGCAGCGACGCAGACATGGTGTCGATCGACGCCGCCCTCTCGAAGATCGACGAAGCGGTGGCCGAAGGCGAGAACGGCGTCGCCGAAGATGTCGCTTTCCATCGCGCAATCGCCGCGGCCACCGGCAATCCGTATTTCCTCAAGACGCTCACCTTCCTGAATCAGTACCTCGAGGCCGGCACCCTGGTCACCCGTCGCAACGAAGCGCTGCGCGATGACTTCTCACGTCAGGTGCGTGAAGAGCATGCGGCCATCGTCGCGGCGATCCGGGCCGGCGATTCGATGGCGGCGCGCAATGCGGCGAGCACGCATATGAACAATGCGGCACGGCGGCTCGCGGACGCGGGCATTTGTTGAGCTGAACCAAGTCGAGGCGGGTTGCCGGGTTGGGTTTCATCGGGCGCTCGCGGCTAACCAATATAGAGGTCAGGCATGTCCAGAAATGTCGGCGTTATCGGTCTCGGGGCGATGGGCATGGGCGTCGCGCGCTCGCTGCTGCGCGCGGGCTTTCAGGTCCACGCATGCGATCTGCGCAGCGAGATCCTGCAAGCGTTCGTGGCGGCAGGCGGCGTCGGCTGTGCGTCGCCTGCCGAGCTCGGCGCGCAATGCGAGGTGGTCGTCACGCTGGTCGTGAATGCCGCCCAAACCGAAGCGGTGCTATTCGGCGCACAAGGCGCGGTCGCCGCGATGAAACCCGGCAGCGTGGTGATTGCAAGCGCAACCGTCGCACCGGACTTCGCGATCGATCTCGGCAAGCGCATCGAAGCGGCCGGTTTGCAGATGCTCGACGCGCCGGTATCCGGTGGCGCGGCCCGCGCCGCGTCCGGAGAAATGACGATGATGACGTCCGGCCCGGACACCGCCTATGCCGCGTGCGAGGACGTGCTGCCCGCGATGGCGGGCAAGGTCTATCGGCTGGGCTCGGCGCACGGCGCGGGTTCGAAGGTGAAAATCATCAATCAGTTGCTGGCCGGCGTGCATATCGCCGTGGCCGCCGAGGCGATGGCGCTTGGCTTGCGCGAAGGCGTCGATCCCGACGCGCTGTACGAGGTCATCACGCATAGCGCGGGCAATTCGTGGATGTTCGAGAACCGCGTGCCGCATATTCTGAGCGGCGATTACACGCCGCTCTCGGCGGTCGATATCTTCGTGAAGGATCTCGGTCTGGTGCTCGATACCGCGCGCCGCTCGAAATTCCCCTTGCCGTTGTCGGCGGCGGCGCATCAGATGTTCATGATGGCGTCGACGGCGGGGCATGGCGGCGAGGACGATTCCGCGGTGATCAAGATTTTCCCCGGCATTGACTTGCCGGCGGCGAAGTAAGCGCGGAGCCTGCCATGACCACTCCGTCCATACGCGCGCTGCTCGGCTGTATCGCCGACGATTTCACCGGCGCCACTGACCTCGCCAACATGCTGGTGCGCGGCGGCATGCGCACGGTGCAGACCATCGGCGTGCCCGCGTCGAACGATGCCGTAGAAGCCGATGCGCTGGTCGTCGCGCTGAAATCGCGCACGATCCCCGCCGCCGACGCGGTCGCGCAGTCGCTCGCCGCGCTCGACTGGTTGCGCGCGCAAGGATGTCGCCAGTTCTTTTTCAAATACTGTTCGACGTTCGATTCGACCGACGCCGGAAACATCGGTCCGGTCACGGATGCCTTGCTCGACGCCTTGTCCGCTGAGGTGGGCGCAACGGCTTTCACGATTGCCTGCCCGGCGTTTCCCGAGAACGGCCGCACGATCTATCGCGGCTATCTGTTCGTCGGCGATACCTTGCTGAACGAATCGGGCATGGAAAATCATCCGCTGACGCCGATGCGCGATGCGAACCTCGTGCGCGTGCTGCAGCGGCAGACCGGATCGAAAGTCGGCCTTGTGCGTTACGACACGGTGGCAAAAGGCGTGTCGGCAGTACGTGATTCCCTCGATGCACTATGCGGCGACGGCGTGCGAATAGCGATTGCCGATGCGGTATCGGACGCGGATCTTTACGTGCTCGGCGAGGCATGTGCCGACCTCACGCTGATCACGGGCGGCTCCGGCGTGGCGCTAGGCCTGCCCGCCAATTTCCGTCGCGCCGGTTTGCTTGCGGAAGGCAACGATGCCGCGCAATTGCCGCGTGTCGAAGGATGGTCGGCGGTGCTGGCCGGCAGCGCTTCGAAAGCGACCAACGCGCAAGTGGCGGCCTGGCGCGAAACACGGCCCGCATTCCGCATCGATCCGCTGGCGGCGGCGCGCGGTGAGCCGGTGGTCGAGCAGGCGCTGGCCTTTGCGCAGCCGTACCTGGATAAAGCCGAGCCTGTGTTGATCTATGCCACCGCCACGCCCGACGAAGTCAAAGCGGTGCAACGCGAGCTCGGCGTCAACGAAGCGGGACACCTGGTCGAATCCACGCTGGCGTCGATCGCACGCGGTTTGCGCAAACGCGGTGTGCGCAAGTTCGTGGTGGCGGGCGGTGAAACCTCGGGCGCCGTAGTGCAGGCTCTTGACGTGCACACGTTGCGGATCGGTGCGCAGATCGATCCCGGCGTGCCCGCCACCGCGACGACGGACGCCGACCCGCTCGCACTCGCATTGAAATCCGGCAACTTCGGCACGACCGACTTTTTCGAAAAGGCACTGCGTCACCTCGATGGAGGCGAGCAATGACCGGCACACCCGCACTCCACACGACGAACGAAGCACGCGTGCGCGAAGAAATCTGCGTGACCGGCGCAAGTCTCTATCAACGCGGCTATACGGTGGGCAGCGCGGGCAACATCAGCGCGCGCCTCGACGACGGCTGGCTGATCACGCCGACCGACGCCTGTCTCGGCCGGCTCGATCCCGCCGATATCGCCAAGGTCGATTTCGCCGGCAATGCGGTGTCCGGCGGCAAGCCGTCGAAAACACTGGCGCTGCATCGGGGCATCTATGCACGCAACGGCGAGGCACGCGGCATCGTCCACACGCATTCGACGCATCTGGTGGCGTTGACGCTCGCCGGCGTATGGCACGACGACGATGTTCTGCCGCCGATCACGCCGTACTTCGTGATGAAAGTGAGTCACGTCCCCCTGATTCGTTATAGGCGCCCCGGCGACCCGCAAGTGGCCGAGCAGATCGCCGCACTCGCCGGCACCGTTCGTGCGGTTTTGCTCGAGCGCCTCGGCCCGGTGGTGTGGGAGCGCTCGGTGGCGCAGGCGTCGTATGCGCTTGAGGAGCTCGAAGAGACCGCTCGCCTGTGGCTGATGACGAACCCGCGACCCGCGCCGCTCGATGATGCGGCGCTCGAGGAACTGCGAACCGTATTCGGCGCGCGCTGGTAGACGCACACTCCATCGCGAGATCTTGTGCCCGGAGCATGCATTCATTGCTGCTTGCGCACGCTGAACGAAACCGTTTTAAAGGAGTTGCTGCCATGCCTCGCTTTGCTGCCAACCTGACCATGATGTACAACGAGCACGCTTTCCTCGATCGTTTCGCCGCAGCGGCAAAAGACGGTTTCACCGCGGTGGAGTTTCTGTTTCCCTACGATTTCCGTGCCGGAGAAATCAAGGCGCGGCTCGAAGCGAACGGCCTGACTCAGGCGCTCTTCAATGCGCCGCCCGGCGACTGGGCCGCGGGCGAACGCGGCATCGCTTCGCTGCCGGGGCGCGAAGACGAATTTCGTCGCAGCATCGAAACCGCGCTCGATTACACGCGCGTGCTCGGCAATCGCAAACTGCATGTGATGGCCGGTTTGATCGACGCGGATCAGCCGCGGGCAAAGCATCGCGAGGTGTATCTGAAGAATCTCGCCTATGCCGCCAAGGCCGCGCAAGAGGACGGCATCACCGTCGTGATCGAGCCGATCAATACGCGCGATATGCCGGGCTTCTTTCTGAATCGCCAGGATGACGCGCAAGCGATTTGCGCGGAAGTGGGCGCACCGAATCTCAAGGTGCAGTTCGATTGTTATCACTGCCAGATCGTCGAGGGCGACCTTGCGGTGAAGCTGAAACGCGATATGGCCGGCATTGGTCACATTCAGGTCGCCGGCGTGCCGGAACGCCATGAGCCCAATATCGGCGAACTGAATTATCCCTATCTGTTCGATCTGATCGACACGCTGGGCTACGACGGCTACATCGGTTGCGAGTACCGGCCGCGGGCCGGCACATCGGCCGGGCTTGATTGGCTTAAGCCGTATCTGAATGCCGCGCGCTAGCAAGCGACAGAGCAGCCGATAAAGCAAGGACAAAGCACATCATGAAAGTACTGATTACCGGCGGTGCAGGTTTTCTCGGCCAGCGTCTCGCGCGTGAACTGTTGACGCGCGGTTCAGTGAAGGATGAACACGGCAAGCCGCAAGCGATTACCGAGCTGGTGCTGCTCGACGTGATGCACGGAAGCGATTTCGGCGACACGCGTGTACGCACGGAAGTGGGCGATATCGCCGAGCGCAGCGTGCTCGAGCGCGTGATCGACGACAAGACGTCGGCCATCTTCCATCTTGCCGCGATCGTGAGCGGGCAGGCCGAGGCGGATTTCGATCTCGGCATGCGCATCAATCTGGACGCATCGCGCCTGCTGCTGGAAACGTGCCGGCAACGCGGGCATGCACCGCGTGTGGTGTTCACGAGTTCAGTGGCCGTGTATGGCGGCGATCTGCCCGAAGTCGTGCAGGACGACACCGCGCTGAATCCGCAATCGTCGTACGGCGCGCAGAAGGCGATCGCGGAATTGTTGCTCAACGACTACGCGCGGCGAGGTTTCGTCGACGGCCGGGTGTTGCGCCTGCCCACGATTAGCGTGCGCCCGGGCAAGCCGAATGCGGCGGCCTCGTCGTTCGCGAGCGGCATCATTCGCGAGCCGCTGAACGGCGAAGCGGCGGTATGCCCGGTAGCGGGCACGACGCGTTTGTGGCTGCTGTCGCCGCGCAAGGCCATCGAAAACCTGATCGCCGGACTCGAAATCGATTCCACCGCGCTCGGCAACCAGCGCGTGCTGAATCTGCCGGGGATTTCGGTGAGCGTCGACGAAATGGTGGCGGCGCTGCGCGAAGTCGCGGGGGAAGAGACCGCGATGCGGATCGTGTGGCAGCCGGATGCGCGGGTTGAGAGGATCGTCGGCAGTTGGCCGGGGCAGTGGGATCCCTCGCGTGCCGAACGGCTCGGGTTGACCGGCGACCACAGCTTCGCCGATGTGATTCGCGGCTATATCGCCGACGAGGGTATTCAGATCCGCTGATAACGCGCGTGCTGGGGCGGGTATTTCAACGGCATCCCGGACCGGACAGCAGAACGACCCAAAGCCTCGTGCCGACAGGTGTAAGAACACGCTTGCCGGCACGAGCGCGTCAATCTTCAGACCTTTTGACTGGTCATGGCTAAACGCCGCCGGCCTGCAGATATTCCCTGGTCCGAGGCCGGCTTTGCTTGACATGGTTTCGGGCACACGCCTATTATCGAACCTAAGTTGTTCGATATATGACCTTGTGTTCGTATATAGAACAAATGGCCGCAGTCCTGAGCCCATCGTTCACCATCCTGCGCTAAGCTGATCTGTCGCGACGGCTGCCATGTGACCGTTCCCGTTGCGTCAGCCGGGTCGATACCGCAGGGTATCCAGCGCGCGTCACGCGCAAGCGGCCGGCGTCACGAACCGATATCCGCTAGCGGCGCAGCGCATGCAGCACATCAACTGGAGACATCACATGACCGAAGCATTCCTGTGCGACGCGATTCGCACCCCCATCGGCCGCTATGCGGGTTCGCTGTCATCGGTTCGCGCCGACGATCTGGGCGCGGTGCCGCTCAAAGCGCTGATGGAGCGCAACAAGGACGTCGATTGGAACGCGATCGACGACGTCATCTACGGCTGCGCGAACCAGGCCGGTGAAGACAACCGCAACGTCGCGCGTATGTCGCTGTTGCTGGCCGGTTTGCCGCAAGGTGTGCCGGGCTCCACGGTGAACCGCCTGTGCGGCTCGGGCATGGACGCCGTCGGCATTGCCGCACGCGCGATCAAGTCGGGCGAGGCTGCGTTGATGTTGGCTGGCGGCGTCGAAAGCATGAGCCGTGCGCCGTTCGTGATGGGCAAGGCCACCAGCGCGTTTTCGCGCCAGGCCGATATCTTCGACACGACGATCGGCTGGCGTTTCGTGAACCCGTTAATGAAGCAGATGTACGGCGTCGATTCGATGCCCGAGACTGGCGAGAACGTCGCGACCGACTACAAGATCAGTCGTGCCGATCAGGACGCGTTTGCGCTGCGCAGTCAGCAGAAAGCGGCACGTGCACAACGCGACGGCACGCTCGCGCAGGAAATCGTCGGCGTGACGATCGCGCAGAAGAAGGGCGATCCGATCACGGTGTTGCAAGACGAACATCCGCGCGAAACCAGCCTTGAAACGCTTGCCAAACTGAAGGGCGTGGTGCGCCCGGACGGCACGGTCACGGCAGGCAACGCGTCGGGCGTGAACGACGGCGCAGCGGCGTTGCTGCTTGCCAACGAAGAAAGCGCGAAGCGCTTCGGCCTCACGCCGCGTGCACGCGTGCTGGGTATCGCAACGGCAGGCGTCGCGCCGCGCGTGATGGGCATCGGCCCGGCGCCGGCCACGCAGAAGTTGCTGGCGCGTCTGAACATGACCATCGACCAGTTCGACGTGATCGAACTGAACGAAGCATTCGCCTCGCAAGGTATTGCTGTGCTGCGCACGCTCGGCGTCGCGGACGACGACGCGCGCGTGAATCCGAACGGCGGGGCGATCGCGCTCGGCCACCCGCTCGGCATGAGCGGCGCGCGTCTGGTGACCACCGCGATGTATCAGTTGCACCGCACGCAAGGCCGTTTTGCGCTGTGCACGATGTGTATCGGTGTCGGTCAAGGCATCGCGATCGCGATCGAACGTGTGTGATGGTTTAGCGCGTGTGCAGGGAAGCGCTGAGGCATCTTGAGTGTCGACGCTTCGCGTATGGCGACTCCTGTAGCCGCATCATGAACGGCCCCTTCGCTCAGGCGACGGGGCTGCTTTATTTTGCGCAGCGCGTTGATTCACCGGCTATTGAATTGATGTTTAATCGGTGTTAATGCGACTTTATATTGCGTTGCGGCGAATGTCGTCGATAAAAGAATAATGAAACCATCGGGCTGTCATGCAGTATGCGTTTAATGCTTTATGCATAGTATGTATTGTCGCCCTATATAGATAGGTCTGGCAGGTAAAGCAGTGCTGTCAACCCGCTAGACGCCGCTGCGACGCCACACTGCGGCATTTCGCAACATGCCGTTCACTGATTTGAAAATCACAATATAAACAGTCGTAGCTTCTTGTAAGGCATGTACAATCGTTGCGCCGTACCCATTTAGTCATTGTCACCCTGAAGCTGTATGCATTCGTGGCGTTAATCGGCATCCTGCGGTTTCAGATCGCCGTAACGCCAGATCGAACAATTTCTCGAGGAGAGAGTAAATGAAGGCAGCGACGATTGGAGCAGCGTTGATGGTAGCGGCTTTCGCCGCGGCGCAACCGGCGTGGGCGCAAGATGCGATGGCCAGTGCCGCGCAAGGCATTGTCAGCGCGGTGCAACCGGTGCATGTGAAGGCGCAGATCGTCGGTATCGATCAGGGCAGCCGCACGCTCACGCTCAAAGGGCCGGGCGGCAACGCGGTGATCGTGCTGGTGAGCCAGGAAGTCGCGGGCTTCGATCAACTGAAGGTCGGCGATCGGGTGGACGTGCTGTACAAGAATGCGTTGCTGGTGAAGGCCGATAAGGTCACCGGCCCGGACAAGGGCATTCGTGAGCGCGTCGATACGCAAGTGTATGCCCCGGCCTCGGGCGGTTTTGCATCCGCGCGCCAGATCGAGGTGCTCGCCACCGTGCAGAAGATCGATCACAAGAAGCGCCTCGTCACGCTGCGCGGCGCGTATCAGACGCAAACGCTCGAAGTCGGACCGGACGTCGATCTGAAGGGCGTCAAGGTTGGCGATACGGTTCACGCGGTATTCGTTTCGGCAGCGGCCGTGCAGGTGACGCCGCAATAGGCGGCACAGTCAATGTCATGCCAGTAAGCGGCACGCGTTCAAGCAGTATCAAGCAGCCGCGCAACACGGCATGACTGGCTCCTCGCAGCCGGCATGGCTGATCGGCAAACACCCCTCATCGCAGGGGTGTTTGCTTTTGTACGGTACGAAAGTTTGACCATCGAGTCGCGAGGGGGCGCGCTATCGAGTCGCCGGTGCCCCCAGGCCCAACCATGCAAGCCGCCCCAGCCATCGCCTGACGAAACCGCGTCTGGCAGGCAGCGCGCAACTCAACGACACGCGCGCGCTGCGTTCGCTATCCGTGCTGAGCCACACGCGTTCGCCGCGCTGCAGCCGGAACTCGTTGCCCGGTTCGAGCCAATGATCGTAAGGCGAGTTGACGCGCGTGAGCCATAGGCGTGCGCCTTGAACACTGAGCGTGCTGTCGGCGTCGACACGCCACGTCAGCGTTGTGCCTCGCACTACGGAAAAATGCACGACTACTTTCGGCAGACGCTCGTCCGGTTGATATGCAGACAGACTTGAGTCGTCATCCATGCACTGCGGGCTTGCCTGATCCATCTTGCTCTCCGTCATCGAGCCGGCGGACGGAGGCACCTATAAAACAAAAGGCCCCTTCCGTTACCGGCGGGGCCTTTGGGTCTTGTTTGCAGATTCAGACTGCTAACGCGCACATGCTCCCAAACGCCTGCCGATGATGGCATGCATTGTTGGGTTTTTAATCGCGACTGCGATGGAGGTGTGCGTCAACATGCGAATGAGTGTGCCGTTTTGCCGCATGTCTTGTCAATAAAAAAATCGCAATAGATTCAAACGACAACACGAGGCACGCAGGGGCGGCTCGCTTTGCTTGCTGCGACGCTGAGGCGAATCTGCGCGGCGAGTGCGTTTCGCAATGCGTAACGCTTGCGACGGGTTGCGCAGCCGGTGTTGTCGCCCTGGCGTTCGGCGAGATAGCGCGCCGGCGGCGCGAGAACGAACCAGCCATTCCAGCGCGCGAGCGCTCCGCACTCGATCGACAGCCGATCGTAGTCTGCAGCCACGCGACGCTTTCTCAGGCAATAGCGCCAGTTCGTATAGATGTGCGCCTGCTTCGAGACGATGAAGGTGCCGCCTGCATCGAGCGCCGCGGCGACACATTGCGCGAGATAAATCACCAGCACTTTCGGCCGCAGTCCGTACCACCGTTTGGTGAGCGCGCGAAACAGCTCGCGCCCGTTGACCGAAGTGTCCGGACCCTGGACGGAGCCGATGCAAAGACGTGGCCGCCGCACTTTGCCGCCGAGATAGGCGAGGCTGAAGGTGCAGGAGACAATGCGCCGGTCCCGCGCATCGCGGATGCACAAGGTCCAGTCGCCTTCCTTCTGAAACTGTTCGATCGACTCGAGCGACACGTGCCAGCGCTCGGCGCCTACCTCGAACGATGCGATCGGCGCCGAGCCGGCTGAGGCAATGCGCGCGGCGAGTTGCGGCACGCGCTGCTGAGTCAGCGCATGATGATCGAGGCTCGCCGTGAGTCGTTCGCGCGGACTGAAGCGGGTATGGAGGAACGGCCGATGCATGCGTTCGAGCGCGGTGGGATGGCGTCGCACCAGATCTTGCAAGGGTGAGATGGCGCAGCCTTTGAGCCATACTTGCGTCGAACGCCACGACAGCAGCGAGCGCAGCCATAAGCGCAGGCGGCGCCAGCGATGAAACACGCTGGTGCCGGGATAGAGTGCATGAGCGGCTTGCTGAATGACCGCAAAGGACGCAGTGGCTCTCGCGAACCACGGTGAGCGGGCGTGAGCCCCCTGGTTGGAAACGGTCGTCATGGCAGATCCCTTGGCTATTTCAACGAGGCGATGCTAGTGGCGGGGATCGCGCTTCCGTGTCGAATTACTTGAGTGTTTGTCGAGTTTTGTCGCGCGTGTCGCATGATGTGCGGCGCATCCGCTATGCTGTGCGTCGAGCCGCCTCGTCCGGTTCGTTGCCGGCCGGGTCCGCGCCGTGCGGATGCGCATGCAGAGCGGCGCCATCGCTTGCTGGCCGTGCAGCGCGCCGTACCGTTGCCCGCCGCTATTAAATGAGTTAGCCCCGAACGATTCGTCCCATGCCATTCCGGATCCTGCTTGTCGAAGACGATGACCGCCTGTCCGCTCTGGTCGCTGGTTATCTGCGCAAACACGAATACGAAGTCGAGACCGTGCTGCACGGCAACGACGCCGTGCCGGCGATTCTCAAGCGCCGCCCGGACCTGGTGATTCTCGACGTGAACCTTCCCGGCAAGGACGGGTTCCAGATTTGCCGCGAGGCGCGCGAGCAATTCGACGGCGTGATCATCATGGTGACCGCGCGCGATGAGCAGTTCGACGAAGTGCTGGGCCTCGAATTCGGTGCGGACGACTACGTGCACAAGCCTGTCGAACCACGCGTGCTGCTCGCGCGCATCAAGGCGCAACTGCGCCGCGTGAGCGCACGCACGCCGGAGACTGGCCGACCGGAGAGCTATACCTTCGGCAAGTTCGAGATCAGCCGGGCCAGCCGCACGGTCAAGCTGCCGGACGGCAGTCTGCCCGATCTGACATCGGCCGAATTCGATTTACTGTGGGCTTTGGTGAGTTGCGCGGGCGAGGTGGTGAGCCGCGACGAGCTGATGCGGCAACTGCGCGGCATCGAATTCGACGGCCTCGACCGCACGATCGACGGCGGCATTTCCAAGCTGCGCCGCAAGCTGCATGACGACGCCGGCACCCCGCAGCGCATCAAGACGATACGCGGCAAGGGCTATCAGTTCAGCAAGCTGGCGTGGGATTGAAGACGCATGCGGCGGTTGCAGTCGCGGTTGAGTTGCGGTTGCAATTCGGCTGAGTCGGCATTGAGTTTCAGTCGAGTAATACGTCGAAATATCGGCCGACAAAACTCCACAAACGCGGCAGCAAATCGACAGTCATGCGAGACGGGGATGATTAGCATCGCAAGCTTGTGTAATGACAGGCTTATCGATGTCCGCTCGCGTTTCCCCACTTTCCCGCCATGCCGTGTTGATGATTCACGGCTTGGGTGGCACACGCCATGATTTCGGCGCGCTCGACCGCAAGTTCGAGCAGATCGGTTGCGACGTACATTTGCCGTCGCTACCGGGCCACGGTTCGAACCCTGACGCGTTGAGCCGTGTGACGTTGAGCGACTACATGCAGTTGCTGAGCCGCACCTACCGCGAACTGGTCAAACGTTATGAGCGAGTCGACGTGGCGGGCATTTCGATGGGGGCCTTGCTTGCATTGATGTTGAGTGCGCGCGAGCGCATGACGACAGGGCGCCTGATTCTGCTCTCGCCGCCGTTATTCCTCGACGGCTGGGGCGGTTCACGCCTGCGTCCATTGCGCTACCTGATGTATTGCGTGCCGGGCCTGCGCCGATTGATTCGCGTCCCGGAGGGCGAGCCGTTCGGCATCAAGAACGCGCGCATACGCAACCTGATCCGCCGCCACCTGCAGAAGGGCAGTGGCGTCCACTATCCGTATGTGCCGTTGGCGGCGATCGAGCAGGTGGACTGGATGCGCTTCGCGGTGAAGCGAGCCCTGAGCCGCGTGACATGCGAGACCCTGGTCATGCATTCCGAGGAAGACGAAGTGACGAGCATCCGCTCCGCGGAATTCGTGTGCGAACACTTGGGAAGCCGCGCCGTGACCTTCGTACGCTTGACCGACAGCTACCACATGATCACACTGGACAACGAACGAGACACGGTAGCTGAGCAAACCCTGGCATTCGTACAGAGGGCGTCAGGGACGAGCGGAAGAGCAAGCAAACAAACGCAGCCCAGCGCAAAGCAAACCACGGTGCCGCACCGAAGGAACCGAGCTAAACTGCCGCTTGGTTTCAAGAAATACTCTTCGGCGCGCGCAGCGCCGCCGAAAGTATGACGCCCTTGTCACTGGCGTATGCAGGTGCACGAACCCAGATTCCAGATGCACCACTACCCTGCGTAAGCTACCGTGCCCACTTAGCAGGAGTGGTTTGAGCCGCTTTCTTTGCTTATCTTTCTTTGCGGCGGCAAAGAAAGTAAGTGCCGCCCCGCACAGGGGCAACACTAATAGACCACAACCGCATTAAAGAAATCGAAGAGAAAAAAATGCCACCCCCAGCGGAGCAAAAAAAACTAACTGCCTATCGCTATGGAAAATGGCGCTGGCACCGTTTCCGCCGCTCGTGGACGGACACAAGGGCGGACAGAATCCCGAGCTGGTCGAGGCTATACCTGCGTGTCTACACGCGCCTCCTGACACTGACAGTGCTAGTACTAGCAGCGTCGATAGCAACCCTAGCCCTGACACTAAAAACCTCACCATCAATCTGGCAAACCCTAACAACAGCAAAAGCGTCAATACCAATCGCATTGGCAACCCTACTGCTACCAGCAGTCACCGCCTACCGCTGGATGCGTCCAGTCTGGCTAGACCTGGTAATGGTCCGCGAACGCGCAATAGACTTCACCGGCGGCCGCTTCAACACCCGCGCCCGCGAATCACACAGCGTCATAATCGGCCCCTTGGCCCGCACACTAAACGCCCTGGCCGAACGCATGGAACGCCTGATCGCCGCGCAGCGCGAACTCACCAACGGCATCTCCCATGAATTGCGCACACCCTTGGCGCGCGTACGCTTCGCGCTGGAAAATCTCCGTGAACCCGCGTCCGCGGCCGAATACAACAGCGCATTGGCGAGCATCGACCAGGACGTCACCGAGCTCGACGAGCTCATCGACATGAGCCTGACCTACGCGCGCCTCGAATACAGTTCCCTGCAATCGAACCTCGAATCCACGTTGCTCACGGCATGGTTCGACAGCCAGGTCACCGACGCCACGCTGCTTTACGCGGACAAGCAACTCGTCCCGCAAGCAGACGTCGACGCATCGCTACGCGTGGTGATGGACAAGCGCCTCATGTCCTACGCAATGCGAAACTTGCTGCGCAACGCCGGTAAATACGCACACTCGCGGATCATGATCGGATTGAGCGTCAAGCATGGCAATGTGGAAATCTACGTGGAAGACGATGGCACAGGCGTGCCACCCGACCAACGTGAACGCATTTTCAATGCCTTCGTGCGGCTCGATCGTCAGACTGGCGGCTACGGGTTGGGTCTCGCGATTACGCAACAGGTGCTGCGCGCCCACCATGGCCGGATCGCCGTGACTGATCCGTTGACGCTTGGCGGAGCACGCTTCGAAATGAGCTGGCCGGTGGGCACGGTGGCGTGAAACACACCGTACCCGCGCAGCTTCAATAGGTATGTCCCAACTGGAAGTAAAAGTTATGACGGCCGCCCGGTGCGAACGCTACGCCCAGATAGATCGGTCCGAATGAGCTGGTCATCGCGGTGAAGACCGTCACGCTGCGCTTCAGCGGCCCGCTGCCGAACTGCGAATCGCGGTTCCAGACGTTGCCGGCTTCAAGGCTCAGCCCCGCAAACAGACCGCGAATCGGCGACGCATTGAACGTGGCAAGCTGATTCATATAGGTGATCTGACCGTACGCCATCGAGTTGCCGGACAGTTGGTCGGCAGCGTAGGCCGACAAATGCTGGAAACCGCCCAGCGTGAAGCCGAACGGATTCGTCAGATTGGTGCCGCCGAAGTCGTTACCGGCTTCGATGCTCGCGTTGATGCTGTGTCGTCCATAGCTTGCCGCGACAAGGCTCTTTCCGTATACCTCGGTGAAGCTGTCGCTGCCCGCGAACAACGAACGTTCCACGCGTAGTTCGCCGAAGTAACCTTTGCGGGCAAACAGCGGATCGTCGAGCTGATCGATCACGAGGCGTGCGCGTGCGCTAAGCTGACGCCCATAGATATCGGGGAACAGCAGCGGCGAGTTAAACGCATCCTCGAGCGGCAAGTTGTATTGCGGCGACGCGAAACCATGCGCGTAGGCCACGCCGATACGGAAGTCGCCGAGACGGGCGAGTGGTACGCCGAAGTCGATCCCTGCGCGCTCGGTTTGCAAGCTGTATTGCGTGATCTTGACGTTGCCGGAGTCGTCGTAGAGGTTGGCATAGCGACGCTGAAACTCGAGATAAGGCGCCACGTAATAGCCGAAAGAACTCGACAGCGGCTGCCGCAGCTCCGCGTGCAGGTCGATCAGATCGCTGCCGACGGTCCCGTCCACTCGCCCTTCGAGCCCTGACGAGGTGAGCCACGGCCGGCGATAACCGAGATGCAGCCGGAAGCCGCCTTCATCCGTCGAACTGCTCGACAAACCCAGCCCGAACAGCAGGAAATTCGGTCCCCACAGCTTCTGCTGTGCGGAGACAATGAGCGTGTGCGCGTCGCCGTCGTCGACGAGTTGCTGGCTTACGCTGTCGAAGTCGCCCGCGGTGGTGAGCGCCAGCAGGTCCTTATTGAGCGCGACCGGATCGTAGACATCGCCGGTTTTGACATGCAGCGCGGCGCGAATGCGTGCCACAGGTACGGAGCCCTGCGAGGCGATCTCGATCTGCGTGATCCGCACCGGATGCATTGCGGGCGCACCGTGCCGGGCGCGCCACGCGGCGTAGTCGGCGGGCGAAAGCGCCAGATGCTGAAGCTGCGGCATGGCCGCGCGCGTGGCAGCGGCGCCGGCGGCGATGGCCTGGCTCGCATTGGCGAAATCGGTGAAACTCAGCGAGCCGAGCGCCGGTTCGATCAGGACGTCACCGGTCTGCAACTGTTCACGTTGCCGCGCAACGTTCTGGTGAATCAGAATGCCGATCATTTGCTGCATCACGTCGGCGGGCGAAGCCAGCGCATCCAGTGGCCGCAGCGGCGAGCCGATATCGACCGCGATTACGACTTTCGCGCCCATGTCGCGCGCCGTTTCGATGGGCAGATTGCTGACGATGCCGCCGTCCACCAGCGTGCGCCCGTCGATATCGGCCGGCGCGAACAGGCCGGGCAATGCCATGCTGGCGCGAATTGCCTGCGGCAGCGAACCGCGATCGAGCACGACCTTCTGGCCGGTGCGCAGATCGGTTGCGATCGCGCGATAGGGGATCGGCAGCCGGTCGAACGAAACGTTGCCTGGCACGGCGGACGTCCAGTCCTGCAGCAGCGCTTGCAAACGATTGCCCTGGACGAGTCCGACCGGCAAGCGGAAACCATTGGCGCCGTAGCCGAGCGAAAGGCTGTTCACATACAGCCGCTCGTCTTCACGACGCGATTGAGGCAGATCGGCACGCTCGGTGACGTCGAACGCGATGTCCGCGAGATTGATGCCCGCGAGGCGGTTTTGCATGTCCTGCGCCGTCATACCGCTCGCGTACAGGCCGCCGACCACGGAGCCCATGCTGGTGGCGGCGATGCAATCGACCGGGATGCGGTTTTCCTCGAGCACCTTCAGTACGCCGAGGTGTGCATAGCCGCGCGCGCCGCCGCCCGACAGCACGAGACCGACGGAGGGGCGGCCGACAGGCCCGGCTTCTGCGCTGCACGCGGATTCGGCTGCGAGAGCGGGGCGTGCGAAGGTGGCGATCCCACACGCCAGCAGCACCACGGTGCAGCGCAAACGAAGAACGATGGGCTGGCGACGCGTGTGCGCCGCCGTTTGTTGAAGTTGTTCGCTCGCCAACGCTCGACTCATCGGTTTTGATGCAGAAAGAAAACCGAGAGATTACATGGTTTTGCCGCGGTAAAAACAGGTGATTTGGTGCAAACGCGCGTTTGCGGAAAAACGTAGTCCTGATGCTTTTTATCCTGCATCGCGGCGCCATACGTGTTGTGACCGCGAGCGCGGTCCCTGAAACATGTCCCGCGTTCTTCGCGGCTAGCGACGCATCAAAGCTCGCACGGCCCTGGCCGCCATCGGATGCCCCAAGTCTGATGCAACGAAATGAGCCACTTTGCGTTCGGCGAGGTTGATCGTTACGTAGTCGTTCGGCGCTTTCGTGTTGAGGCCGTCGGACGCCGAGTGATACTCGATACGCAACTGCGTCGCGGTGACGACCACGCGCAGATAGCCGTAGTTGGTGTCGTCATAGTTTTCCAGCACGACCTGATCGGTGGTGGCCGACGCCGCCTGCATGATTTGCGGCGCGCGGATGGCGGGCGCACCTTGTGCGGCGAGCTTGACTAAACCGTGTCCGCCGTTACCGCACACGAGGTAGGGAATCTGCGTGCCGTCCGCATTTCGCGTACGCGTGAAGCGCTGATAATTGTGTGCATGGCCGGACAGAAACGCATGTGGCCACACACCGTTGGCTTCGCACACCTTGTCGATCTGCGCCAGCATATCGACGCTCGATCCGTGTCCGCCTGCGCTGTACGGCGGATGATGATCCGCGATCAGCAGTGCGCCGGTGAACTGCTCGGCTTTGACGCGCTTGAGCGCGGCGTCGAGAAAGTCGAGCTGAGTACTCCCGATCTTCGGGTCTGAAATCACACCGGGATCTTCGAGCGTATTGCTGTAAATCACCAGCACGCGCACGAACGGCGCCTCGAGCGTGAAGAAGACGCCGGGCTGGATTTGCGCGGTGCGCGACAAGCCGCCGGTTTCTGGCGTAACGGCGAACGTCTCCGCGCAAAAATTTCGCAGGAATGCAGTGAGACTCGCTGCATGCGCTTCCGGCGAAACCATCCCGTCATGATTGCCGGCGCAGGCGAGGATCGGCGCCGGATAGTCTCGATACGGTTCGTAAAACTGATCGTAATAGTACTGGCTCTCGCCAAAGCTATAGACGACGTCGCCGAGCAGCAAGGCAAATTGTGGCACCTCGCTGGCGTTGGCTTCGTTGAAATCGGCGGTCAATTTGTCGGCCACTTCGTTTTGGGTGGCCGGACCTTTCGTATTGCCGCAATCTCCCAGCGCGTGAAACACCAGTTGTCCGGCGGCTGTGATCCTGTCGATGGCGGTTGCGTTGCCGCCCATGACCTCGGCCAGCGTGAGTCGGGGCTCGACGCCGCCTCTCGGCGCAGGAAACGGCAACGGAAACAGTTTGTGCTCCGCATTGAGCTTGTCGATTTCCTTGTAGGCCGCATCGTCTGATGGATGAGGCACACGAAACACCATCGGGTCCGCGGTCGGTTGGGGCTGTGCGAACACGGGCTTGTCCAGCATCCGGGAACGGAGTGCCGTCGCGCCGACGGTCGCCACGGGCTGGTTCGAGCCGCTGGCGAGCGCAGTAGCCTTTTTGCCGGATGCCGCTGCCTTGCCGGGCGACTTTCGTTTGCCTTCTGCTTTCGCCGTGCTTTCTTTCGCCTTGGCTATGGATTTCGACTCGCGTTTTGCCGACATGAGCACCTCTTGAGGAAGAGTAAGCGGGGGATACGCAAGCGGCTTTCGCCGTTGCGTTCATCGAACCCTACGACATGCGTATTTCGGAAAAGTGTCGTGGCGGTGTCGACGCTGGCCTGCTGACGCGCTTGCGCCCCACGCGCGACACGGGCGGAGGCTGCCCTGAAACAATTTATGTCAGCTTATGTCACGGCGCCTCCGAATCGCCCGCAAAGCCTTGCCCAGCGGGCCTCTGCCATGGTGAAACAGGGTGACATATCTTCGCTGCTGATTAAATCCAGGCGTCCTTCTATAGTCCGTTTGTCGCCACGCCGCAGTGAGCAGAAGTGGCCCGAAATCAAGAAGGACATACCGTGAAAAACTGTTCGTTCGTCGTCGCAGCCACCGCCGCTTCCCCTGCCTCCGTGACACCCGCCGCATCCGTACGTGGCGCGCTGCGCAAGCTCGCGCTTACCGCAACCGTTACCGTGCTCGCGCTCAGCAGCGCTTCCGCTTTCGCCTGGTCGCAGCACGGCACCGCCTACACGTCGCGTGGCACCTATAACGGCGCGCGTTACGGCTCGTGTGGCGGCGGTAGTTGTTCGCATGCTGGCGGCGTGGCCGGCCCCTACGGCGGCGTGGCGACCAACACCGGCACGGTGACCCGCAACGCGCCGGGCCAGTTTTCGAATTCGGGCACCGCGACCGGACGCTACGGCAACCAGGTCCAGCACGCCGGCGACACCAACTGCGCGGGCGGCACGTGTTCGCACACCGGCACCCTCACCGGACCCGACGGTAAAACAGCCACGACCTCAGGCGATGTGACCAAAACCGCGCCCGGCCAGTATTCGTCATCCGGGTCGGTCACGGGCTCGAACGGCAACACGGTCAACCACTCGGCATCGACCAACTGCGCGGGCGCGTCGTGCTCACGTTCCGGCACGGTGACCGGGTCTGATGGCGGAACCGTCAATCATTCCGGCACGGCAACGCGTGTAGCACCGGGCGTCGTTACAACGTCGACGAGCACGACGGGCACGCATGGCAACACCGTGACGACGAGCGGAACGGTCACGACTACCGGCGTCGTCACGACGGGCAGCACGACGGTGGTGGTTGCACCGAAGCCGGTTGTTGTCGTACCGCCTCCAGTCGTTGTTCCGCCGCCGGTTGTGTATGTGCCGCCGCCTCCGGTTGTCTACGTTCCGCCGCCCCCGCCGCCTGCTGTGTATGTCGCGCCGCGTGTTGTCTATGTGGCTCCTGCACCGCGCCCTGTCGTGTGGGTGCCGGGGCACTGGGTGGGGAATGTGTGGGTGCCGGCGCACTGGTCATGAGTGAAAACGTGCGAGCGAGAACCGGCGAGGAGGCCGGCCGGACCGGTCCGCAGTGGATGAGCGAGGGGGGAAGTGCTCAGGCGGTGCGGCCCCGTTTCAACGCGGTATGCACACGGACGCTATGCAAGGTAGGTGTGTTGGCAACGATGATCGTCGCAATAGGGATGGCGATTGCAGTCGGTGAGGGCGTCGCAAGCACCGAAACACCTGCTGTGCACCGAGCGATTGAACCTGAACAGGACTGTTCGGCGAAATACGCAGCGTTGCTCGACCTCGCCGAATTGGCGAGACGTGACGGCAAGTCGTCCGAAGTTGTGATGCGTGGACTGAGCGACCGCGGCGGCGCAATGGGCGACTGTTTGCCGACTGGCGGGAACGCCCGGGCGAGGTAGACGTGCGAATGGCCGGAGCGGCCATTCGCACTTGTCGAAAGCGCTCTTCCAAAGAAGAAACGCCAAGGGCCCATGACCTGCCGCTAACGACCTTGCTGCTGCAGATACTGTCTGACGTCGCTCATGGTCACACTTCCTTTGTGGCTCGTGTCGATCTGATCGAAGTGCTTGGCGACGTAGCCGAGCCCCGCGGTCTGAGCCTGCGTTTTCGTGACCGCGGCGCCATTGCTGAGGGCCGTGTTCGCCCCCAGTCGCGCTTCAAGCCGCTGCTGGGCTTCCTGCTGCAGTGCCGTGCCGGTCGTCGGCGTGACGGGAGCAGCACGGTTTTGAGGAAAGAACGGACCATCGACTCCCCTGGCCCCGTTTGGCGGCGTCGCCGGCGCTACCGCTTGCGGCGGTAACGCATGCGCGCTGCCAATAAAGCAGCCGAGGATGATCAACGGGGAGACACGCCGCAACATATCGAAAAGGGACATGATGACTCGCATTGATTGAGTGAATAGAGTATCGCGAACGAGGCACATCGCGTCAGTTCAGTCAGGGTGCCGTGACTTGCGCCGTGGCAGTAGCGGTCGGCTGACTGGCGGGGCTCTCGTCGCGCCACGGCGGCGGCAGCGTCCAGAGGGCGAGCGCATCCGGAAGCGGCGTGCCGCGGTAGAACCGCACCAGATCCCGTTTCATCAGCGGACGGGCGACGTCATCCAGATAGATCATATGTCCGCCCTGGAAGAAGTTGACCTGCAAGTCCGGATTCAGACCGGGTACCGTCTGCAGCCGTGCCAGTTGCTTCTCGGTATTGAAGAACGGTGTGGCCAGATCATGAAAGCCGTTTTCCGCGAGTACCTTCAATTGCGGGTTGAGTGTCAGCGCGCCCAGCAGATCCGGGATCGTGTCGGGCAGGGGCTGTCCATCATGCGAGAAATCCCATACCTGGATGATGTTGTCGTTCAGCGGCAAATAGGTCGCGTTCGGCGCCGTGTACCCCAGGTAGTCAGGCATCTGCGTAGCCAGAGCCGTGGTGAACGGCTGGGAGATCAGGATGTCGGACGGGTCCCCGTCGTTTTGCAGACGCGGATCCGAGTTCGGCAGTGACACGCGTCCGTCGTACCGGCCGATCGTCGTGCCTGGTATGAGGCTCGTCGAGAACGGGTTGGCGCCGAAGTAGCCTTGTAGCGCCTGCAGGGTCAAACTGGATGGCAAGGTCCACGACTGAAGCGTTTTCGCATTGGGAAACACCGGCGTACCCAGGGCGTCCGGTATACCGAGCTGACTGAGCACCCACGACTGCGAATACCGCCTGAACTTGTTGTATTCGTTCGTGACGAACAGGCTTGCCTGGTATGCGTACAGGTCCTGATTGAGCGGTGCCGGCGACACCTGGTTGTAGTAAGCCGCGACTTCCGCGTAGCCGGGGAAATAGCCGGCCAGCGTATCTGTATCCAATGCCAGCGCGCTCGTCGAGTTCGTGATGGCGACGGCCTCGATCGCATCCGCGAAATAGTTCAGGATTGCAGACTGAAGAACGATGCCGGTCAGATGCACGCCGGCCGATTCGAGTGCCAATGCGAGCATGTCGGTGCGCGGCGTGCCATACGACTCGCCGTACAGATAAATCGGCGAACTGCTGCGGCTGTTGACCGTCAGATAGCGCTGGATAAAGTCGCGCATGATGTTGACGTCCGCGTCGGTCGTCCAGTACTTCTGGTTCGTATTCGGCAGAATCGCCTCGGAAAGACCTGTTCCAGGCGGGTCGATGAAGACCATGTCCGTGGTGTCGATCAGGCTCTCCTTATTGTCGACGAGCGGATAATTCGGCCAGTTCCCGAACACCGGGTCGGGCGTCGCGACTCGCGTCGGCGCGAACGACCCGAGCCGCAGCCAGATGGAAGAGGACCCTGGGCCGCCGTTGTAGACGAACGTGACAGGTCGCGGCGAGCCGTTCGTACTCGGCACGGTGTATGCGACGTAGGACATCGAGGCTTCGGGGTTGCCGCTCGAATCGGTGGCCGTCAAATGGCCGGTCGTGGTGGTGTAGTTGATCGGTGTTCTGCCCTGGGTCCACTGGTAATGCATGACTGCAGCTTTTTCGGAGGCTTGAGCCGGTGCGAGGCCATCTGTGGCATTCCCCGAATAGGCGACCGGGTCGATATAGGTTTGATTGGCCGTTGGCGTTTGCGACTGCGCGGCGGCCTGCGCGCTGAGTTGCTGATTCGCTGCGGTCTGCTGCATGCTCACAGCCGTGCCGGAGGACGAACCGCCGTCCCCTCCGCCGCATCCGTCGAGAAGCAGGATCGCGACCGTTAATGTTCCCAGGCCCGTTCCCAGACCCGGCAGCCTGCTGTGGCGATATTGGCTTTTGCCGGAAAGACGCTCGTCTCGTTTCATCTCTATCCTTGGTGGTGGGTTCAGATACCGTTTCACAAAGGCCGCTATCGCCGATGAAAATATATCGGAGTTCGAAATATTAGTGATGCATCGTCGGCATGCAGCGGTGAGACCAACTTACTTCAAAGCGCATAGATTCAGATCTCTATGCAGTATGCGTAGAATAACTAAATATCTGGATTGGATATTCCGGTTCTTTTCGGGGCATATTTCCGCAATCGGAAATTCGTATATTGGCGGCAGATGAAAAATAGGTGACGCCACCTGCGTTTGTCAAGGATGTACCGGATTTCCGTAATTGCAACTTCGGGAAATTGTGCTTGAAGTCGCGTAAGAGCGGGCCAGTCCGGGCGTCGCGCGCGTGTGAGTTAATCGATTATTTATTACGAGGTTAAATATGTTTGTTTGTTAATCGTAATAATTAAAATGTACTGATCATCCGGTTCTGGCGCCGGATGCCGGCAGGGGGTTATTCGGCTTCGGCCTGCATGAGCGGGAACCGGATTTCGAACGTCGTCCCAACGCCTTCGTGTGACGCAAAATCGATTTGACCGTTCAGCACGCGGCAAAGCTCCTTGACGATCGCGAGGCCGAGGCCCGTGCCAGGAATATCGTCGCCTGCAGCACGCTCGAATTCGTCGAAAACGCGGTTCGCGTCCGAAGGAGCGATACCCACGCCGGTATCCGACACGCGAATCGACCAGTGCTCCGCATCGGCCATTGCGAAGGCAAGTTCGATCTCGCCGGACTTCGTGTACTTCGTCGCGTTGGAGAGCAGATTGACGGCAATCTGCTTAAGCTTGAGACGACTGGACGTGACGACGGATAGCGCCGGATCGAACACTGTGCGCAACTTCAGTCCTTTGGCCTCGATGGCCGGGCGCGAGGAGGCGACGAGCTCATCGTAAAGCGCATGCAGCTCAACCGGCTCGAATGTGTTCGGCGTGCCGTCGCCGAGCACAACGGAGTACTCGACCATCTGGTCGACGAGTTGCTTCATGTCCGAGGCCTGCCGGTTGGCCAGCGTCAGCGCCATATCGGCCTTTGAAGGCGCCCGTTCGATCAGTTGCAGCGCAATCGAAAACGCGTTCAGAAAATTGCGCAGATCGTGGACCACGCTGCGGGTGATCTGCATGCGCGACTCGTACAGATCGCCGACCAGCCGCTGTTTGAGCGTCAGTTCGTGATTGGCGCGCTCGAGCCTGCCGGTGTACTCATCGATCTTGCGGTCCCGTTCGCTGACCACCTCCTTGATCGACGTGAGCGTCACCATGCTGAGTGTTTCCGCGATCAGGCGCCGCGCCCGTCCTTCATGGCGGCGCGTGAACGTGCTGTCCTGGTCGGCGAATTCTTCCAGCGCGTCAGCGAGCACCTGATGGAACAGATCGAGTTCGCGCACGAGTTCCTCGATCCGGTAGCCCTGACGCCAGCGGACCAGGCCGTGTTTTCTCGCATCGCGTTCGATCGCCGGCTCGACGCGTTCGAGATCTTCGACGTCGAGCGCAAGGCATAGTCCTTCGAGAAGGTCCGGCAAGTGATCGGCGAGCTGTTGATAGGTGAGCTTGTCCGCTTCGACGAGGTCGACATCGCCGAAAACGGTTTTCATCCATTGCGCGGTCAGGCGCGTCCGCTGCTCGCGAACGAAATCGGCAAATTTGCGCAGCGGGCTAACGCGTGTTTCGGTCATATTGGCTACATCGGGGTGAAGTTTCTAACAGAAGTTTCTGCCCCATTATGGTCGCAATTGCTGATTGTGGAACACGCTCTTGCGTAACCCGGGCCAGATGAACGCGAGGCTCAAGCCAACGGCGCCGATGTTGTTGTTCAAGCGGCTTCGTGTCCGGCAATCTTTGCCGTTCGGGCGCGTGGGAGTGAAGGTAACGGTTCGACCTTACCGACAACGAACAGATACGACAGGGCACCGACCACGCATAGCGAGCCCGCAACCATCAGCGGAATCACTAACGAACCCTTTGTGATCGCCAGCATGACCCCGGTAAACGTGGTGATGAAAATGCCGGCGATGCGTGCGGCGTCACAGGAAGATCATCAGCGTATCTTTGCTGCCATCATGGGCCGCGATCCGGCGGCGGCGCGCGATGCGATGCAGGCGCATCTCGCGCGCGTGGTGGGGGAGTTTACTCAAGCCTGGCGAGAAGCTTGCGCGCCTTTTACGCTTGATGTGGCACGTCTTCTGAACGTGCCATTTGCGTGTTCTTTTCGCACCACGCAATTTTTTATTTTTGACGCGGAATTTATTTTCGCCGTCATATGATTGCACTGTTCGTTTTCGGCAGCGCCTCGCAAGATGCGCCTGTGTAATTCAATTGAAAACCATGCTGTAGTCAGCACGCGCTATCGACACGTTATTCAATGCGCCACACGCAATAATCAACAAACAATATCGGATGTTTTCGCAATTCGCACGGCGCCGGCCTGCGAATGCGTTGCCTATCCGTTGCCTATGCGTTCGTAGATCCTGTTGGCGGCCAACGCGCTAGCCAGTGGGAGTCGAACGCACACAATTGATTACGTCCATCATCGCTCAATCACGGAGCCAACAGTTATGAAAAAGTCTTTACTCGTGGTCGCGCTTTCCGGCGCCTTTGCTATTTCGGCGCATGCGCAAAGCAGCGTGACGCTCTATGGTCTCATTGATGCAGGATTGGTCTACACGAACAATCAGGGCGGCCATAGCAACTGGCAGGAAGTGAGCAGCTCGACGCAAAACACGGTCTTCGGCCTCAAGGGTACGGAAGATCTCGGTGGCGGCTTGCATGCGGTCTTCAAGCTGGAGCAGGGATTCCTGCTGAATAACGGCGCCCAGGCTTTCTCCGGCGATGGTTTCGGCTCTCAGGCGTGGGTCGGCTTGCAAAGCGATCCATACGGCACGGTGACGTTCGGCCGCCAGTTTGACGTGATGAACGACCTGGTCGGTCCGCTCACGGCGGAGTTCAACACGTGGGGCGGCAACATGGCTGCGCATCCGTTCGAAAACGACAACCTTGCTGCCAATTCGGTCGTTTTCAACAACACGGTCAAGTACACGAGCCCGACGTTCAGCGGCGTCACGTTCGAAACGATGTATGCCTTCAGCAATAAGGCAGGCAGCTTCGCGAACAACCGCTCATACGGCTTCGGTGTTTCCTATGCGCAAGGGCCAGTCAATCTTGCTGCTGGATACCTGCAATTGAACAACGCAGGCAGCGCAGGCGGCGCCGTTACCACGGGCGACACCAGCGCGAACTTCCTTGCGCAACGCCAGCGTATCTGGTCGCTGGGTGGCAACTATACGTTCGGACCGGCTACCGTTGGCCTGGTGTGGAGCCATACGCAGATGGACAACGCGTCGGGCGTTTTCTCGTTCGGAACCGGCACCTACCTCGGTGCGAACGACGCTTCCGCCGGAACCCTGAGTGGCTCGCTGCGCCTCGACAACTACGAAGCGAACGTCAAGTACGCGCTCACGCCTGCGTTGACTTTATCGGGCGCGTATACCTACACGCATGGCGCTTATAACGGCTCGTCGCCGGGATGGAATACGGGGATGCTTCAGGCCGACTATTCGATCAGCAAGCGCACCGACTTCTATCTTGAAGGCGTCTATCAGAACGTGCACGGCGCACCTGCTGATTCCGTGCTCTCGCATGCCATGATCAACACGCTCTCGCCTTCGTCGTCCAATACGCAAGTAGCCGTTACGGTGGGGATGCGTCACGCATTCTGATCGGCCTCGCGTCACGCGACCCGTTATGCCGGATGCCTGCACTTTGGCAGGCATCCGTCGACACCGACGTTTCACGAGTGCGATGATCTTCACGGCCTCTCGACAGTCGAACCAATATAAGGCGCAGTTAAAAGGCTCACGCTAAGCACCCGCCTTCAGGAAATCGACAAATGCGCGCAACGGTGCCGGCAAGTGACGGCGCCCCGGATAGTACAGAAACGGCCCCGAAAAGCGTTGCCACCACGGCTCCAGAATCGGCTCCAATGCCCCGCTATCGAGATGCGGGCGCAGCATGTCCTCGAACAGGTGAATCACCCCCACGCCTGCGACAGCAGTACTGACTGCAAGGTCGATTGCCGCGCCGGGTCTGACGAGAAGCGGTCCCGACGGATTCAACTGCACTACCTCGCCGTCGCGCTCGAAATACCAGGTCGGCGTAGCGCCGCCGGCAAACTGGCCACGCAAGCACGCATGAGCCAGCAGGTCGCGCGGATGCTCGGGTCTGCCATGCGTGTCGAGATAGCCCGGCGTCGCGGCGGTAGCGAAGCGCTGCACACGCGGACCGATTGGCATCGCGATCATGTCCTGCTCGAGCCGCTCGTCGTAGCGAATGCCCGCATCGCAACCGATCGACAGCACATCGACGAAGCCGTCCTCCACCACAACCTCCACGCGTATGTCGGGATAGGCTTTCAGGAACTGGGGAATGACGGTCGGCAACACGATGCGTGCGGCGCTCGACGGCACGTTGAGTTTGAGCGTGCCGCTCGGCTTGTCCCTGAAGCGGTTCAGGACGTCCAGCGCGGCTTCCATTTCGCTGAACAACGGCGTCAGCTTTTCGATCAGACGCAATCCGGCTTCGGTCGGGGCCACGCTGCGTGTGGTTCGGTTGAGCAGGCGCATACCCAGCTTCGATTCGAGACGGCGCACGGCAATGCTGAGACTGGAGGCGGAGACACCGCTGATGCGCGCGGCGTCGCGAAAGCCGCCGGCGCGCGCGACTGATACGAAGGCGGCAAGATCGTTGAATTCCATGGCCATTGTTCAAAATGTTTAACAACCCGTGCAATTTAGGCCGGATTATCGAACAACGCAATCCTCGTCATACTGCTGCTCAAACCCTCACCTCAAGGAGCGCGCTATGTCGAACTTCACCCCTGTGGACACATCTCCGCTGGCTGGCCACCCCGTGCAACGCATGGGCTATGGCGCCATGCAACTGGCCGGACCCGGCGTATTCGGACCGCCGAAAGATCGCGACGCGGCGATTGCCGTGCTGCGCGAAGCGGTGGCGTCGGGCGTCAATCACATCGATACGAGCGACTTCTACGGACCCCACATCACCAACCAGTTGATTTGCGAAGCACTGCATCCGTATCCGGACGACCTCGTGATCGTCACCAAGGTGGGCGCGGTTCGTGGCAGCGAAGGTTCGTGGCTGCCGGCGCTCGAGCCGGAAGATATCGAACGCGGCGTTCACGACAACCTTCGCAATCTCGGTGTCGACGCACTCGACGTCGTCAATATGCGAATCATGGGCGACGTGCATGCCCCGTCCGAAGGGTCGATTGAAAAGCAGGTCGTGGCGCTTGCCGAACTTCAACAGCGAGGGCTGGTTCGCCATATCGGCTTGAGCAACGCAACCGCGGCCCAGGTTGCCGAGGCACAGGGCATCGCGAAGATTGTCTGCGTACAGAATCACTACAACCTGGTTCACCGGGAAGACGATGCGCTGGTCGATGAACTGGCAGCGAAGGGCATCGCATACGTACCGTTCTTCCCGCTTGGCGGATTCACACCGATTCAGTCGTCAGCGCTTTCCACGATCGCGCAAACGATCGGCGCGACGCCGATGCAGGTGGCGCTCGCCTGGCTCCTGCATCGCGCGCCCAACATCCTGCTGATTCCGGGTACTTCGTCGCTCGGGCATCTGCGGGAAAACATGCAGGCAGCACACTTGAGATTGACCGACGAGGTGCGCGCTGAACTGGACGCAATTGGCGGCAGGAATGAGAAGGCGTAATCGCACTTATTGGATTGCGCGCACGATCCGCTTCGGGTCGATGCTATCGATGTCCTTGCGCGGATGGACCCGCCCGGTAGCGCAGCGCATCGACCAGCACGGCCTTTTCAACCACTCATTGCGTTGGCACCGACCTAGGCCACGGCACATGCACAGGCGTTCAAGTCGCCACCGCGTCCACGATGCATTCCCGCAACCATTGGTGCGCCGGGTCTCGATGAGAGCGCTCGTGCCAGAGCATCGCCATTTCATAGCCCGGCACTTCAACCGGCGCCTCGACGACTCTGAGCGCGCCATTGCCGCGCACCAATCGCGCCGGCACCATCGCCACGAGGTCCGTGCTCGCCAAGGCTGACATCACAAACAGGAAGTGCGGAACCGAAAGCACAACCCTGCGCGTGAGACCCACCGCAGCCAGTGCCTCATCCGTGACGCCGCTAAACCCGCCACCATCCGGCGACACGATCACGTGCTCCAGTTTGCAGAACTGCGCAAGCGTTGGCCGGCGCTTCAGGCGCGGATGGTCCGCGCGGCCTGCCAGCACATACCGCTCCTTGAAAAGTAGCCGCCCGCGCAATCCGGGCGGCGCGCCTTCGCTGGTATGGAATGCCAGATCGATGTCTCCCTGTTCCGCCTGCTTCGCGATGCGTGGCGGAACAGCTTCCACGATCGCGAGCCGGGTGCCGGGCGCCGCCGTGCGCAAGCTGGACAGGACGGGCAGCAGGATCGTCGATTCGGCATAGTCGGTCGCGGCAACGCGCCACGTATGACTCGCTTCGGTTGGATTAAACGGGCTGGCCGGCGACACCGCGTGCTCAAGCGCATCGAGCGCCTGGCGCAAAGGTTCGCGCAATTCTTCGGCCCTCGCGGTGGGGCGCATGCCTCGGGGACCCGGCAGCAACAGCGGGTCGCCAAAGATATCCCGCAGCTTGGCAAGATGCACGCTGACCGACGGCTGAGAGAAGTTCAGGCGTTCGGCTGCACGGGTCACATTGTGCTCCGACAACAGGACATCGAGTGTCACCAGCAGGTTGAGATCCAGCCTTCTGAGATTATTCATGGCAATACCTGACATGTTGGTTATTCATTTCCAATATACCGGCAAGAGACCTATCGTGGCGCTTTCTCGCAAAGGAGGTCAGGTCATGAATGTTCTTCTCGTCTATGCACATCCGGAACCCCGGTCATTGAACGGGTCCCTTAAGGACTTTTCGGTCAAGCGTCTCGAGGATGCCGGCCACGTTGTCCAGGTATCCGATCTGTATGCGATGAACTGGAAAGCATCGCTCGATGCAAACGACAGCCTGGACAGGCAACCGGGCGCGCGTTTCGATGCCTCTCTCGATTCGAAGCGTGCTTTCAAAGACGGACGGCAAAGCCAGGACATCGCACTTGAACAGGAGAAGCTGAGGTGGGCGGATGCAGTGATTCTGCAGTTTCCGCTGTGGTGGTTCTCGATGCCTGCGATCCTGAAAGGTTGGGTGGAACGCGTCTATGCATATGGCTTCGCGTATGGAGTCGGGGAGCACTCCGACGCGCGCTGGGGCGACCGTTACGGGGAAGGCAACATGGCGGGCAAGCGGGCAATGCTGGTCGTGACAACTGGTGGCTGGGAGTCACATTACAGCCCGCGCGGTATCAACGGGCCGATCGACGATGTCTTGTTCCCCATCCAGCACGGCATTCTGTATTACCCTGGTTTCGACGTGTTGCCACCGTTCGTGATTCATCGGACAAGCCGGATTGACGAAGCACGATTTTCAGAAGTCCGTGACGAACTCGGGCAACGTCTCGATGACCTTTGGAAGACGTCGCCGATACCGTTTCGCCCACAGAACGCTGGCGCATACGACATCCCGGCGCTTACGTTGCGGCCGGATGTTGCTACGGATCAGGTTGGTTTTTCAGCGCACATTGAATAGATGCGTTGCGTTCCCCACATTCGTGAGCAGGGCGTAATTGTTAAATAGACGTTCGGTTTGGGCCGTTCCAACTCGCTTGGAATGGCACCAAGCTGACGGGACCGTATGCTTCGCTGAAATTTGGTTGTAAGTCGCCGTTGTTAGAGTCGTTGACAGAATTTTGCCGCTAGATGCCAGACAGTGTTCTTTGGACACATAGAAAGGGGGAGAGCGACAAACCATGAAAATGAATCGTGTGTTCTGGCTCATTCTGACGCTGCTTTTTACGAACCCGGTCTGGGCGTTCCAGTCCAGGGTCGTCACCATTCCCAGCGCGGCCATGCATAGGTCGTTTGAGGCGACTGTGGTGCTGCCTGACCAATACACGCACGGCAAAGCGGTCGATCGCTTTCCTGTCGTCTATTTACTGCACGGCTCAGGCGGCGACTACACCGACTGGACGACGAATTCGCACATCGGCAAACTGGCCGACCGCTATCACGTGATCCTCGTCATGCCGGACGGCGGTCACGAGAGCTGGTATATCGACAGCCCTGTCGATCCGCGCAGCCGTTACGCAACCTATGTAGGTACAGAAGTCGTCGGGTATATCGACACCCATTTCCGCACGATTGCGACGCGCCAGGCGCGAGCGATTACGGGGTTGAGCATGGGCGGATTCGGGGCGCTGCATATCGCGCTAGACCGGCCGGACGAATTCGGCGCGGCAGGAAGTATTAGCGGAGCGGTCGATCCGCGCGGGTGTGAGGATGAGCCCGGGATCGATCAGGTATTTGGTGATCCGACTCGCCACGCCGACTTCTGGAACAACGAGGCGATTGTTGAGAACGCCCGTAGTCTGGGAAATGCGCATATTGCGCTGACGATCGATTGCGGGGTGAACGATTCGCTTGTTCAGTCGAACCGGATGCTGCACGCGCGGCTCGTCGAGTTGGGCGTGCCGCATGATTACGCGGAGCGGCCCGGCGGGCATACGTGGAAGTATTGGGCGAATGCGGTGCAATACCAGGTGCTGTTCTTTGCCAGTTCATTCAAGCGGAGTGGCGGAGCGGCACAGACGTGACGCGTGCATGGCTTGAGCCATCACTGCATGCCTGAATGCTCGCTTAGAAACTGGCAGACGGTGTGATGCATTGCCTTTACGCCGGGACTCGATTCGAGCGCACGCCAGCACCCATGCACGAGTCCGGTTCCAATCCACAACCGGGCGTGTCCGCCGGCCGCATTAACGCGGTCGACAAACACCCTCGCGTCGTCCCGCAACGGATCGTGTTCAACACCTACGGCAAGTGTCGGCGGGAGTCGGTCGAAGCGTGCCGCATCGAGCGGTATCGTCCACGCAGGATAGGGCGGCCGTTCGCCCCAATACAGATCACGAAACGCACGGACATTGGCAAGCGTGAGCATCGGCGCGTGCGCTTCGCTTTCGCGCGCGGGCATTTGCGGCTCGGTGCCGAGCATTGGATAGACGAGCGCAAGTCCGCGCACGCCTTGTACACCGTCATCGCGTAACCGCATCGCGACGCTGGCAGCAAGTGTTGCGCCGGCACTGTCACCCGCCAACTGCAGTGCGCCACGTGAGAGCGAATCGAACGGCAACTGGCCGGCGAGTGCGGCGAGCGTAATCTCCAGACAATCCTCATGCGCTGCCGGAGCGCGGTGTTCGGGAGCCAGCCGGTAGTCGACCGCAATCACATCGAGTCCGGTATCCGCGGCAATTCGTGCGGTTACGATCTCGTGACTATCCAACGAGCCGAGCACGAAGCCGCCACCGTGAAAGTACAACACGGTGCAGACGGTTGTCCCGCTCGCCTTTCTACGATTTCGATAAAGCCGCAACCTGATCAGATGCCCGGCGCTCGCCTGAAACACAGCGTCTTCGGTTATCACATCGGCTGGCAAAGGCGGCGTGAGTGCCGCCGCATAGCGATCGTAAATCGAGCGCTGTTCGCTCGGCGGCAATGAAGTCGAATGCCCCGCATAGATGGCGGCGGTCCGTTCGATGAACGCAGCGATCTCGGGCTCAAGCATGCTCATTCCCCTCGCTACTCATACGCGGCGCCTTGACAGGCAAGCCGATCACGCGGCCTGCAAATCTGGCCGCCGGCAACACGGCATGCGCTTCTGCCAACGCCCGCACGCGCGCCTCGACATCCGGGTCGAAGGCAACAGCGCGCGGGCCACCCGTATCCACATGCAGCAGCATCTGTTCGCCTGCGGCCACCGGTTCAATTCCCTCATCAGCGAACATTTCGAGGTACAGATGCAGCCGCTTCGCATCATGCCCAAGCACGCGCATATCGACGCGAACCTGCACACCCTCCTTGATTTCATGCAGGTAGTTGATATGCGCTTCGAGCGTATAGATCGAGCGGCCACGTTCCTTGCGCACCGAATCAGGCAGCCCGATCACATCGATCAAGGCATCAGTCGCGAAGCTGAAAATCAGCATGTAGAACGCGTCGCGCAAATGGCCGTTGTAGTCGACCCACTCGGCGCGCACGACGTCGCGATAGCAGGGCAGTGAAGCATGGTGCGGCGTAGACATATGCAATCGGTTCCTTTATCCCTATGGACGGTGCGGGCCGCAGCGATCTTGTGCCGCCGACGTGTCCCGCCAGAGCGGGGCGGGGCGTCTTCCGGCACACAGTATCACTCCGCAGGAAGCATGCCGTGCCGCGCCTTGGCTTCTCCAATCGCCGCCAGCACACTCGTAATGCAATCGTCCCGATAGCGCTCAAGCTGCTTGATCGAGCGCGGCCCAACCTGTTCGGACGTCCCGTCCACCACCCGGTCGATCAATTCGTCAGTGAGCTGCGGCGCTACCAGTTTAGTCCACGGCAGCTCCAACGCGGGTCCAAACTGCTGCATGAAGTGGCGCATACCCGCATCGCCGCCTGCCAGGGTGTAGGTCAGGAACGTGCCCATGAAAGACCAGCGGATGCCCGCGCCGAAGCGGATCGCATCGTCGATTTCGCCCGTGGTCGCCACGCCTTCGTTGACCAGATGCAGCGCCTCGCGCCACAGCGCTTCGAGCAAGCGGTCGGCGATAAAGCCGGGCACTTCCTTGCGTACGAGAAGCGGGCGCATCGACAGCGAACGATAAATCTGCATCGCGGCGTCGATGGTCGCCGGTGCGGTACGTTCACCGCCGAGCACTTCGACGAGCGGCAGCAGATACACCGGATTGAACGGGTGCCCGACGATGCAACGCTGCGGATTCACCGCCCGTGCGTAGAAATCGCTCGGCAGCAGGCCGGAAGTGGATGAGGCGATGATCGCATCCGGCTTCGCCGCACGACTGATCTGCTCGTGCAACGCGAGCTTCAATTCTTCGCGTTCGGGCGCGCTTTCCTGGATGAAGTCCGCCTGTTCGACACAGGTTTCAATCGTATCGACGAAACGCAGCCTGTCGGGCGTTGCGCCCTCGGCGAGGCCGACGCGCTCCAAGGCTGGCCAAGCATTCGCGATGTTCTCGCGCAATTGTTTCTCCGCGCCGGGAGCGGGATCCCACGCGACGACGTCGAGTCCGTGGGCGAGCGCGCGCGCGACCCAGCCGCTGCCGATCACGCCCGCGCCGATTGCCGCAAATGTTTTGATATCGACGATCACTGCCATTGCTGATGTTTCCTTTGCCTATGAGTTCTCAGGTTCCGCAGCGCGCTATATGAAGCGCAATGGGTACGCGACATCTTCACGCGTACTGCCCAGCCACGCGCCGCTCCAACTGCCGCTCGCCACGCGCGGGCAAGCCGAGTTTGCGGCGTCCTTCCGCAGGTGTCAGCGCGCGCCCGCCGAGCCGTTCGATGATCTCGACCGCGCGTTGCACCAGCGTGCCGTTTGTTGCATGCACACCTTTGTCGAGCCAGATGTTGTCTTCGAGGCCGACACGTACGTGGCCGCCGAGGAGCATCGCCTGCGCGACCATCGGCATCTGCATGCGGCCGATGCCGAAGCCGGCCCATTGCGCGCCAGGCGGAAGGCTGTCCGCCATCGCTTTCATCGTTGTGGTATCGGCGGGCGCGCCCCATGGAATGCCGAGGCAGATCTGAAACAGCGGCGGCGCGTCGAGCAAACCTTCCTTGAGCAATTGCTTTGCGAACCACAGATGCCCGGTGTCGAAGATCTCCAGCTCCGGCTTTACGCCGAGTTCCTGGATACGCTGCGCGCCGGCCCGCAATTGGGCGGGCGTCGACACGTAGATGTAGTCGCCGTCGCCGAAATTGAGCGTGCCGCAATCGAGTGTGCAGATTTCCGGCAGCAATTCCTCGACGTGCGCAAGGCGCGTCAAACCGCCTACGAGGTCGGTTCCCGCGCCGAAGCGCATCGGATCTTCGCCGGGACCGATCTCGAGATCGCCGCCCATGCCCGCCGTCAGATTGATGATCACGTCGGTGCCTGACGAACGGATCCGGTCGACAACCTCGCGATACAACTGCGGATCGCGGCTGCCGCGGCCGGTCTTCGGATCGCGCACGTGGCAGTGCGCGACGGTGGCACCGGCCTTCGCGGCTTCGATAGCAGCTTCGGCGATCTGCTTCGGCGTGACGGGGATGGCCGGATGCTTGCCGACCGTATCGCCCGCGCCGGTGACCGCGCAGGTCACGATGACTTCATGATTCATGCGTGCTAGTTCCTGTGGATTGAAATGCGTGACTGGATGGATGCAAATCGGACTGGGTTAGAGCCGGCCCCCTCAAAGCCCGAGATAGGCTTTCACCGCCGGCAAACCGTCTTTACCGTCATACGTCTTCACGCCTGCGAGCCACGCATCCAGTACTTGCGGGTTCTTCTTCAGATACGCTTTGGCGGCATCGGCAGGCTTCTCCTTGTTCATCACCGATTGCATCACCACGTTCTCCAGTTGCGTCGAAAAGCGCAGATTGCTCACGAGCTTGCCGGCGTTCGGGCAACGCGTCAGAAAGTCGGGGGACGTCAGCGTATAAACGCGTGCTTCGCCATCGTTCGGACCGAATACGCCGTCGCTGCCGGTGAGGTATTTCATATCGATCTGGATATTCATCGGATGCGGTTCCCAGCCGAGGAATACCACCCATTTCTTCGCGCGAATGGCGCGATCCACCGAAACCAGCATGCCCGCTTCACTCGATTCGATCAGCTTGAAATCGCCGAGGCCGAACTGATTGCTGGCGATCATTTTCTGTATCGCCGCGTTCGCGCTGCTGCCGGGTTCGATGCCATAGATCTTGCCGTCGAGCTGATCGCGGTGTTTGGCGATGTCGGCGAAGGTCTTCAGGCCGGCGTCGTATTCGTAGCTCGGCACGGCGAAGGTCGCTTTAGCGCCAGTCAGGTTAGGCGGTTGCAGCACCTGGATCGATTTCGAATCGATGAACGGCGTAATCGCTTTCTCCTGCACCGGCCACCAGTAGCCGAGCGATACATCGAGCTGCTTGCTCTTCAGGCCCGCGAACGAAATCGGCACCGACGCGACGGTCGTCACAGGCTGATAGCCGAGTCCCTCGAATACGGTCGAGGCGAGCGCAGTGGTCGACGTGATGTCTGTCCAGCCGATGTCGGCAAAATGCACCGCGCGGCAGGTGGCGGGATCCTGTGCGAGTGCAGGCGACGCAGCGACGACAGCCGCCAGACAGGCAAAATGGGCAAGCAAGGCTTTGACGCGTAACTTCATGACGTTCCCCCTTCGGACACGTTGAACAGCGTGTTACGAAATGGCCGCGGCGAGAAAAAAACCGAGCGGCCCCCGGACCTGCGCGATACGGCTCGAGCCATGCTTGAGCAGGGCTTGAGTTGCACGAGTGACGTAACGTTAATGCCCCATATTCCTGCCAAAGCGACCGCCAGCGACCCGTTCTTGCTCCCACGCGACAACGAGGGAAAACCAGCATCGTTCGTCATTGCGGTGCAGCATCGATTTGCAGCAGTGAATTTTGGTGCGCCTTGCCGGCTTGCGCGCTGCTTGCTACGCTCGCCCGGAACCCCGCGTTCGCTTGCGGCTTGTGTCCCTCTGTGTCCCTGATCGAGTCATCTGCACGATGCCCGAAGATATGTCGTTCCTGCTGCTGCCTGGCTTTTCGGCGATCGGCTTCATGTCGGCGGTCGAGCCTTTGCGCGTGGCGAACCGCTTTCGCGGCGATCTCTACCGCTGGCGCATTCTGAGTCTCGACGGTGCCCCAGTCGCGGCCAGCAACGGTATTTCGATCAATGCAGAAGCGGCAATCGCCGATGTCCATGAGGCGCAGACGGTATTCGTCGTCGCGGGCTTTGAGCCGCTCGCCTGCTATACGCGCGTGCTCGGCGATTGTCTGAAGCGGCTCGAGCGCGCGGGCGCGACGCTCGGTGGCATCGACACGGGCAGCTTCATCCTTGCGGAAGCCGGGCTCCTGAGCGGCTCGGACAGCGTGACCGTGCACTGGGAAGCGTTGTCGGCGTTCAGCGAGCGCTATCCCTCGCTGAACGCAAGCCAGGAGCTGTTCGAAATCGGCGCGCGGCGCATTACCTGTGCGGGCGGCACGGCGTCGATCGACATGATGCTCGACCTGATCGGCCGCAAGCACGGCGCAGCGTTGGCCTCGGCGGTGTCGGAACAGTTTGTCGTGAGCCGGATCCGGCAGCGTTCGGACCATCAGCGGATGGAAATTGCGGCGCGTTACGGCGTGCACAACCGCAAGCTGATTCAGGTGATCGGCGCAATGGAACAGCATATGGAAGAGCCGCTGACGCCCGACCAGCTCGCAGAGGAAATCAGCGTGACGCGGCGGCAACTGGAGCGGTTGTTCTGTGCGTCGCTGAAGGACACGCCGACGCATTTCTATCTGCAACTGCGCCTCACCCGTGCGCGCGAGTTGCTGCAGCAGACGGACATGTCGATCACATCGATTTGCGTCGCATGCGGATTCGAGTCGCCCTCGCATTTTTCGCGGACGTATCGCGCGCGGTTCGGCGTGAGCCCGAGAAGCGACCGGCAGGTGACGGGCGGCAGAAATGGTAGCGCGGTGTTGTCATCAAGTGAGGCCACCCAGGCATCGACTCCCGCATTGTCGGAAAGCTGACTTCGTTGCGCGCGAAGCCTCAAACATTGGGAGCCTGATTTGCCGGCTTGATGACTCATATTTCAACAAGCGTTCACGGCAATTGTGCCGTTTGTAGCAACAGTGAATTCGTTTATTAGGGGTTTACCCTATATCTGCTGCCTCCTAGACTGTCGTCACTGGCTGCAAACAAACACGTTTGCAGCGCCGCAAAAAACAATCTCTGGAGGTAGTCGTCATGAAATCCCTGATCGAAGCTGTTGTTATCGCCGCTCTCATTACTGCGCCGCTCGCTGCTTTTGCTCAATCCAATCAGCCGGTGACCCGCGCCCAAGTGCGTGCGGAGCTGGTGCAACTGGAAAAAGCGGGTTACAACCCGGCTTTGTCGAATGCGGATGACTACCCGGCGAACATTCAGGCTGCTGAAGCCCGCGTCGCTGCACAAAACGGCGTCGCCCAAACCAGCGGTTATGGAACGGCAACGAACGGCTCGTCGCAAGCAGGCAGCCGCACCGAAACGACGCCGAGCTCGTATTCGGCTCCGGTTGTCAACGTCGGTCATTAATAGGCGGTGGCGCGAGCAGTAGTCTCGCACCCGCTTGATTGACCGCGATTGACAGCGGCCCCGCTTTCACTTGAATGTGAAAGCGGGGCCGCTGTGCTATTGAGCGTTGAATGAGGCCTTCGGCGCTCCTGGCCTCATGCGGGCACTTAGCCCTGAACGGCAGTCAACTGCCTGAGTTGCTCCAGCAGCTTCACCGCCGGACTCGGCAGAATCCCCTGACGGCGCCGGAACGCCGTCAACGTACGGCGCGCGACCAGACCAGGAATCGGCAGCGTATCGAACACGCCGGCCGCGCTTTCGGTGTCGTACATTGGCGTCGCCATCCAGCTTAGAAATCCCGCGCGCGTCACCAGGCTTTTCAGCACGGTGATCGAGCGCGTCTCGACGGCAATCTGCGGCATGCCGAGCCCATGCTCGGCAAACACATGCTGCATATGCTCGAACGGACCCGTTCCACGAGGCGGCACACACCACTGCTGATCGAGTGTGTCAGCAAGCGATAAATCCGGTTTGCCTCGCAGCGGATGATCGAGCGCGGCGACCACATAGCTCGTGTCCTCCCATCTGCAATCGGCAATCGCGGTAATCTCGTCCGTGTCGGGCACCGCCATGCTGAGCGCGAGATCGATCTCGTGTTTCATCAGACTGTCAGCAAGCCGGTCCCAAACCCCCTCCATGATCTCCACACGCAGATTTGGCCAACGCGCGAGCACGCCGCTCACCGCGAGCGGCAGCACGAGCGTCGCGATGCTCGCCACAGCGCCGACGCGAATCGTCCCTTTCGCGAGGCCGCGCATCGCGTCGATTTCCTCGCGCGCGTGATCGGCTTCGCGTTGCAGCAGCGTGGCGTGCGGCAGCAGCGCGCTGCCGATCGCAGTAAGCTGCATACCCTTCGAGTGCCGTTCGAACAGCGGTGCGCCGACCTGATCCTCGAGCCGCTTGATGGTGCGGCTCAGCGCGGGCTGCGTGACGTGCAGCACCTCCGCGGCACGGCCCAGGCTGCCGCTCGCGACGATGGTTGCAAACGCGTGCAATTGCTGAAGATTGAAAGTCATGCGCAAAAGTAATGCCTTTTCTCAAAAAAGGCAATTTTCAATCAACCTCGAGCTTCCGATAATGAGCCATCAAGAAACGGCGCTCATCACTAGGAGACATGGATGACCAGCAACGCGCCCCGTTCAGACGCATCGGGATCTTCTCAACACGAACCCTTCACCGTGCGCCACGCCGTCATCGATCTCATGCGGCGCCTCGGCATGACTTCGGTGTTCGCCAATCCGGGGTCGACGGAATTGCCGTTGTTCCGCGATTTCCCGCAAGATTTCCGTTACGTGCTGGGTTTGCAGGAAGCAGTCGTGGTCGGCATGGCCGACGGTTACGCGCAGGCCACCCGCAACGCTTCGTTTGTCAATCTGCACTCGGCGGCGGGCGTGGGCAATGCGATGGGCAACATCTTCACCGCGTTCCGCAATCGCACGCCGATCGTGATTACCGCCGGGCAGCAGGCCCGTTCGATTCTGCCGTTCGACCCGTTCCTCGCGTCGGCGCAAGCCACCGAATTGCCGAAGCCGTACGTCAAATGGAGCATCGAACCGGCACGCGCCGAAGACGTGCCGCTGGCGATCGCGCGCGCCTATCACGTGGCGATGCAGGAGCCGCGCGGGCCGGTGCTGGTGTCGATTCCCGTCGACGATTGGGACCGCGCCGCGGAGCCGGTGCCGGCACGCGTAGTGAGTACCGAGACGCGGCCGGAGCCGTTCGTGCTGGCGCAGATCGGCGCGGCGCTCGATGCCTGCGAACGGCCGGCTTTCGTGGTGGGCGGCGCTGTCGACCGCGCTGGCGGCTGGGACGAAGTCGTGCGTCTTGCCGAACGCCACAACGCCCGCGTGTTTGTCGCGCCGATGACGGGCCGCTGCGCGTTCCCCGAAGACCACCGCCTGTTCGCCGGTTTCTTGCCGGCGATGCGCGAGAAGATCGTCGAGCTGCTCGGCGGCCATGACCTGATCTTTGTCATCGGCGCGCCGGCCTTCACGTATCACGTCGAAGGTCACGGCCCGCATCTGCCTGCCGGTGCAACGCTGTGCCAGTTGATCGACGATCCGACCATTGCGGCTTGGGCGCCAACCGGCACGGCGGTGGTCGGCAATATTCGCCTCGGCGTGGCCGATCTGCTGACCCGGCCCGCGCCGAAGACGCGCCCGTTGCCCGCACTACGCACCGTATCGCCGCGCGCAGAACCGTCTCCGTTGATGTCGGTGGCGTTCGCATTGCAGACCCTCGCCGAGGTGCGCCACGCGGACGATATCGTGGTCGAGGAGGCGCCGAGCTCGCGCCCGGTGATGCAGAACTATCTGCCGTTTACGCGCAGCGGCACCTTCTACACGATGGATAGCGGCGGCCTGGGTTATGGCATGCCGGCTGCTGTCGGCGTGGCGTTGGCGAAGCCCGGCACGCGCGTGATCGGCCTGATCGGCGACGGCTCCAGCATGTATTCGATCCAGGCCATCTATAGCGCCGTGCAGATGAAACTGCCGATCACATTCGTGATCCTGAACAATTCCCGCTATGCCGCGTTGCAGGACTTTGCGCCGGAATTCGGTTTCGGTCCAAGCGATCCGGTGCAAGGCACCGATCTGCCGGGGCTCGACTTCGTGGCGCTTGCTGCAGGCATGGGTTGCCAGGGCATACGCGTGACCGACGCCGAACGCCTGCATGACGTGCTGCGCGACGCGTTGGCGTCACCCGGACCGATGCTGGTCGAAGTCGTCGTGGCTTGACATTAAGCGAGCGCCGCGCCCGCATTCATAAAACTTTCCGCAGGAGACAGGACGATGCAGAGTATTTCGATGCTGATCAACGGCGCAGCCGTGCAAGCGAGCAATGGCGCCACCTTCGAGCGCCGCAATCCGCTCGACGGCGAAGTCGCGACGCGTGCTCCCGCGGCGACGGTTGCCGACGCAGTAGCCGCCGCGGATGCCGCGGCAGCGGCGTTTCCGGCATGGTCCGCGCTGGGGCCGAGCGAGCGCCGCGCGCTGCTGATGAAGGCCGCGCATGCGCTGGAAGCGCGCAGCGAGGCGTTCGCCGCGGTGATGGCAGCGGAGACGGGCGCGTCGGCAATGTGGGCGGGGTTCAATGTGCATCTCGCCGCCGGCGGATTGATGGAAGCGGCGGCGCTTACTACGCAGATCGGTGGCGAGTTGATCCCGTCCGACGTGCCCGGCAGCCTCGCGATGGGCGTGCGCCAGCCGGCCGGCGTCGTGCTGGGCATCGCGCCGTGGAACGCACCGGTGATCCTCGCCGTGCGTGCGATCGCGTTGCCGCTCGCATGTGGCAATACAGTCGTGCTGAAGGGTTCGGAAGTCTGCCCCGGCACGCACGGACTGATTATCGAAGTGCTGCAGGAAGCGGGCTTGCCGAAGGGCGTGGTGAACTTCGTCACCAACGCTCCGGCCGATGCAAGCGCAGTCGTCGAGGCACTGATCGCTCATCCGAAGGTCCGGCGTGTCAATTTCACCGGCTCCACACATGTGGGCAAGATCATCGCGGCGACGTGTGCGCGCTATCTGAAGCCGTCGGTACTGGAACTCGGCGGAAAGGCGCCGTTGATCGTGCTCGACGACGCGGATCTCGATGCAGCCGTCAACGCCGCTGCATTCGGCGCGTTCGCCAACTCGGGGCAGATCTGCATGTCGACGGAACGGATCGTCGTCGACGAGCGGATCGCTGATCAGTTTGTTGCAAAGCTCGCGCAGAAAGCGCGCGGTCTGCCGCTCGGCGACCCACGCAAAGGGCCGGTGGTGCTGGGATCGGTCGTCGACATGAGCACGGTGCAACGCTGCAATGCGCTGATCGACGATGCCCTGGCCAAAGGCGCCACGCTCGTCTGCGGCGGCAAGGCGGATAGCACGTTGATGCCCGCCACGCTGCTCGACCACGTCACGCCCGCCATGCGCATTTATGGCGATGAATCGTTCGGACCTGTGAAGGGCATCGTGCGCGTCAAGAGCGAAGACGAAGCCGTGGCCTGTGCGAACGATAACGAGTATGGGCTTTCTTCGGCGGTGTTCAGCCGCGATATCGCGCGCGCAATGAACGTCGCGCGGCGCATCGAATCGGGCATCTGCCATGTCAACGGGCCGACCGTTCACGACGAAGCGCAAATGCCGTTCGGCGGCGTGAAGGGTAGCGGCTTTGGACGCTTCGGTGGGCAGGCGGGGATCGCAGAGTTTACGGATCTGCGCTGGATTACGGTGCAGACCACGCCGCGTCATTACCCGTTCTGAAGGGTGGAGTGCCGTTGAAGTCGCTGCGTATCGCTGCGCGCAATTTCTTCGCAGCGGTACTCAGTGTCGTGAAAGCCATGCATACATGTCATGGCTTTTGCGCGAAACGGCAATGTCGGAAGTCATTCACTCGCTCACATACTGACTAAAAAAACGTGACCTCAAAAGCGCGGCGCTCAGATCGCGCGCCCAAACCAGGAGACAGCTTCATGACCAGTTATGTACCGCCGGCCGGCTCGGCCAGTGCGGCAACCGGCGAGGCCAATGCGCCACTTGCCGGCCATCAGGCGGGAGTCGAGGAGGGGCGCCATGCCGTCGATATCGGCCGCACGCTCGACGAAGGCCCTTACACCACGATGCAGAAGATCGTGGTGTTTCTCGCGGCCTTGTCGATCGTTCTGGACGGCTTCGATAGTCAGTTGATCGGCTTTGCGATTCCGGTGCTCATCAAGGAGTGGGGCGTCACGCGCGCGGCTTTTGCACCAGTGGTCGCGGCCGGCTTGATCGGCATGGGCATCGGCAGCGCGTGCGCCGGGCTGCTGGCCGATCGCTTCGGCCGCCGCTGGGCGGTGATCGGTAGCGTGTTGGTATTCGGCGCCGCCACTTGCGGCATCAGCTTTGCGCCCGACATCGTGACGATTGCCGTGCTGCGCTTTATCGCCGGTCTCGGCATTGGTGGCGCGTTGCCGAGCTCGACGACTATGACCGCGGAGTTCACGCCGGCTCGCCGCCGCACCTTGGCGGTCACCGCGACGATCGTCTGCGTGCCGCTCGGCGGCATGGTGGCGGGATTGTTCGCGCATGAAATTCTGCCGACGTACGGATGGCGCGGCTTGTTCATGATCGGCGGTGTGCTGCCTCTCGCGCTCAGCGTGTTGCTGTTCTTCACATTGCCCGAATCGCCGCGCTTTCTCGCCCGGCACCCGCGGCGCTGGCCGGAACTCAAACGCCTGCTTGGCCGGATGTCGCGTCCGGTGGCCAGCGGCTGCGTGTTTACCGACTCGCGCGAACAGGCTGTTGAAAAACACACGGGTTTTACCGCGCTGTTCCGCGAGGGCCTGGCGCTCGATACGGTGGCGATCTGGTGCTCGTTCTGCCTATGCCTGCTGGCCGTCTATAGCGCCTTCAGTTGGCTGCCGACGATGCTGAGCACGCAGGGTTTGTCGGTGTCGGTGGCGGGGTCGGGGCTCACCGCGTACAACCTCGGCGGTGTGGTCGGCGCTTTGCTGTGCGCGATGGTGATCGCCCGTACCGGTTCGCGCTGGCCGTTGATTCTCTGCAGCGCGGGGGGCGCGGCGAGCGCGTTGCTGTTGCTTGGTGTGAACATCTCCGACCACACCGGCTTGCTGATTTTGGGTCTTGGTGTGCACGGTATGTTTGTCAATGCGGTGCAGTCGACGATGTTTGCGTTGTGCGCTTATGTTTATCCGACCCGTGTGCGCGCAACCGGTACCGCATCGGCGCTCGCGTTCGGCCGACTCGGCGCGATTGCCAGCGCGTTTGCGGGTGCTGTGGTGATTACGACCGGCGGTGCATCGTCATATTTGTGGATGCTCGGAATCGCGATGGTGATCGTGATGGTCGCGCTGATGGTGGTCAAACGCCATATTCCGAAGCCGGGCGGTTGAGGGACGCAATGTCCTGACTCGCAGCGATCCGGTGTGGCACGCGGATCGCCGCTATCTGAAGCAGTCAATCTTTGGCGTATCGGACGGCTTGCATCGCGGTCGGTATTGTCACGTCTGTCATTAGTATCGCTACATAAAAACGCTGCGTGCGGGTCGCATACGGATTGGTGTGCGCTTACACAAAACACTAGTCCAGGAGACTCGGAGATAATGAAATACAAACTCGCTTTGGGCAGCATGTTGCTCGGTATCAGTGCCTCGTCGTTCGCACAGAGCAGTGTGACGTTGTACGGGATTATCGATACCGGCATCGAATTTGTGACGCATTCGAACGCCGCGGGCGACAGCGTCGTGCGCATGCCGGGCATCACGGGCGAATTTCCATCGCGCTGGGGGATTCGCGGCAAGGAGGGATTGGGTGGCGGGTTGTCCGCGGTCTTCGTACTGGAAAGCGGCTTTAACACCAAAGCCGGCACGCTCAACCAGGGTGGCCGGATGTTTGGCCGGCAGGCCTTTGTGGGTCTCGAGAGTCCCTACGGTACGTTAACTTTCGGCCGCCAGTACACGATGACGTATTGGGCGATACTCGATTCCGATCTGCTGGGCCCTGACATTTACGGCGGCACGGGGTCATTCGATCAGTACATGCCGAGCGCACGCAGCGACAACACGATTGCGTATAAGGGGACGTTCTCGGGCTTTACGTTCGGTGCGACCTATTCGTTCGGCCGTGATTCAGCGGGTACCGGCAATTCGCCGGGACAGGGCACGTGCGTGGGTTCGATTCCGGGCAGTTCGCAGAGTTGCCGCGAATGGTCGACGATGCTGCGCTACGACATGAACGGCTACGGCGTGGCGGGCGCCTACGACGAACAACGCGGCGGCCCGGGCGCGGCCGCGAATCTGTTCGACGGCACGGCGCCTTTTGCGCTGACACAACCTGGCGACAAGGACGTGCGGATGCAGTTGAACGGCTACGGACACATCGGCCCGGTAAAACTCGGGGCGGGTTGGCTTGGCCGTCACGTCGAGACGGTGTCGCCGGCGTTGCCGGATGTGCGCTCGAATCTGTACTACGTGACTGCGGCCTATAACGTGACGCCTGCATTCATTCTCGACGGCGGCGTGTACCGCATCATCAATCGTGCCGACGACACCCGCGGCACAATCGCTGCGCTACGCACCACATATCTGTTGTCGAAGCGTTCCGCGGTTTACCTGCAAGGGGCGTATCTGTTCAACAGTCCGCATGCCGCTTATACGGTGAGCCAAGGTGGCGGAGGCACGACGCCGGCGCCAGGCATCGGGCAACTCGGCGTGATGGCCGGCATTCGTCATTCGTTCTGATAGATTTAAAAGGCCACGTCAGATGATCCGACGTGGCCGTTGTTGCTTTAGATCCCGCCGACGCACATGTACTTGATGACGACGTAGTCGTCGATACCGTAATGCGAGCCCTCGCGGCCGAGACCGGATTGCTTGACGCCACCGAACGGCGCGACTTCGTTCGAAATCAGGCCGGTGTTGATACCCACCATGCCATATTCGAGCGCTTCGGCGACACGCCACACGCGGCCGATATCGCGACTATAGAAGTACGACGCGAGGCCGAATTCCGTATCGTTGGCGAGGCGGATCACTTCTTCATCCGACGAGAAGCGGAACAGCGGCGCGAGCGGGCCGAAGGTTTCGTCGCGAGCGACCTTCATGGCCGGCGTGACATCCGCGAGGACGGTCGGTTCGAAGAAGCCATGACCGAGCGCATGGCGCTTGCCGCCGGTGACGATGCGTGCGCCTTTGGCGAGGGCGTCTTCGATATGCGATTCGACCTTGAGCACGGCGGCTTCGTTGATCAGCGGACCTTGCGTGACGCCGTCTTCGGTGCCGCGGCCGACCTTGAGTTGTTCGACGGCGACGCGCAGTTTTTCGGCGAATGCGTCGTAGACTTTATCGTGCACGTAGAAGCGATTCGTGCAGACGCATGTCTGGCCGCTATTGCGATATTTCGACGCGATGGCGCCCGCGACGGCCGCATCCAGATCCGCATCTTCGAAGACGATGAACGGTGCGTTGCCACCGAGTTCGAGCGACACTTTCTTGACCGTCGGCGCGCATTGCGCCATCAGCAGACGGCCGACCGGCGTCGAGCCGGTGAACGACAGTTTGCGCACGATCGGATTACCGGTCATTTCCGCGCCGATGGCTTTCGGCTCACCGGTGACGACATTGAACACACCGCGCGGCACACCGGCGCGTTCGGCCAGCGCGGCGAGGGCGAGCGCCGAGAGCGGCGTGGCTTCGGCCGGTTTGACGATGATCGGGCAGCCGGCTGCGAGTGCGGGGCCGACCTTGCGAGTGATCATGGCTGCCGGGAAATTCCAGGGCGTGATGGCTGCGCAGACACCGATCGGTTCTTTCGTCACGACGATGCGTTTGTCGTTTGCCGGTGTGGGGATGGTGTCGCCGTTGACGCGTTTCCCTTCTTCTGCGAACCATTCCAGGAACGAGGCGGCGTAGAGGATTTCGCCTTTGGCTTCGGCGAGGGGTTTGCCTTGTTCGGTGGTGAGGATCTTTGCCAGATCGTCGGCGTTTTCCAGCATGAGGTCATGCCATTTACGCAGGATCGTGGCGCGTTGTTTGGCGGTGGTGGCTCGCCATGCTGGCCAGGCGGCGTTAGCCGTGTCGATTGCACGGCGGGTTTCGGGTGTGCCCATGCGGGGCACTGTGGCGATTGTTTCGCCTGTGGCGGGGTTTTTTACTTCGAACGTCGTGCCGTCGTCGGCGGATTGCCATTCGCCTGCTATGTAGGCTTTTGTTTTTAGGAGAGAGGGGTCGGTTAGGACTAGCGTCGGCATTTTTGGTTTGCTCCAGGGGGTTTGGATTTAAGGTTTTTTGCCTTCGCGGCGCTTTTTGTCCGTGTTCCTGGGGCGTTGGCCTTTCCTTGAATTGTTAGTGGTCTATTAGCGTTGCCCCTGTGCGGGGCGGCACCTACTTTTCTTTGCATGCCGCAAAGAAAAGTAGGCAAAAGAAAGCGGCTCAAACCACTCCTGCTAAGTGGGCACCGTAGTTTGCCAGGGGTAGTGATGCATCTGGAATCTGTGTTCGTGCACCTGCATACGCCTGTGACAAGGGCGTCATACTTCCGGCGGCGCTGCGCGCGCCGAAGCGTACTTCATAAAACCACCCGCTACGTTTTGGTGCCCACGTCTCGCCATCGGGGCGTGGCTCGTCATCGCACCGACACCTCGTTTGAGGTGGGGTTCCCAAGGGAGTGCAGAGGAACCTCGCCGAGGCGAAGCCGACGGCCCCCACAGACCTCAACCGAAGCCCCTGGTTTCCCATGCAGACCCGTCCGCGACGCACGCAGTGCGGAGTGGGAGCTGATGACTCCTTTGTCACTAACGCTGAATGTGCGAGAACACGGATTCCAGATGCACCACTACCCGCAGCAGACCACGGTGCCCACTTAGCATTAGCGGTTTGAGCCGCTTTCTTTTGCCTACTTTTCTTTGCGGCATGCAAAGAAAAGTAGGTGCCGCCCCGCACAGGGGCAACACTAATAGACCACTAACAATTCAAGGAAAGGCCAAAGCCCTAAGAACACAGACAACAAGCGCCGCAAAGGCAAAAAAAAAGCAAAGCCCAACGCGGCACGCATCCACACACCCGCGCGCCGCGCAGGCAAAAAAAACCATCAAACAGCTACAGCAACACTCTCCTTAAGCACCGCTTCAAGAATCCCCATAGCCTCATCAAAGACGGAGTCTTGAATAGTGAGCGGGAACAGGAACCGAACCACATTCGAATAAACACCACAAACCAGCAGCAACAACCCGCGCTCAAGCGCCCGAGCCTGCACCCGCTTGGTGAAATCCGCATCCGGCTCGGTGCCACCCGCCTTGCAGAACTCAACAGCAACCATCCCACCCGGCCCACGCACATCGGCGATCTGCGGAACTTCGCTCTGAAGCGCGATCAGCTTCGCCTTGACGCGATCACCCAGAACGGTAGCCCGCTCGCAGAGCTTCTCTTCATCGATGATATCGAGCACAGCATGCGCGGACGCAACCGCCAGCGGGTTACCCGCATACGTGCCACCCAGACCGCCAGGCGCCGCAGCGTCCATCAAATCAGCACGTCCGACCACGCCCGACAACGGCATCCCACCCGCCAGGCTCTTGGCCATCGTCATCAGATCAGGCACCACGTCATAGTGGTGCATTGCAAACAACTTGCCGGTACGGGCAAAACCCGTCTGCACTTCGTCGGCAATCAGCAAAATGCCATGCTCATTGCACAGCTTGCGCAGTGCGCGCACGAACTCCGCCGGCGCCGGGTAGAAGCCGCCTTCGCCCTGAACCGGTTCGAAAATGATCGCCGCGACGCGCTTCGGATCGATGTCGGCCTTGAACAGAAACTCGATCGCCTTCAGCGAGTCGGCCGTCGTCACGCCATGCAGCGGATTCGGGAACGGGGCGTGGAACACGTCCGCCGGGAACGGACCAAAGCCGATCTTGTACGGCGCAACCTTGCCGGTCAGCGCCATGCCCATCATCGTGCGGCCATGGAAACCGCCGGTGAACGCGATCACGCCCGGACGGCCGGTCGCAGCACGCGCAATCTTGATCGCGTTTTCAACGGCTTCGGCGCCCGTCGTGAAGAAAGCGGTTTTCTTCGGATAGTCGCCCGGCGCGCGCGCGTTGATCTTCTCAGCCAGTTCGACGTACGACGCGTACGGCACGATCTGATACGCGGTGTGCGTGAAATGATCGAGCTGGTCGCGGATCGCGGCCAGAATCTTCGGGTGACGGTGGCCGGTGTTGCACACCGCAATGCCCGCGGCGAAATCGATGAAACGGCGGCCTTCGACGTCCCACAACTCGGCATTCTCCGCACGCTCGGCGTAGAAATCGCACATCACTCCGACGCCGCGCGGCGTGGCGGCGTCTTTGCGGCTCTTCAGGTCAGCATTCTTCATGGTTATCTCCTTCGCTCCTCGGTGTTTGCGGGGGTGCCGCCAACGGACGCCGCACGCTCAGCGCAGCACATGCAGCGACTATAATGAGATTTGGCTCTTAACTTCAGAGCCATTTCAATAAAAATGTAGGAGCCAATCATGCGCGCGAGCGTTTTGTCCGACTGGCTGGCGCAGCGCCTTGACCGTGGCAACGGCCAGCCGATCTATCGTCAGCTGCATCGGCTGTTGCAGCAAGCGATCCTGTCGCGAGAATTGCCGGCGGGCAGCAGGGTGCCGTCGTCGCGTCTATTAGCGCAGGAATTGGGCATCGGGCGCAATACGGTCACGCAGGTGTACGAGCAGTTGGTGCTCGAAGGCTATGTGAACTCGGCAACCGGGCGCGGTACGTTCGTCGCCGAAAGTGCGCCGGACGAGATCGTCGGCGTGCCTGACGCCGAGGCGCTCACTGCGCCGCTTGAATCGTTACCTCTGCCGCTGCCTTTGCAGGGCAGCCGCGCGTTGTCGACGCGTGGCACGAGGCTCATTTCGGGGGCGGGCGTGTCGAAGCGGCAATGGGGTGCGTTCATGCCCGGCGTGCCGGATGTCACGAAGTTTCCGGCGCGCGTCTGGAGCCGTCTGCACAACAAGTATTGGCGCCGGCCGCGCCCGGACCTGCTGACCTACGCGCCGGGCGGCGGGCTGGCCTCGTTGCGGCACGCATTGGCGGACTATCTGCGCACGTCGCGCTCGGTGCGTTGTACGCCCGAGCAGATCATCGTCACGACTGGGATCCACCAGTCGGTCGACCTGGCGGTGCGCCTGCTATCCGATCCGGGCGACGTGATCTGGACCGAGGACCCTTGCTATTGGGGCGTGCGCAGCGTGCTGCACGTGTCCGGCCTGCAATCGCGGCCGATCGCCGTCGACGAGGAAGGCATCAATCCCTCCGCCGACGATCTCGCGCAGCCGCCGAAGCTGATGCTTGTCACGCCCTCGCATCAATATCCGCTGGGTATGGTGATGAGCCTCGCGCGGCGCCGCATGTTGCTCGAGTACGCGCGGCAGAATCAGTGCTGGATCATTGAAGACGACTACGACAGCGAATACCGCTATGGCAGCCGGCCGCTGGCATCGCTGCAGGGTCTGGATAGATCCGGGCAGGTGATTTACGTGGGCAGCTTCGGCAAGACGCTGTTCCCTGGGTTGCGGATCGGCTACCTGGTCGTGCCGGAAGCGCTGGCCGAGAGCTTTGCGACTGCGAGCGCGGAGTTGTACCGGGAAGGGCAGTTGTTGCAGCAGGCGATGCTCGCGGAGTTCATCGCGGAAGGGCATTTCACGTCGCATATCCGCAAGATGCGTACGCTCTACGGGCAGCGTCGCCAGACCCTGCTGGATGCCGCTGCGCAGCGTTATGGCGATGCGTTGCCGGCCGTGGGGGGCGATGCTGGTTTACATCTGGTGATGCAATTGCCTGAAGGCAGTAACGACCGCGCGGTGGCTGCTGCTGCGCTGGAGCGCAATATCGTTGTACGGCCGTTGTCGGGGTATTACGCGCAGCCGTCGCTGGCGCCTTCAGGTCTGCTGATCGGCTATGCGTGTGTGCCGGACGAAGAGATCGCGCCGGCGTTCAATACGCTGGCTGAGGCGATTGACGCGACGCTTGTGCAGTTCGCGTGAGCGGGGCGTTTTGCGGCCTCAAATCCGAATCAACACAGCCCCCAGCGTAACCAGTGCGCAAGCCACGATCCGCCGCGTGGTCAGCTTCTCCTGCATGAACAGCCAGCCGATCAGCACCGCGAAGATCGAACTGAGTTCACGCAGCGCAGAGACCATCGCAATCGGCAGATAGCGGTAGGCCTCGATGATCAGGCAATAGGCGGTGAGTGCGAGCACACCGGACGCGATGCCCTTGAGCACCACCGTGCGGCCGATGAATAGCCCCTTCGCGCCGCCACGCCAATGCCAGGCGAGCAGAAACTGCGGGATATTCCAGATCAGATAGACCCACATGATGTAGCTCAAACCGTTGCCCGCCACGCGGGCGCCAATTCCGTCGACAACCGAATACGTGGCGATGAAGAAGCCCGTCAGCAGCGCGAACGGCACGCTTTCGCCGGAAAAACGCATGCCGCGGCGGAACGCGAGTGAGACGATGCCGAGTGACACCAGTGCCACGCCGATGGCCGCCAACGGCTTGAGCGATTCGTGCGCGAATACCAGCGCGCCGACGAATACGAGCATCGGCGAAAGACCGCGCGCGATCGGATAGATTTGCCCGAAATCGCCGCTCTTATAAGCGCGGATCAGTGCCAGCAGGTAGCCGAATTCGAGTACTACCGACGCGAAGATATAAGGCCACGCCGCCGGCGCGGGCAAAGGCAGCACGATCACGCCGACCGCGCTGACAGCGACATACGGAATCGCCATCATGCCGAGCAGCCATACGCGGTCTTCGGATAGATGCAGAAACGCGTTCCAGGTAGCGTGAAGCAGCGCGGAGAGCAGCACCAGCAAGACGACAAAGGTGTCCATCGAAGATCAGGGAGAGAAGAAAGAAGGCCGGGGGGCCGGCTGCAAGCACGTGATTATTCCAGCAGAACGCGGGAATGGAGGGGTGGACGACTAAAGTGAAGGGGTTTTATGTGGCGAAAACCGGTGATTTGTGGCGACGAGAGCCCGCTGCTCAACCTCGTCGCAGCGCTAGCAGGCCGGCGCACTTACACACTGGCACACAGTATCGAAGCGGCCTGGACGAGGGTTGGCGAAGCACGTGTCGCCACCCCCCAGGCTTTCAGGAATCGTGAAGCGCTCACGTCACGCGTTCGCGCAGCCACGCGGACGCCAGATCGATCACCGTCACGACCACGATCACCATGATCATCACCGCGGCCGTCTGCGCGTAATTGAACGAGCGGATCGCCTCGTACAGCACCACGCCGATTCCGCCCGCGCCGACCATGCCGACCACCATCGCCGAGCGCACGTTCGATTCGAAGCGATAGAGCGCGTACGAGATCCACAACGGCAGCACTTGCGGCAGGACGCCGTAAATGATTTCGTCGAGACTGGTCGCGCCGGTGGCCCGCACGCCTTCGGCCGGACGCGGATCGATTGCCTCGACCGCTTCGGCGAAGAGCTTGGCGAGCACGCCGGTGGTGTGCACCCACAACGCCAGCACGCCGGCGAACGGACCGAGTCCCACCGCGACGATGAACAGCATCGCGAAGACCATTTCATTGATGGCGCGGCACGCGTCCATCATGCGGCGCATCGGCTGCACGACCCACATCGGCGCCATGTTGTGCGCGGACATCAGCCCACACGGCACCGCGCACACGAGCGAGAGGGCCGTGCCCCACACCGCCACCGACAGCGTCACGTACATCTCGTGCAGATAGCTGCGCCATTCGGTGAAGTCCGGCGGGAAGAAGTCCTTGGCGAACTGCCCCATGTTGCCGGAGTCGGAGAGCAGGTCGAGCGGTCGCATATCGGCGCCGTGCCAGGCGCCACCCAGCACGGCAAGCACGGCGATCCAGCCGATGAGCGACAGCCAACTGCGTTTGCCCGCAGCGGGGGCGCCGCGCGCCGCCTGCGCGGCGAGCGCTTCGCTCGCACGCGTGGGCGACGTGATCAGATCAACGGTGTTCATTGCTTGGCTATGGCGGTGTTGAGTGCGCTCAGCCTGGCGTCGAGTGCGGCCAGTTGGGTCTTGCGGTCGTCGTCGGAAAGATGCGTGTCGCTCTCGATCTTCTGCTTCTGCTGGAACAACGCGACCTGGCGAATCGGCAGCAACTGCTCATCCGACGATGCCGCGAAGCCGGCGTAGCCCGTGATGGCAGCCATCACCTGTTTTTCATGCGGATCGGTCTTGCCGTAGTTCACGAAGAAGTTGCGGATCTTGTCCTTGGTGGCTTGCGGCAGATCCTTGCGCCAGACCAGCGGGTCCGACGGAATCAGCGGCGACGTCCACAACACGCGTACTTGCGCAAACTTGTCCGGATGCTGCTTCTTCAGCGTGTCGAGCATCTCGGTGTTGTTGGTCGCGATGTCGATCTTGTTGTTCACGACAGCCAGCAGATTCGCTTCGTGGCTCGACGGCAGCACGGCCTTGAACGAGGTGTTGACCGGCGTCTTGTGCTGGGCGAACAGGTAATAGCCGGGGATCAGCGTGCCCGAGGTGGAGTTCGGATCGCCGAAACCGAGTGTGACGTCCTTCGTGTTCTTGAATACGTCGTCGAGCGTCTTGAAGCGGCTGTTCACGTTGGTGATCAGCACCGACTTGTAACCCGCGTCGCCGTTCAGATACAGGACCTTCGCGAACACTTCGCCTTGCGAGCGATCCACCGCTTCGATCGCCGAGGCATTGCCGAAATAGCCGACCTGTACCTTGTTAAAGCGCATGCCTTCGATGATGCCGGCGTAGTCGGTCGCGAAGAACGCTTTGACGTTCAGGCCGGTTTGCTTGTTCATGTCGTCGATCAGCGGCTCCCAGCGCTGTTTCAGCACGGAGGACGAATCGGTCGAGATGATGCCGAGATTGATGTCCTCGGCTTGTGCGGTGGCGACGCAGGCAAATGCGGCCGCGCCGACGGTCAGCGTGATCAATGAACGCAGGAATTTCATCGCTTTGAGGTCCGGTTGAGTGAACAGAATGAGTGGGCGCGCTCAGTTCGAGTGCGCCGGATTGAGGGCGAACGCATAACGCGTCGAGGTGGATTCGGTGTCTTGCGTCGGTGCGCTGGTGTCGCCGCCGTTAGCGTTGTTGTCCGCATGATTGATCGCGCCCGCGTTGGCCTCTTCGAGCAGTTCACGGGCATCGTCGCCGTAGAGTTTCTTGAGCAGGGCAGGGCTCAGCGCGGCGGAGGGGCCGTCGTAGACCACTTTGCCGCGACGCAGTGCAACGGTGCGCGGGCAGTACTGCATCGCAATGTCGACCTGATGCAGCGACACCAGCACCGTCAGTTGATGTTCGACGTTGAGGGTGCGCAGCATTTCCATCACACGGCGCGACGATTCGGGATCGAGCGAGGCGATCGGTTCGTCGGCGAGCACGATGCGCGCGCGTTGCACCAGCGCGCGCGCCAATGCCGCGCGTTGCTGCTGGCCGCCGGAGAGGTTGGCGGCGCGTTCGCGCGCATGGTCGCCGATACCGACTTCATTGAGCGCGGCCATCGACAACGCCCGCTCCGCGGCCGGAAAGCGCCCGCTCAAACGGCGCCACAAAGGCAGCCGCGCGAGCGCGCCGAGCAGCACGTTGCTCTCGACGGAAAGCCGGTTCACCAGATTGAATTGCTGGAACACGAAGCCGATATCGCGGCGAATGCTGCGCACTTCGCGCACAATGCGGCCGTTCTGCTGGATCGGCCGGCCGAGAATCGCGATCTGCGACGGTTGCGCATCCGAGGCCGTGAAGCCCGCGATATGCCGCAGCAGTGTCGACTTGCCCGAGCCCGAGGCGCCAATCAACGCAACCATTTCGCCCGGCTCGACACGCAGATCGATTTCGTCTAGCGCCTTGCGGCCGTTGCTGAACGTCTTGCTCAACCGTTCGATACGAATTGCTTCCCGAATTGCTTCCATAAGTACCCCTTCATGCATCCGGCCATTGCCGGCATGTGTGGGGCTCATTCTAGGAAGCGTCTGTGACGGTTGAGTGAAGGCATCGCAACGTCTAGACGACTATATCTATATGTGTCTTTTTTGAGTCGCCGGGAAGGCAGACAGAAGTCATTCGTTCGAATGGAAAATGACACCCGTATGACATGATTTGCATTGGACGGGGCGGGCTGCGCATGATCGCCCGCAGCCAGGCTATATTGCGTCATTCAGTGTGCCGTCCCCAATAACCTTGCAGTTCCTTTCGACGTCGTCATGCAGCCTTTGAGCTTTCTGCCCGACAGTTTTGCGGAGTACGAAGATCTCAAGACGATCCTCGACCAGGGCAGCGCCAGCTTCGAGATCCGCACCGTCTGCGAGACGACGGTGCGGGGCCGGCAATTCGCCGTGCACACCGCGAGTATCGGTTCAACCGATCCGCTCGCGCCGGCAATCGGGTTTTTTGGCGGCATTCACGGACTCGAACGGATCGGCTCGCAACTCGTGCTCGACTACATGCGCGCGCTGCTCGCCCGGCTGGAATGGGACGAACTGCTGGTGCGGCAGTTGCAATCGATTCGTCTGATCTTTATGCCGATCGTCAATCCGGGCGGCATGTGGGCTGCCACGCGGGCCAATCCCAATGGGGTCGATCTGATGCGCAATGCGCCGCAGAATGCCGACGAACGGGTGCCGCTGCTCGCCGGCGGTCAGCGGGTGGGTGCGTGGCTGCCGTGGTATCGCGGCCGGCAAGGCGAGCCGATGGAGCCCGAGGCCGCGGCACTCCTGCGGGTGGTCGAAACCGACATGGCCGTGCGGCCCCTGAGCATCGCGCTCGACTGCCACTCGGGCTACGGCTGGCGCGACAGCATCTGGTTTCCCTACGCGCGCACGCGCAAGCTGATGCCGCATCTGCCGGAAATGTACGTGCTGAAAACCATGTTTGAGCGCGCGCATCCGCATCATGGCTACGCGTTCGAACCGCAAAGCCACCAGTATCTGTTGCATGGCGATCTGTGGGACTTCGCGTACGACCGTACGCCGCCACCCAACGTCTTCCTGCCGATGACGCTCGAACTCGGTTCGTGGCTGTGGATCAAGAAGAATCCGCGCCAACTGTTTTCGCGCCAGGGCATGTTCAATCCGGTCAAGGCGCATCGCACCGCACGCGTGCTGCGGCGTCATGCGAATCTGCTCGATTTTCTCGCGCGCGCAGCGTTCTCGTCGCAACGCTGGCTACCGCAAGGCAATCGTCGCGAGGAACTGCTGCAAAGCGCGATCGACCATTGGACCAGGCCGGAAGCGCCATGAGCACATGGATTCTTTTGCGTGGACTGACGCGCGAAACACGCCACTGGGGTCGTTTGCCCGGTGTGCTGCGCGAGGCGACCGGCACGGATCGCCTGTTGCTGCTCGATCTGCCCGGCAACGGCGAGTTCGCTAACTTGCGCGCACCGGCCGCGGTCGAGGATATGGTGGGCTTCGTGCGGATTGCTGCATTGCAAACGGGTGCGGCAGGTCCTTATCGCGTGCTGGCGATGTCGCTCGGCGGCATGGTGGCGACCGACTGGGCGCAACGGCATCCCGGCGAGATCGAGCGGCTCGTGTTGATCAATACCAGCATGCGGCCGTTCAGCCGCATGCACGAGCGCTTGCGTCCGTCGGCATGGCCGGGCCTGCTGGGCGTCGCAGCACACTGGCGCGATGCGCCGCGCGCGGAAAGCGGCATTCATCGGCTGACGTGCAACAACGTCGAAACGCTGGGCGCCGATCTCGATGCATGGAGCGAAATTCGCCGGAGCGCGCCGGTGAGCCGGGGCAATGCATTACGGCAGCTTTGGGCCGCCGCGCGCTTTAGTGCGGCTACGGCGAAACCGCATTGCCCGTTGCTGATTCTTTCTTCACGCGCCGATAAGCTGGTCAATCCGGTGTGTTCGGTCAAGCTCGCGGCCGCGTGGGGCGCAACGCATCGCGAGCATCAATGGGCCGGTCATGACCTGCCGCACGACGACCCGGCCTGGACCAGCGAACAGGTTCAGGCATGGCTGAAGCAGGAGGCTGGCGAATTGAAGGCCGCGCTTTAAACAGAGGCGGCACGGTCGCCGGCAGCGGGTATAACCTAAGTGAGCTCGCGCATCGATTTCCGGGTGGCAGGCGCATAATCCTGGTTCAGACGATGCATGCGAATCAAGCGATACTCGCTATTGCCGCCCGCCGGGGGAGTTGATCATGCAAGCAAAGAATGAAGAAGCCGTCACGCACCTGCTGAACGATGTCTTTGAATTTGCGCGTGGGCGATTGCCGGAGCCAACCTTCAAAGTCGTCGAGCCTTTCCTGCGGCACTACTACGATTTCGTCGACGCCGACGACCTTCAAAGCCGCTCCATCGCCGATCTTTACGGCGCGGCGCTTGCTCACTGGCAAACCGCGCAGCGCTTCGTACCAGGCAGCGAACGGCTGCGCGTCTACAACCCGATACTCGAACAGCATGGTTGGCATTCCGATCACACGGTGATCGAAATCGTCAACGACGACATGCCGTTTCTGGTCGATTCGGTATCGATGGCGGTCAACCGCCTCGGGCTCGCGCTGCATTCAGTCGTGCATCCGGTGTTCCGCATCTGGCGCGGACCGGACGGCAGCATTGTGCGAGTGGGGCAGGGCGCTGAAGATGCCGCCGATACGCGCTCGCAGCTTGCCTCATTCATTCACTTCGAGGTCGACCGTTGCGGCGACGCAGCGAAACTCGACGCATTGCGTGACGAGATCGCCAAGGTGCTGCGCGACGTGCGCGCTGCAGTGGAAGACTGGCCGAAGATCGTCGAACTCGCGCGTGTCACCGTCAAAGGCATGAAGGCCGGCGAGGCAGGGCCCGAAGGTGTCGAGGCCCGCGCGTTCCTCGAATGGATGGTGGCCGATCATTTCACGTTTCTCGGCCAGCGCGACTATGAATTGGTGCAGCACGATATCGGTTTTGGCCTGCGTGCGATACCCGGCTCCGGCCTCGGCATTCTGCGCGATGAGTTGCGTCCCGCGGGCGCTGCTGAAGTCACGCCATTGCCACCGGCGGCCGCCGATATCATCTCCGGCTCGTCGCCCATTTTCCTGACCAAGGCCAACTCGCGCGCGACGGTGCATCGGCCGGGCTATCTGGATTACGTCGGCATCAAGCTGACCGGTGCGGACGGCAAAGTGACCGGCGAGCGGCGCTTTATCGGCCTGTATACGTCCACCGCCTACCTGGTGTCGGCCTCGGAAATCCCGATCGTGCGGCGCAAATGCGCGAACATCGTACGGCGGGCCGGTTTCCTGCCCAAGGGCCACCTGGCCAAGTCACTGGTGACGGTGCTCGAAACCTATCCACGTGACGAACTGTTTCAGGCCGACGAAGACCAGCTCTACGATATCGCGCTGGGTGTGCTGCGTTTGCAGGAGCATCAGCGCACGCGTATGTTCGTCCGGCGCGACCGTTTCGATCGCTTCGTGTCGTGTCTCGTGTTCGTGCCGCGCGACAAGTACAACACCGATCTGCGGCAGCGCATTGCCAATCTGCTGACCGATGCATTCAACGGCGCAAGTGTCGAATTCACGCCGCTGTTGTCGGAGTCGACACTCGCGCGCATTCACTTCGTCGTGCATGCGAAGCCCGGTGGCATGCCGACTGTCGACACGCGTGAGCTCGAAGCGCGGCTCATTCATGTCACGCGCCGCTGGCAGGACGATCTCGCCGACGCATTGCTCGATGCATTCGGCGAAGAGCAGGGCAACCGTCTCCTGCAACATTATGCGGATTCGTTTCCCCCGGGCTATCGCGACGATTATCCGGCCCGTACCGCGGTGCGCGATATCGAACTGATCGAACGCGTGCAGGGCAGCGAGCGGCTCGCCATGAACCTGTACCGCCCGATCGAATCAGGGCCACGCGCGTTCCGGTTCAAGGTTTATCGTGCGGGGTTGCCCATTGCGTTGTCGCGCAGCTTGCCGATGCTCGAACATCTCGGCGTGCGTGTCGATGAAGAGCGGCCTTATCTGATCGAAGCACTCGACGCCACGCCTGCCTGGATTCACGATTTCGGCCTTGAACTCGCGGACGATGCGGAGTTCGATATCGAACGGGTGAAGGATCTTTTCGAAGACGCGTTCGAACAGGTGTGGACCGGTGGCATCGAAAGCGACGATTTCAACCGGCTGGTGTTGCGCGCACAACTGAGTGCGCGCGAGGTGACGATTCTGCGTGCCTACGCCAAGTACCTGAGGCAGGTGGGTTCGACGTTCAGCGATGCTTATATCGAACGCGCGGTCACCGGCAATCCGGCGATCGCCCGCATGCTGGTCGAGTTGTTCATTGCACGTTTCGATCCGGTGCTCGGAGACACGCGCGAGGCTCGCGTCGATAGCTTGCTGAAGACGATCGACAGCGCGCTCGATCAGGTGCCGAATCTCGACGAGGACCGGATACTCCGGCAATTCCTCGGGGTCATCAAGGCGACGCAGCGCACGAATTACTATCGCTTCGACGCCGACGGCCATCCGAAACCGTATCTGTCGTTCAAATTCAATCCCGCCCACGTGCCCGGTTTGCCCGAACCGAAACCGATGTTTGAAATCTGGGTGTACTCGCCGCGTGTGGAAGGCGTGCATTTGCGCGGCGGCCGTGTTGCGCGCGGCGGTCTGCGTTGGTCGGATCGGCGTGAGGACTTCCGCACGGAAGTCCTCGGGTTGATGAAGGCGCAGATGGTCAAGAATGTGGTGATCGTGCCGGTTGGCTCCAAAGGCGGTTTCGTCGTAAAGAATCCGCCGCCGCAAACCGAACGCGACGCGTGGATGCGTGAAGGTATCGCCTGCTATCAGACGTTCCTGCGCGGCTTGCTCGATTTGACTGACAACCTCGCGGGTACGACGGTGGTGCCGCCGCCTGATGTGGTGCGGCATGACCCCGATGACCCCTATCTGGTGGTCGCCGCCGACAAGGGCACCGCCACCTTCTCCGACTACGCGAACGCGATCTCCCAGGAATATGGCTTCTGGCTCGACGACGCCTTTGCGTCGGGCGGTTCGGTCGGTTACGACCACAAGAAAATGGCGATCACGGCGCGCGGCGCTTGGGAGTCGGTCAAACGGCACTTCCGCGAAATGGGCGTCGATACGCAAGCGACCGACTTCACGGTCGCGGGCGTCGGCGATATGTCGGGCGATGTATTCGGCAACGGCATGCTGCTCTCGCCGCATATCAAGCTGGTAGCCGCGTTCGATCATCGGCATATCTTTCTCGATCCGAATCCCGACCCGGCGGTAAGCCTTGCCGAGCGCGGACGACTTTTCGGGCTTGACCGGTCAAGTTGGGCCGACTACGACCCGTCGCTGATCTCGGCGGGCGGCGGCGTGTTTCCGCGCACCGCCAAGACGATTCCATTGTCTCCAGCCGTGCAGTCGGTGCTTGGCATCAGCGCGCCGGCGCTCGCGCCCGCTGAATTGATGCGCGCGATTCTGCAGGCACCCGTCGATCTGCTCTACAACGGCGGTATCGGCACCTATGTGAAGGCGAGCCGCGAAACGCATCTGCAGGTCGGCGACCGCGCCAACGACGCGATCCGTGTCAACGGCTCCGATCTGCACTGCAAGGTCGTCGCGGAAGGCGGCAATCTCGGTCTCACGCAATTCGGGCGTATCGAGTTCGCGCAGCGCGGCGGCCGCATCAATACCGATGCGATCGACAACTCTGCTGGGGTCGACTGTTCGGACCACGAGGTCAACATCAAGATTCTGCTGGGACTGGTCGTCTCCGACGGCGAAATGACCGGGAAACAGCGCAATGCACTGCTCGCGGAAATGACCGATGAAGTCGGCTTGCTCGTCTTGCAGGACAACTATTACCAGACCCAGGCACTCTCGATTGCGGGCCGCTATGGCATCGAATTGCTCGATGCGGAAGCGCGTCTGATGCGTTATCTCGAACGCGCGGGCCGGCTGAATCGTGTGATCGAGTTCTTGCCGACCGATGAGGACGTCGCCGAGCGCCAGGCCGCGAAACAAGGGCTGACCACGCCTGAGCGCGCGGTGCTGCTTGCCTATAGCAAGATGTGGCTCTACGACGCCCTGCTCGAATCGTCGATGCCGGAAGACCCGCTCGTCAGCGACATGCTGATCGAATACTTTCCGAAGCCGTTGAGGCAGCGCTTTAGCGAACCGATGCAGCGTCACCCGTTGCGGCGCGAAATCCTTGCGACGCATTTGACCAATGCGTTGGTGAATCGCGTCGGCTGCGAGTTCGTGCATCGGCTGATGGAAGAGACCGATGCACAGCCTGGTGACATCGTGCGGGCCTGCATCATGGCGCGTGACGTGTTCGATCTCGACGACGTATGGCGCAGTATCGATGCGCTAGATAATCGTGTCGCCGACGATGTGCAGGCGCGAATGTTCGTCGAAGTGGCGCGGCTCGTCGAACGCTCGGCGCTGTGGTTCCTGCGGCAATTGCAATCGGGGGCGGTCAGCGACGGTGATGTCGCCGGCTTGCTCGCACGCTGCCGCGATGCGGCGCAACGGCTCGCGCCGCAATGGCCGGCGCTGTTGCCGAGCGCCGATCTCGAAGCGCTGTCCGAGCGCCAACGCGTGCTCGTGGACGCCGGTGTCGATAGCGAACTGGCGGTGCGAATCGCCAGCGGGGAGATATCGGCGGCTTTGCTCGACATCGCCGAGGTGGCGTCGACCTGCGGACGCAGTCTCGAACTCGTGGCGGGTGTCTACTTCGCGCTCGGCACGCTGCTGAACTACGGCTGGATCAGCGAGCGCGCGGCCGCGCTGCCGGCGCCCACGCATTGGGACATGCTGGCGCGCGCCACGGCGCTGGCGGAACTCGCACGCCTGAAACGCGCGCTGACTACGAGCGCGCTGGCCGACGCCGACGAGGCATCCACGCCGGACGCGTTGGTTCAGGCATGGCGCGACAAGCGCACCGCGCAACTCGAGCGTTATGCGCGCCTGCTTGCCGACTTGCGGGCCACGGGCGGCGCGAGCTTGTCGATGCTGCTGGTGATCGTGCGGGAGATGGCCGCGCTCGAAAGGGCATAGCACGACGGAGCGCGAGAGCGGGCAGATGTGCTGCATACGTCACAGAACCCGGCGAGGAACAGCGCCGGGGTTGGACGCATGCCGGTTGGCATGTCCATAATACGAACTATTGCCAACTGAAAGCGCTCTGCAAACTCACGGACCCTCGCAACGACGATGAAAGAAGAATCGCCGAAAGCCATTTTCTATGCGCTTGCCGCCAACCTCGGCATCGCTATCTGCAAGTTCGCTGCTGCCGCGTTCACTGGTTCCGGCTCGATGTTCGCCGAAGCCATTCACTCGACCGCTGACTGCGGTAACCAGTTGCTGCTGCTATTCGGCTTGCGTGAAGCGCGCAAGCCGGCGAGCCCGTTGCATCCTATGGGCGGTGGCCGCGAGATCAATTTCTATTCGCTGCTGGTGGCATTGCTGCTGTTTTTTGTCGGCGGCGCGTTTTCGGTGTACGAAGGCGTGCATCGTCTATTCGCGCGCGAGCCTTTGCAGTACGCCTATGTGGCGCTCGTCGTACTGGGCGTTTCGGTGGTGCTCGAAACGCTTTCGTTGTGGGGCGCGGTGAAGGAGATCCGCAAGTCGCATCCGGACAAACACCTGTGGCGCTGGTTTCGCGAAACGCGCGAGTCCGAACTGCTGGTGGTGGCCGGCGAGGACATTGCCGCGTTGGCGGGTCTTGCGATCGCCTTTGTCGCCGTGTTGCTGACGATGGTGACCGGCAATCCTGTCTACGACGCACTGGGCTCCATCGGCGTCGGCGTGTTGCTGATGGTGATTGCGTGGCTGGTGGCGCGCGAAGTGAAGTCGATGATCGTCGGCGAATCGGCGAGCCCGGAAGTGCGCCGCGCAATCGAGACGCATCTGCGCGGCCGCTCCGAGATTCGCAGCATCATCAACATGATTACGCTGCAGTGGGGTCGCCACGTGGTGGTGGCGGTGCAAGCGGAAATGATCGACTACGCGAGCGGCCGCGCGATGGTCGATGCGATCAACGTGATCGAAGCGGACTTGCAGGAGGCGTTTCCGCAAGTGCGCTGGGTGTTTTTCGAACCGGACGTGCCGCGGGTTTGATGCATTGCCTCGCTGGCGGGGATATGTCCGGTTCGTCGGGGGCCAACGGATCGCGCTAGTGTCTCCGCCTAGGAAGGCCCTTACTTTCGCGTCCGCTGGCCGGTGCATTGGCCGCTTATTTGAAACCGGTCACAGCATGCGGCACGTACAGCTCTTCCAGTTGACGGATTTCGTCCGCACTCAGATTCAACGACAGTGCGGCGACCGCATCGTCCAGATGATGCAGCTTGGTCGCGCCGACGATAGGCGCGGTAATCGGCTTCTTCTGCAACACCCAGGCTAGCGCGACTTGCGCACGCGGCACACCGCGTTCTTTCGCAATCTGACTGACGCGTTCCACGATCCGGCGGTCCGCGTCTTCGGTATGTGCGTACAGTGTGCGGCCGAACTCGTCGGTCTCGGAGCGTGCGCTTTCAGTGTTCCAGTCGCGCGTCAGACGTCCGCGTGCCAGCGGGCTCCATGGAATGACGCCGATGCCCTCGCTTTCGCACAGCGGCAGCATCTCCCGCTCTTCCTCGCGATAGAGCAGATTCACGTAGTTCTGCATCGTCACGAAGCGCGTCCAGCCATGGCGTTCAGCCACATGCAATGCCTTGGCGAACTGCCACGCATACATCGACGACGCACCGATATACCGCGCCTTGCCTGCCTTCACCACATCGTGCAGCGCCTCCATGGTTTCTTCGATCGGCGTGTCGTCATCCCAGCGGTGGATCTGATACAGATCGACGTAATCCGTACCGAGACGCCTCAGGCTGTTGTCGATTTCCGCCATGATCGCCTTGCGCGACAGACCCGCGCCGTTCGGGCCCGGATGCATGCGGCTATTCACCTTGGTGGCCAGCACGATCTCGTCGCGCTTCGCAAAGTCCTTCAATGCGCGGCCGACGATTTCCTCGCTGGTGCCGTCCGAGTAAACGTTGGCGGTATCGAAGAAATTGATGCCGTGGTCGAGCGCCTGCTTGATAAAGGGGCGCGCCGCTTCATCGTCGAGCGACCAGGAGTGGGTGCCGCGAGCGGGCACGCCGTAACTCATGCAGCCGAGACAAAGACGCGATACATCGAGGCCGGTGCGGCCCAGTTTCACATAGTCCATCGAGGTGCTCCTGTGTTGAAGTGCACAAACGCGGTGCGTGCTGACGACCCCCCATTATAGGAACGGACGCGTTGACGTGCTGGAGGGCCAACCGAACGCGCGGGTCGGCGGAGTTCGGTCGTGGTGGGTGAATTGCTGCAATACGTAGTGGAAAATAATTTCTTCGCATCTATACTTCTTTCGGCTTGAAAGCGGCCTTTCTCCCAATCTGCATCACAAGCAAAAAGGAAGGATCACGATGCTGACTCGCACACTTGGCGCAATCTCCGCCATTGCACTCGCGGCATGCGCCGCCTTTACATCTGGCCCTGCCAGCGCGGACGACAACGACGGTTTCTCGCAAGGCGACGGCGGCTCGCACGGGCGGCCGGTCAAGGTGATGATCGTTTCGATGTTCGGGCCGGAAGGGCAGGTATGGCTCGATCGGCTTGGTCCATGGCGCGAGATTACGGTCGATGGCTTATCGCCTGACTACCCGACGGTTCATTGCAATAGGCAGGACGTGTGTGTCATGACGACTGGCATGGGGCATAGCAACGCTGCCGCGTCGATCATGGCGTTGACCTTTTCGCCGCGCTTCGATTTGCGGCATACGTATTTTATGGTGGCGGGGATTGCCGGGATCGATCCGCAGCAAGGCACGGTCGGATCCGCCGCGTGGGCGAAGTACCTGGTCGATTTCGGGATTCAGTGGGAGATCGACGGGCGGGAGATTCCGCCTGGCTGGAATACCGGATACCTCGGGATCAATACCACGAGTCCGACGGCTAAGCCGCCGCTCGACTATCGGACGGAGGTGTTTCAGTTGAATACCCAACTAGCCGATACGGCGTTTGCCTTGTCGCGCAGCGTTGTGCTGTCAGATAACGCTCAGGCGCAGGCTGCGCGGGCCAAGTATTCGTATGCGCCTGCGAATCGGCCGCCTACTGTCATTCAGTGCGACACGCTCGCGGGCGATACATGGTGGTCGGGGACGCTGCTTGGGCAGCGGGCGCGGGATTGGACCAAGATTCTGACGGATGGCAATGGTGTGTATTGCACGACGCAGCAGGAGGATAACGCGACGTATGAGGCGCTTAAGCGCGCGGCCTCGGTGCATAAGGTTGATTTGAGCCGCGTTGCGGTGCTGCGGGCTGGGTCTGATTTTGATCGGCCATATGATGGGCAGACTAGTGCTGATAATTTGCTTAACTATGCTGCGCAAGGGGGTTTTACGATTGCTATTGAGAACCTTTACAGGTCTGGGAATCCGCTTGTGCAGGATATTGCTACTCATTGGGGGGAGTGGCGGGAGGGGGTGCCAAAGAGGTAGCTTTTTTGCCTTCGCGGCGCTTCTTGTCTGTGTTCTTGGGGCTTTGGCCTTTCCTTGATTTGTTAGTGGTCTATTAGCGTTGCCCCTGTGCGGGGCGGCACCTACTTTTCTTTGCATGCCGCAAAGAAAAGTAGGCAAAAGAAAGCGGCTCAAACCACTCCTGCTAAGTGGGTTTCGTAGTTCGCACAGGGTAGTGGTGCATCTGGAATCTGGGTTCATGCACCTGCATACGCCAGTGACAAGGGCGTCATACTTCCGGCGGCGCTGCGCGCGCCGAAGAGTACTTCATCAAACCACCCGCTACGTTTTGGCGTTCACGCCTCGCCACCGGACCGTGGCTTGCCATTGCACCGCTGTCACCAACGCCATCGCGATTGTGATTGGAACTCCAACCGGAACTGTGATTGCAGGACACCGACATATCGTTTGAAGTAAGGGGTTGCCGGGTGAGTGCGGCGGCGTGTCGCCGAGGCGAAGCCGACGGCCCTCACAGACCTCAACCGGAGCCCCTGGTTTCCCTAGCAGACCCGTCCGCGACGCACGCAGTGCGGAGTGGGAGCTGATGAGTCCTTTGTCACTCACGCGGAATGTGCGAGAACACGGATTCCAGATGCAC
>NZ_JBNPVS010000030.1:0-121856 GCF_050434225.1 Paraburkholderia sp. GAS32 | reverse complement strand
GTCTTGTACAGCTGCGAGCCATTCACCGCGTCGCTGCTCGAGTCCGACAGCGCGCCTGCTGCCACGCCCGTCACCACACGGTTACCCGCCGTACCGGCCATGCTGATCTGCAGACCGTCCGTCGCCGCGCCAACCGTCAGGTTGCGCGTGGTCTGGTCCTGCTGCACCAGGCCCAGTCCACCGCCGTCGAGCTGTTTCGTGATGTCGGTCACCGAGCTTGCAACGTTATCGATCGCATCGGCGTTCTTCGTGATCGCGTCACTGTTCGCCGCCACGTCCTGGTTCGTCTTGTACAGCTGCGAGCCATTCACCGCGTCGCTGCTCGAGTCCGACAGCGCGCCTGCTGCCACGCCCGTCACCACACGGTTACCCGCCGTACCAGCCATGCTGATCTGCAGACCGTCCGTCGCCGCGCCAACCGTCAGGTTGCGCGTGGTCTGGTCCTGCTGCACCAGGCCCACTTCGCCGCTGTCGAGCTGTTTCGTGATGTCGCTCACCGAGCTTGCAACGTTGTCGATCGCATCAGCGTTCTTCGTGATTGCGTCAGCGTTCTGGGCAATCGCATCGGTGTTTTTCGTGATCGCGTCGCTGTTCGCCGCCACGTCCTGGTTCGTCTTGTACAACTGTGAGCCGTTCACCGCGTCCATGCTCGATGCCGACACCGTGCCTGCAGCCACGTTCACGATCTTGTTGCCCTTCACATCCGCCGCGCCACCCGCACCGTTGAACTGCACGGTCGCGCTGTTGAGCGACGACAGAGCCGTACCCACGTCGTGCTGCGTGCCGCCTGCAACGTTATAGGTCGGCGCACTGATCGTGCCGGTGCTTGCCGAATACGCGGCGCCGCCACCCAGCGCAGTCGCCGCATTCCCGCCTGCCGTGTCGATCTTCTTGTCTTCCGACTGCAACTGGCTCATGTTCACCGCATCGGTTGCGGCTACGCCTGCCGCCACGTTCACGATCTTGTTGCCCTTCACATCCGCAGCGCCACCCGCACCGTTGAACTGCACGGTCGCGCTGTTGAGCGACGAGAGTGCCGTACCCACATCGTGCTGCGTGCCGCCTGCAACCTTATAGGTCGGCGCACTGATCGCGCCCGTGGCCGAGTCGTAGGTCGAGCCACCACCCAGCGCAGCCGCAGTGTTCCCGCCTGCCGCGTTGATCTTCGCGTCTTCCGACTGCAACTGGCTCACGTTCACCGCATCGGTTGCGGCTACACCGGCCTTCACGTTCGACAGCGTCGTACCCGATGCGCCGCCCAGCGTCGCTGAGCCTTTGGTCATATCGTCGTATGCGACGAATGTGTTCGTGACGTAGCCGCTCGAATCGATCTTGATACCGACCTGCTGCAACTGCCCGACGTTCACCGCATCGGTTGCTTGCGAACCCGCCGCGACGTTCACGATCTGGCGTGTCGCGGTTGTGGAGCCCACGGAAACGGTATCGGCGCGGTCGGCGACTGAATTCGCACCGAGGGCCACGGCATTCGATTGGCTCGCCACGGCCGCGTTACCAAGGGCGACAGCGCCAGTGGCACTGGCAGTAGTCTTGACACCAAGTGCCATCGCATTCTGCTGGTTAGCGACGGCCGAGGTGCCGAGGGCAACGGCGCTGGTGCCACTAGCACTCGTCAAGGCGCCCAAGGCAACCGCACCTGTTGCCGTTGCCGTGGCCGTGTCACCGGCGGCGAACGACGAATTGGCGCTCGCGAGCGCCGCGTTTCCCAAAGCGAGCGAGGCAACTCCTTTCGCTGCCGAAGCATTACCAATGGCTGTCGCATAGCTCGCGATTGCGCTGGCACTGTAGCCAAGTGCAGTTTGATACGACCCCGTTGCAAAGCCGGTCGCCGAACTCTGCCCCCCAAGGCTGGTGCCGCTGCCCGTACCCGATGCCGTAGCAGAAGCGCCAATGGCTGTCGCATAGATCCCTGTTGCGTCCGTGCAAGGGGAATTCGTGGAACTGATTGCGATACTTTTCGCTCCATTAGCCAGATCAGTGTTCGCGCAGCCACCCAAGTTCGTTCCGATTCCGCTATTCGCCTCAGCATCCAGTGACGCGCCGGCACCCGCCATCAACATAGCAATCACCAAAGCCTTCTTGCTCACGCTCGACTTGCCCCGACTCCTCGCGACTTCTGACGCGGCGACATACGTCCCGGTGCTTTCATTCCATACGCTCTTGTACGACTTGTTCATGATTTCATCCTTCTGAATATCAGTCATGGGTTTTGATGTCGCGGGAGGTGTCTTACTGAAGCCCTGCGCGCGTCACTGAGTAGCAGAAGGATTAAAAACAGGGTCGTCGCAATTGGCATTTTTTGACCATCCCATTAATCCTTCTGGAATGGAATCACTATATGACCGAGCAATTCTCAAATTAATAGGACAGTTCTTAAATCCAGATGGCGATAGGAATGCACCTACGACAAATTGACAAAAATAGGACTCACGAACAGGAAGCCGCCTACAGCGCAGGGCTGCCAGACAACGGACTCACAGGAGGACTCAGCGCAAGCGCACGAGCGATGTCACGCTCAGATTAAGAATAACCTGAACGAATCACCTACTATGGAAGCACTTTGATGGAAAGAGATTGGCGTAAAAACAGCCGGATTAAATCAACACTTCTTGACGAATGCCAATTACCCAACATTCGATTATTGAATCGCATCCCGCACGATGCTAAACACCGCGCGGCCGGACAAACAAATCTGATCAACAAAAATAAATAGGAGAATTCCTATTTATCAAAACGGCTTAATAACCACCAATGCCACTGCCGCCAGCATCCCCAAAACAGGCAGTTCATTAAACATCCGATACCACTTATCCGAGCGGCGATTCTCGCCGCGCTCGAATGTCCGCAACAGCACGCCGCAATACGCGTGGTAAATGATCAGCAACACCACCACACCGACCTTCGCGTGAATCCAGCCCTGCCCGCGTCCGATGCCGACCGCGAGCCACAGCCACAGACCGCATGCAAGCGCCGGCACCGCGATAAACGTCATGAAGCGAAACAGCTTGCGCGCCATCGTCAAAAGGCGCGCCGTGGCGGCGGGTTCCGTCTCCATCGCCAGATTGACGAAGATGCGCGGCAGGTAGAACAGGCCGGCAAACCAGGAAGCAATCAGAACGATGTGAAACGTTTTTACCCAAAGCATCAGCGGTCCTCGTACTGCTTGTCAGCGTGGAAATGAGGGGGGCCGCCAGCGCACTGAACGGAAAGCGTGTGTCCATCCGAGAGATGGCGCTAGCGCGTCGAGCAGCGAACCGCGTTATTGCCGGCCTTCGCCGTGCCCCAGCACAATGTATTTCAGCGACGTCAGCCCTTCCAGCCCCACCGGCCCACGCGCATGCAGCTTGTCGTTCGAGATGCCGATCTCCGCACCCAAACCAAATTCAAAGCCATCGGCAAAGCGCGTCGACGCGTTGACCATCACGCTCGCCGAGTCGACTTCGCGCAGGAAACGCATCGCGCGGTCATGGTCTTCGGTGACGATCGCGTCAGTGTGCTGCGAGCTGTAGGTGTTGATATGGTCAATGGCCGCATCGAGGTCGTCCACCACCTTGATCGCGAGCACCGGCGCGAGATATTCGGTGCGCCAGTCTTCCTCGGTGGCATCGACGAGCGGGCCCACGCCTGCATCCGACAACACCGCGCGCGCTGCCGCGTCCACGCGTAGTTCGACTTCCTTGTCGCGATACAGCTTGCCCAAAGGCGGCAGCACTTCAGCCGCAATGCCACGCGCCACCAGCAGCGTTTCCATCGTGTTGCAGGTGCCGTAGCGGTGCGTCTTGGCGTTGTCGCAGACGGTCAACGCCTTCGCCACATCCGCGCGATCGTCGACATAAACATGGCAGATGCCGTCGAGGTGCTTGATCATCGGCACGCGCGCTTCGTTCATCAGCCGCTCGATCAGGCTCTTGCCGCCGCGCGGCACGATTACGTCGACGTATTCGGTCATCGTGATCAGCTTGCCGACCGCGGCGCGATCGGACGTGGCCACGACTTGAACCGCGTCCTGCGGCAAACCGGCGGCTTCCAGCCCTTCACCAATCAGCTTGGCCAACGCCGTGTTGCACTCCAGCGCTTCCGACCCGCCGCGCAGAATCGTCGCATTGCCCGACTTCAGACACAGCGCGGCCGCGTCGATCGTTACGTTCGGGCGCGATTCGTAGATGATGCCGATCACACCGAGCGGCACGCGCATCTGACCAACCTGAATCCCGCTCGGCCGATACTTCAGATTGCTGATCTCGCCAATCGGATCGGCCAGCGCGGCGACTTGCCGCAAGCCTTCGACCATCGTCCCGAGCGCCTTGTCCGACAGCGTCAAACGGTCGATGAACGCAGCGTCGAGCCCTTTCTCGCGTGCACGGGCAACGTCACGCGCATTGGCATCCTTCAGCAACGCGGCATCGCGTTCGATTGCTTGAGCGACAGCCGTAAGCGCGGCGTTCTTCGCCGCCGTCGACGCCCGCGCCATCGCACGCGATGCGTGGCGGGCGCGGCGGCCGAGGTCGGTCATGTACTGGTCGATATCCATGGTGAGTCTCATAGCGCCGCGCACGTCGAGGTGCGGCGGACAGGCAGAATTAGCGAAAGATCAAACGATTGTAAGTCGGGTGGCGGAGCTTTGCTTGACGCCACAAGCCGTGCCGACGGGGCTGATCAGGCCGGCCTGCGAGCAGGTGCGGCACCCGCAGAGCGAGGTCGTGGCGGCGGCACGGGCGCCGCTTTGGCCGGCGAAGCGACTGTCATCGCCAGTTCGAACAAGCCGTCCCACGGATCAGGCGGCGGATCGTTGCGATGATTGCCCGGCGTGCCACCGGACAATCCCTTCACCTGCCGATCCAGCCGCGCCGCCAAAGCGAGCGCCTTTTCAAGCGCACCCTCGGTGACGCGCGACAGCGCCGGTCCGATCAGCCGCTCACGCGGCCCCCAGACGCGGTTCTCACGCACCAGCATCGCGAGCGGCTTGCCTGCCGCCACGCCACGTTTGATCCGCAATAGCGTGCGCACTTCTTCGACAACGGCCCACAGCACCAGCACCGCAGCCTCGCCTTCGCCGCGCAGCCCGTCGAGCATGCGCGCCAGACGGCCAACGTCACCGGCGAGCATCGCCTCGTTCAGCTTGAAAACGTCATAACGGGCGACGTTCAGCACAGCGTCCTGAATCTGTTCAAAACTCAACGAACCGGCCGGATACAGCAGCCCCAGCTTCTGAATTTCCTGATGCGCTGCCAGCAGATTACCTTCCACGCGCTCGGCGATGAACGCCAACGCGCGCCGCCCTTCTTCACCAGCGGCAACCCGCTGGCCCTGAGCCGCGAGTCGCTGACCGACCCAATTCGGCAACTGTGCGCGCTCGACCGGATCGATTTTCAGCGCGACGCCAGCCTCAGACAGCGCGGTGAACCATGCAGACTTTTGCGTGGCGGCGTCCAATCGCGGCAGCGTGATCATCGTCAACACGTCGTCATTCACGGCGGCAGCGAGCGCCTTCAGCGCATCCGCGCCTTCCTTGCCGGGCTTGCCCGACGGAATGCGCAATTCGACCAGTTGACGGTCGCCGAACAGCGACATCGATTGACTCGCGCCAAGCAGCGAACTCCAGTCGAAACCGCGCTCGACGGTGAACACCGAGCGGTCGGTAAAACCGGCTGCACGCGCCGTCGCACGAATCCGGTCGCACGCTTCCTGCGCGAGCAGGTGCTCGTCGCCGTACACGACGTACAGTCCGGCGAGTCCCTTCGCGAGATGCGTTTCGAGCGCGTCAAGTCGCAGTTGCATGGCTACCGATCGGCGAGGTTAAACGAGTACGTGAGCGAGTACATGAGCACGTACAGCACACTAAACAAAGACACAGCACACCGCTCACAGCGGCGGCGGCGGCAACGGCGCGCGCGGCGCAACCGCCGGCACCTGCTGACCCGGCTCCGGATGCAGCGAACGCACCAGCGACAGACGGCGCGTCAACTGGTCGATCGCGTCGTTCTCCATGTCCGCGTACAGAATGTCGGCTTCAGCAGCCTTGGCCTGCGAGAACTGGTCGCTGTAAGTCATCGCGCGGTTTAGCGCGATCACGCTCGACGGAATCAGCACCGTGCCGTCCTTGCCGACCAGCGTGTAGGTCATCGAGAGATTCATCGCATACTCTTCGACGACACCGAGCGAGTTCAGCGTGAGCGTACTGAGGCCGCGGCCTTCAGTGATCTGCAGCGTTGCATCGGCATTCGCGACCGAAGTGACCACCACCGTGTCGCTGCCGCCCTGCACGATACGCGTGAGCCGCGCGCCGGCCGCTGCCGAACCGCCGGAGATAAAGAGTCGTTTGAATGCGTAGTCCTGCTGGCCGCGCAGCTGGAAGCCGCAGGCGGACAACATCAGCACGCTGCACACCAGCGTCAATAACGATCTGCGAGTCACATTGGCTCCTGGTTCGCAGTAGATTCCGCGACGCAGACAAGCGCCGCCATGAGCGGCGGCGTCTTGCCTGCTGTCATGTTTCGGTGGGCTTTCAAACGACCACGTTCACGAGACGGCCCGGCACCACGACGATCTTCTTCGGTGCCTTGCCTTCGCTGAACTTCCCGACCGCCTCATGCGCAGCGGCGAGCTGTTCGATCGCTTCACGTGTCGCATCTTTCGACACCGTGAGCGCACCGCGCACCTTACCGTTCACCTGCAGCACGAGTTCGATTTCGGCCTGTTCGAGCGCCTGTTCGTCGACCTTCGGCCATGCTGCGTCGAGCAGCGAGCCGAATTCGTCGGCGTAACCGAGTTCCTGCCACAACTGGAACGTCTGATGCGGCACGACCGGGTACAGCACGCGCAGCATCACGCTGTACGTCTCGCGCAGCACGGCCGGTTGCGCGCCCTTCGCGCTGTCGAGCGCGTTGAGCATCTTCATCGCCGCCGACACCACCGTGTTGTATTGCAAACGCTGGTAGTCGAAGTCGGCCTGCTTCAGCACGCTGTAGATCTCGCGGCGCAGCACCTTGTCGACTTCGCCGAGTTGCGCGACGTCGAACTTGCCGCCGGCGCGCAACGCTGCTTCGTTCGCGTGACCAAAGCTCCACACACGGCGCAGGAAACGGCTCGCGCCTTCCACGCCCGAACCCGACCATTCGAGCTGCTGCTCGGGTGGTGCGGCGAACATCACGAACAGGCGCGCGGTGTCCGCGCCGTGCTGATCGATCAGCAATTGCGGATCGACGCCGTTGTTCTTCGACTTCGACATCTTCTCGACGCCGCCGAGCACCACCGGCTGGCCGTCCGCGTTCAGCACGGCGCCGACCGGGCGGCCTTTGTCGTCGAACGAGACAGTGACGTCAGCCGGGTTGTACCAGGTCTTCTTACCCGCTTCGTTTTCGCGGTAGTAAGTTTCGTTGAGCACCATGCCCTGCGTCAGCAGGTTCTTGGCCGGCTCGCCGAACTCGATCAAGCCCATGTCGCGCATCACCTTCGCCCAGAAGCGCGAGTACAAAAGGTGCAGAATCGCGTGCTCGATACCGCCGATGTACTGGTCCATCGGCGCCCAGTAATCGGTGCGCTCGTCGACCATGGTTTTCGCGTCCGGCGCCGCGTAGCGGTAGAAGTACCAGGACGAATCGACGAAAGTGTCCATCGTGTCGGTTTCGCGCTTCGCCGCGCCGCCGCAGGTCGGGCAGGTGCAGTTCACAAACGCTTCGGACTTGGCGAGCGGATTGCCCGTGCCGTCCGGCACGAGGTCTTCCGGCAGCACCACCGGCAAGTCTTTTTCCGGCACCGGCACGTCGCCGCAGGTCGGGCAGTGGATGATCGGAATCGGCGTGCCCCAGTAACGCTGGCGTGACACGCCCCAGTCACGCAGACGCCACGTGATCTGTTTGTCGCCGAGGCCGAGTTCTTTCAGATCGGCGGCGATGGCATCGACTGCCTGCGTGTAGTTCAGGCCGTCGTACTTGCCGCTGTTGATGCAGACGCCGCCTTCCTTCTCGCCATACCATTCCTGCCACGCTTCGGTCGAGTATTCCTTGCCTTCAAGGGCGATCACCTGCTTGATCGGCAGACCGTATTTCTTCGCGAACGCGAAGTCGCGCTCGTCGTGTGAAGGCACGCCCATCACCGCGCCTTCGCCGTAGCTCATCAGCACGTAGTTGCCGATCCACACTTCGACCTGTTCCTGCGTCAGCGGATGCGTGACGTAGAAGCCGGTGGCCATGCCCTTCTTTTCCATCGTCGCCATGTCGGCTTCAGCGACGCCGCCGCGCTTGCATTCTTCGATGAAGGCCTGCAGCTCCGGCTTGTCTTGCGCGAGACGCGTGGCGAGCGGATGCTCGGCGGCGACCGCGCAGAAGGTCACGCCCATGATCGTGTCGGCGCGCGTGGTGAACACGCGCAGCAGCTTCTGTTCGCCGTCGATTTCATACGGGAAACCGAAGTTCACGCCGAAGCTCTTGCCGATCCAGTTCTGCTGCATGATCTTGACGCGTTCGGGCCAGCCGAGGCCTTCGAGGTCGTTCAGCAGCTCATCCGCGTACTGCGTGATGCGCATGTAGTACATCGGGATTTCGCGCTTTTCGATCAGCGCGCCCGAACGCCAGCCGCGGCCGTCGATCACCTGCTCGTTGGCGAGCACGGTCTGATCGACCGGGTCCCAGTTGACGGTGCCGGTTTTCTTGTACGCGATGCCCTTTTCGAGCATCTTCAGGAACAGCCACTGGTTCCACTTGTAGTAATCGGGGCTGCAGGTTGCGACCTCGCGCGACCAGTCGATCGCGAGGCCCATCGACTGCATCTGCTTCTTCATGTAAGCGATGTTGTCGTAGGTCCACTTCGCCGGCGGCACGTTGTTGGCCATTGCCGCGTTTTCCGCCGGCATGCCGAACGCGTCCCAACCCATCGGCATCAGCACGTTGTAGCCGTTCATCCGCAGATAGCGGTACATCACGTCGTTGATCGTGTAGTTCCGTACGTGCCCCATGTGCAGCTTGCCCGACGGGTACGGCAGCATCGAGACGCAATAGAACTTGGGCTTATCAGTGGTTTCCGACGTCTTGTACGCGTCGATGGCGCGCCATTGCCCTTGCGCGGCGGCTTCGACGTCGGAGGGAACGTATTTTTCGTGCATGGTGTGATGGAATCGCTGGGTTCGGTGCTTTCGCACCGTGCCTGGTGCTCTGCTGGATGAAATGGCGTCGTTTCCCCTTCTGCGGGGGAAAGGGCTGATTATACCGTCCACGGACGGGTGCGCCGCGTGGCGTGGCGCGCGGGGCGGCCTCGCAGGCGCGGGAGCGGCTGCATGTTTAGCGGCATGGCCCACCGGGCGCGGTGCCGCCCGATAACGCAGCTAGGGTTTAGCGCCTGGAGGCGGCGGATCCGTCACGAAACCGATCCGCTCGAGCCCGGCCTGCTGCGCCGCGCCCATCACCTGCGCGATCACCTCGTAGCGCGTCGAGCGCTCGGCGCTCAGGTGGATCTCGGGCTGGTCGGTCTGCGCCGCTTTGCCCGCTGCCATGAATTGCGCGCGCATCTGCTGCAGCGTAATGACGCTGCCGTTCCAGTACAGCTTGCCGGCGGCATCGATTGAAAGAGAAATGGTTTGCGGCGTTTGCCGCGCGGGCGCGGCCGCGACTTTGGGCAAATCGAGCCGGATCGCGTGCGTGAATAAAGGCGCGGTAATGATAAAAATCACCAGCAGCACGAGCATCACGTCGATCAACGGCGTCATGTTGATCTCGGCCATCGGCGCGGCCGTCTGCTTTTTCTCGAGTCCGCCGAATGCCATGTCGCCTCCTTCTGCCTGAGCGCTGCGCTTAGTGGGTCGGGGTCCGGGCCTGGGCTTGCTGCGGCTGAGGCCGGGGCTGATCCGCCGGCGCGCACACATAGGCGTGCAGATCGTGCGCGAAGCCGTCGAGTTCCTCCGACAACTGCCGCACCATCCGCCCAAGCACGTTATAGGCGAGCACTGCCGGGATCGCGACCACGAGGCCGAAAGCCGTCATGATCAGCGCCTCGCCGACCGGACCCGCGACGTTCTCGATCTGCGCCTGACCGCTCGCCGCGATGCTGCCGAGCGCGTGATAGATACCCCAAACCGTGCCGAGCAGGCCGACGAACGGCGCCGTGCTGCCCACCGAGGCCAGCAGCACCTGGCCGAACTCGAGCCGCCGCTGCGACGCGTTGAGCGCCTGGCGCAGCGCCCGCAACACCCGCTCGCCGCGCTCGACGCGGGCGAGCAGCGCGCCGGGAATGTCCACTTCGGCGGCATGCAGCGCGGCCTCGGCGAGCGGCGTGAAGACGCGCTCGCGGTCCACGCGTCTCATTGCCGCGACGCCGTCCGACAACGTCGACGCCTGCCAGAACTGCGCAATCGCCGGCGTGGCCTGACGTTTCGCGCGCGTGAGGATCCAGCTTTTGACGATCAGAAAGCACCAGCTCGCAATCGACATAGCCAGCAGCACATACGCGACGCCATGCGTGATCGCGTCGCTGGTTTCCAGGTAGTGGATGATGCCGCTGCTGCCTGCCATCTGACCTCGCTATCGGAAAGTGATTACAGGGGCGTAACGGGGCCCTGCACAGGCCCCGTGCTGCTCAACGCAGGCCGAGCACGTCCTGCATGTCGAAAAAGCCCGTCTCGTGGCCTTCGAGGAAACGTACAGCACGAAGCGCGCCTTGCGCATACGACAGGCGGCTCGCCGATTTGTGCGTGATTTCGATGCGCTCGCCGATGCCGGCAAACAGCACGGTATGGTCGCCGACGATATCGCCGCCACGAATTGCCGAAAAACCGATCGTGGACGGATCGCGTTCGCCGGTCACGCCTTCGCGGCTGTAGACCGCGCATTCGTCGAGATTGCGGCCGAGCGCGTTGGCGATCACTTCACCCATGGTCAGCGCCGTGCCGGACGGCGCGTCGACCTTGTGGCGGTGATGGGCCTCGATGATTTCGATGTCGTAGCCGGTCGCGAAATGCTTCGCGGCGTATTCGAGCAGCTTCAGCGTGACATTGACGCCCACGCTCATGTTCGACGAGAACATGATGGCGATCTTGTCCGCCGCGGCGCGCAGTTGCGCTTTCTGCTCGTTGTCGAAACCGGTCGTGCCGATCACCATTTTGACGTTGTGGCGCTGCGCGGCTTCCAGATGCATCAGGGTGCCTTCCGGACGCGTGAAGTCGATCAGGTAGTCGGATTCGGCGAACACGCGCTCGACGTCGTCCGTCAGCAGCACGCCCGTCTGTTTGCCCAGAAACGCGCCGGCGTCCTGACCGAGTTGCGGGGAGCCCGCACGGTCGAGCGCACCGGACAGCGTGGCGTCGGAATCATTGAGGACGGTTTCGATGAGCATCCGGCCCATACGGCCCGATGCGCCAGCAATGGCAATTTTCATGGCTACGAGGGTTCGAAAGGGGTAAACCGCGGCAAAACCCGTCAAATGCGGGCAAAAGCGGCGGCGGGCAGCACACCCGGGCGCCGCACATACAGGACCAGCAGACGACCAGTACAGGTACGGCAGAACGGCTGACGGGCGCGGCGCACGGTACATTCCGACGCAGCGCCCGTCTTAACCGTCCCAAGAGAAGGACAGCGTGCTTAGCCGCCCGTTCCCACAGTGGACGAAGAAGACGTCAACGGCGCGTTATGCGTCGGGCCGCCATTGCTGCTTTGCGGGCCCGTCGGTCCCACCGGATTATCCTGCGTGCCCGGAACCTGCGGCGGCGGCGGACGATGGAACTGGAACTGCGGCTGCCCAGCGGCCGTGGGGCCTTGCTGCGGAATACCGCCGCCGTTGGCGGTCGGCGCGGTGGAGCGCACCGACGACTGCGTTTTGCCCGACGGCGATTGCACCGCATTGGTCAGCCGATTCGCGGCCTGCGCGGCTTCGGCGTTGGCGTCCGTTGACGGCACGGCCGCTGCTGCCGCGGCGGCGTCGACGGACGGCGAACTCGTGGTGTCCACGGCAGCCGGCGCAGCAGCCACCGGCGCGCTGGCGCCAGTCGCAGCACTTGCCACATTCGGCACGGCTGCCTTCTTCTTGCCGGACTTGTCGCCGTCAATTTCAGCCAGCAACTCGAGGTTGGACGGCAGATCTTCGCCACCCGACCAGCTGGCGACACGGTCGCCCGCGAACAGGATCACGAAGTCGCGCTGCTGCACGACGTTAGTCGAGCCGCGCTTGAAATAGAACACGTAGTCCCAGCGGTCTGCGTGGAACATGTCGGTCAACAACGGTGTGCCGAGCAACTGCTTCACCTGGGCGCGCGACATGCCGACCTGCATCTGGGCAGCCGCTTCTTGCGAGACGAAATTGCCTTGCACCACCGTAATACGGTACGGGGTAATGCTTTGGGCAACGCGCTGCGTCAAGCTGTCGTAGGTGGAACATCCGGCAAGAACCGCGACAGTCGCAACAGCGATCAAGGTACCCCGCATGCGGCTCCCCCGGTAGATCAATTGAGATTTTGAAATCATTTCACTCACCGTGCGGGCCCGCTGACGAGCCGCGCGAGTTTCATTCCATCGAAGATGACCAGAACGGCAAAAACACATTACTATGAGAGCCCAGCATTGTACTCTAGGGATCCCTTGTCATGACCAATCCAACCGATCTCAAGAATATCGGGCTCAAGGCGACCCTTCCGCGCCTCAAAATCCTTGAGATTTTCCAGCATAGCCCAGTGCGTCATCTGACTGCAGAAGACGTCTACCGCAACCTGCTGCACGAAGAGCTCGATATCGGTCTCGCAACCGTGTATCGGGTGCTGACGCAGTTCGAGCAGGCTGGCCTGCTGTCGCGCAGCAATTTCGAATCCGGCAAAGCGGTGTTCGAATTGAACGAAGGGTCGCATCACGACCACCTCGTTTGCCTCGATTGCGGGCTCGTCGAAGAGTTTTTCGACTCCGAGATCGAAAGCCGCCAGCAATCCATCGCGAAGGAACGCGGCTTCAAGCTGCAGGAACATGCGCTGGCGCTGTACGGCGCGTGTACCAAGGAGAATTGCCCGCATCGCAAGCATTGAAGTCGAATGCTTGAGATGCCGGCCGCGTCGGGGGTGCGCGGTTCGGCGGGCAAAGAAAAAACCCGGTCGACGGCAAATCGACCGGGTTTTTTTACGCGTGCGGCGCTGCGATTCCAGCCTATTCCGCCAGCTCGACGCTCGCTTCGAACAGCAGCCGCCACGGCTCGGCCAATGACAATTCATCGCAGTTAGGCTGCTCGCCGCCACGATCCACCACCACAAAATCGCTCACCTGATCGAGCGCGAGCAGGGGGTGGTGCCAAACACCTTTCGAATAATTCACGCCCTGCCAGCCGTCGCTCCAGAACGCTTGCATCCGCGCCGGATCGAGCTCTCCCACAGGCGCGACGACCACCAGATAGCGGCGCGCCGTTAAGGGAATGAAAGCCTGGCTGCCGAGCGGATGCCGCTCCATCATCGTGATTTCGATCGGCAGCGCCCGCGGTTGCGCCCGAAACAGGTTGATCAGCGGCCGGCCGCCGTTCTCCGTCACGTCGACGTTCGCCAGGTCGTGATAGCGCTCGGTCGTGCCGCCGTTGATTGGGAAATGGCGCGCGCCGTCCAGTTCGATGACGTCGCCGAACGGCGCGAAAGCCGCGCGCGTCAGCCGTTCCACATGCAAGGTTTTCATCGACGCAACTCCGTTATGCGATCTCGCCCCACAAGCGTAGACGCGATACGCCGCCGTCCGGGAAGATATTGAAACGCACATGCGTCACCGGGCCGAGAGAGGCGATGTCGTCCGCGAACGTGTGCACGTGGTCCATCTGCAGCTTCTGTTCGCCGAGCAGCACCGGCCAGAACATCGCCTGCGTGACGAGCGAATCGTCCGTCCCACCCGTCACCGAGGCCGCCTGCAGCGAACAGCGATCGGGATAATTGCCCTTGAAGTGCGCGGTATCGACTTCGATCTTGCGAATCACGCCCGGCCGCGCAAGCGCGACGATCGCCCAGTCGTTGCCCGGCTCGCGACGGCGTCGCGTCTCCCAGCCGTCGCCCATGTTGACGCCGCGGCCCGGCATCAGCATCTGCGAGGCCGGCCCGAAATGTTGGTTGTTAGCGGCGACAAGGTACGCGCCGTTTTCGATCGCGGCGAGATCCAGCAGCGTGCCGCGCTCGACGCGCTCCCAGTCCCGCTTCGGCTGGCCATACACGCGCAGACGCGCGAGACCGCCGTCCGGGTAGAGATTCACGCGCAGATGGGTGAACGCGCGGGCGTCGTTCACTTCGACGTAATGGTGCTGATTGCCCTGCAGCGTGGTGGCCGGCACGAGCGTTTGCCAGTCGGCGTTGTCGGGCGGAACGTCGCCGTCCACGTAGCACGCGTCGATCGACGCGGCCGGCGGGAAGTTGCCGGTGAAGTGGCTCGTGTCCAGATCGACGCCGTACACGACGCCCGGCCGCGCGAGCCGGATCACGCAATAGTCGTGGCCGGTGGTGCGCTTACGGCGCGTTTCCCAACCGTCCATCCATTTGCCGTGGTCATCGTATTTGCCGGGAATGAACACTGCCGGTTGCGGCTCGAGCATGCGTTCTTTCGGGGCGAAAAATTCGTCGCTCGCGTGGAGCGCCTGCGCGCCCAGACGCGGGTCGGCGAGGTTCATGTAGCGACGGGTGAAAGCGGGGGCGTTGGGGTCGAGGATCGGATTAGCCATAGTCTCAGTCAGGCGACGAAAAGTGAGGGAGAGCCGGCGGAGTCAGCGCATCCGCCGGGGTAGAACGCGCGCTGCGTTGGCGCGCTGTTGAATAGCGATGATTCTGGCCACAGTGCAACTGTGGCCGTGCTTTTTCAAACGGCCGGTGCGTGTTCGCCGGCGGCCGGCTCGGCGCCTGCATCTTCGCCTGCGGGTACGTAGCGCAGCGCTGCGTCACGGTTCAACACGCGATGGGCACGCGCCCGGTCGATATCGTTTTCCCATACGGCGACCACCACCGTCGCCACGCAATTGCCGATCAGGTTGGTCAACGCACGGGCAATGCCGACGAACCAGTCGACCGGCAGAATCAGCACGAGGCCGAGCACGGGGATCGCCGGAATCGCGGACAGCGTCGCGGCCAGAATCACGATGGCCGAGCCAGGAATGCCGTGCGCGCCCTTCGACGTCACCAGCGACACCAGCACCACGACGATCAGGTCATGGATGGACAGCGGCGTATTGGTAGCCTGCGCGATGAAAATCACAGCAAGCGTCAGATAGATGGAGAAGCCGTCCAGATTGAAGGAGTAACCGGTCGGAATGACCAGCCCGACGGTCGAATCCTTGACGCCCATCCATTCGAGCTTGCGCATGATCTGCGGCAGCACGGCATCCGAAGAGGCTGTACCCAGTACGATCGAAAGCTCCTCGCGCAGATAGCGGATCAGCTTGAAGATGCTGAAGCCGGCCAGACGCATCACCACGCCCAGCACGACCACCACGAACACGATGCAGCTCGCGTAGAACACCAGCACCAGCATGCCGAGTTGCTTGAGCGACTCGACGCCGTAGGTGCCGGTCGTGAACGCGATCGCGCCGAGCACGCCGAGCGGCGCGAGCTTGATGATGAAACCCATCACGCGGAAGAACACCTGCGAAAGCTCGTCGATCAGGCTGCTGACGCGCTGCGCCTTGTTGCCCAACAGCGACAGCGCCGAGCCGAACAGCACCGAAAACACGAGGATTTGCAGAATATCGCCGGTGGCGAATGCGTTGATCGCCGTGTCGGGGATGATCTTCAGCAGAAAGCCGGCCGTGTCCTTCAGGCTCTTCGCGTGCTCGGTGTAGGTCGACAGCGAAGCGGGGTCGAGCGAATGCAGATTGATGTTCATGCCGACGCCAGGCCGTGTTGCGTAGGCCAGCACCGCGCCGATCACGAGCGCAATCGTCGTCATGATCTCGAAGTAGATCACCGCTTTCAGGCCGACGCGGCCGACCTTGCGCAGATCGCCGGCATGCGCCATGCCGCTCACCACGACGCAGAAAACGATTGGGCCGATCACCATCTTGATCAGCTTGAGAAAGCCGTCGCCGAGCGGGCGCAGCGATTGGGCGAAATGCGGGAACACGGCGCCGATCACGATGCCCGCGACCAACGCTATGACGACCCGGCCAAACAGCGAATTGAAGAATTTCAACACGGCTTCCTCCTGGTTGCGATTCACATCTGTTCAGACTGGTCCGACCAGTTCTGTTATCTCGAATAGTAGGAAGCCGATATACTGGCGTCAAGGATTCATTAAATAGCGTTTACCCGCTATTTTTTTGCTGTTCCGGGGCCGGATTGCGCACGTTAAACGGCCCGTCGTACGAGCGTTCAGAACGCGTATTACAATGCTGGTCAGACCGCGCACCCAAGTGAGCCACGATGAAAAACGTTCCGCACACCGTCACCGATGCCGCCATCGCGACCATCCGCGAACGGATCGAAGTGGGCGTCTATCCGGTGGGCAGTTTGCTGCCGGCACAGCGTCAGCTCTCCGAGGAACTGGCGATCAGCCGCGCATCGTTGCGCGAGGCGCTCTCGACGCTCGAAGCGCTCGGTCTGCTGATGATCCGTCCCGGTAAGGGCGTTTATGTGGAAAGCGCGCAGGCCGCCGCTGCGCAACCGTGGCGCTTCGCGGAGCAGTCGTCGCTGCCGGATACGTACCAGATGCGTTTCGCGCTGGAAGGCTTTATCGCGCGCATGGCGGCGCTGGCTGTCACCGATTCCGACCTCGCCTGGTTCGAAGACAACATCGCAGCCATGCAGACAGCGCTCGCCTGCGACGAACTCGACGAAGCCGCTCGCCTCGACTACGACTTCCACATGCGCATCGTGAGCATTGCCGGCAACGCGGCGATCGAATCGATTCTGAGCAGTGCCGCGGAAATCATGAAGGAAAGCCAGCGGATGCCGTTTTATCGGCGCGAGTTAGTGCTGTCCACGTACACCGAGCATCGGGCGATTCTCGACGCGCTTAAGGCGCGTGATTCAGCGGCGGCCGGCAAGGCGATCGAAACGCATATCTCGAACGCCGCGCAGCGCGCCGGCGTCTATTTCCCCACGCCTCAGGCGTAAAAAAACCGCTCCGAAGAGCGGTTTTCTTTTGCAGTTGCCCTGCAACCGGCCCTAGGCCAGCAGCAAAGGCACACGAAACGAAGCTAGAACACCAGCTTACTTTGCGTTGGCCAGCGCCACAGCCGTGTCCAGCATGCGGTTCGAGAAGCCCCACTCGTTGTCGTACCAGCTCGACACCTTCACCAGACGGCCCGACACCTTGGTCAGCGTTGCGTCGAACGTCGACGAAGCCGGGTTGTGGTTGAAGTCGATCGAGACCAGCGGTGCGTCGTTGTAACCGAGGATGCCCTTCAGCGAGCCTTCCGACGCTTCCTTCATGATCGCGTTGACTTCTTCGACCGTCGTGTCGCGCGCGGCGATGAACGACAGGTCGACGACCGACACGTTGATCGTCGGGACGCGAATCGCGTAGCCGTCCAGCTTGCCGTTCAGTTCCGGCAGCACGAGGCCGACTGCCGATGCAGCACCGGTCTTCGTCGGGATCTGGCTGTGCGTGGCCGAACGCGCGCGGCGCAGGTCTTCGTGATACACGTCCGTCAGAACCTGGTCGTTCGTGTACGCGTGGATCGTGGTCATCAGACCGTTCACGAGGCCGATCTTGTCGTTCAGCGGCTTGACGAGCGGTGCCAGGCAGTTGGTCGTGCACGATGCGTTCGAGATCACCGTGTCCGATGCCTTCAGCACGTCGTGGTTCACGCCGTAGACGATCGTCGCGTCGACGTCCTTACCGCCCGGCGCCGAGATGATGACCTTCTTTGCGCCGCCCTTGATGTGCGCGCTGGCCTTTTCCTTGGTCGTGAAAAAGCCCGTGCATTCCATCACGACGTCGACGTTCAGCTCGCCCCACGGCAGTTCTGCCGGGTTGCGGTTCGCCAGCACGCGGATCTTGTCGCCGTTGACGACCAGGTAATCGCCGTCCACCGACACTTCGCCCGGGAACTTGCCGTGCGCGGTGTCGTATTGCGTCAGGTGAGCATTGGTCTTGGCATCGCCAAGATCGTTGATGGCGACGATTTCGATATCGTGCTTCTTGCCGTTTTCATAGAAGGCGCGCAGCGTGTTGCGGCCGATCCGGCCGTAGCCGTTGATTGCGACGCGAATCGTCATGATCTATCTCCTGATGGCTGAAAAAAATCTTCCATGTTCGTCTGTCCTTCTGGCGCAACCGCGCGTGGGGTACACGCGGTCGCGCTTACCGAAGGTCAGCCGAGTGCGGCTTTTGCCGTCTCTACCACGTGCTCGACGGTGAAGCCGAAATGCTTGAACAGCACGCCAGCCGGGGCCGATTCGCCGAACGTGTCGATGCCGACCACGCCGCCTTCCAGACCCACGTACTTGCGCCAGAAATCCGTGACACCCGCTTCGATCGCGACGCGGCGCACGCCCTTCGGCAGCACGCGTTCACGGTACTCGGCGTCCTGCTTGTCGAACACGGTGGTCGACGGCATCGACACGACACGTGCCGCGATGCCTTCGCGAGCCAGCGGCTCAACCGCGTTCAACGCCAGTTCGACTTCGGAACCGGTGGCGATCAGGATGACCTTGCGTGCGACGATCTCGTCGTTCCAGTCGCGCAGCACGTAACCACCCTTCTCGATGTTGGCGATCTGCGCGTCAGTACGCTCCGAGAACGGCAGGTTCTGACGGCTGAAGATCAGGCACGACGGGCCATGATGCTCGACCGCGTGGGTCCAGGCCACCGCCGTTTCGACCGTATCGGCCGGGCGCCACACTTGCAGATTCGGGATCAGACGCAGGCTTGCGACGTGTTCGATCGACTGGTGGGTCGGGCCGTCTTCGCCCAGACCGATCGAGTCGTGCGTGAACACGAAGATCGACGGCGACTTCATCAGAGCGGCGACGCGCAGCGCGTTGCGGCTGTAGTCCGAGAACGTCAGGAACGTACCGCCGAAGGCCTTGAAGCCGCCATGCAGCGCGATGCCGTTGATCGCGGCGCTCATGCCGAATTCGCGCACGCCGTAGTTCACGTAGTTGCCGGCAGCCTTGCCTTCGGCGTTCACACGCACCGGCTTGGCGGCCTTCCAGTTGGTCAGGTTCGAACCGGTCAGATCAGCGGAACCGCCGAGCAGTTCCGGCAACACGGCCGACAAACCTTCGATAGCCTGTTGCGATGCCTTACGCGTCGCGACAGTTTCCTTGCGTTCGTTCGCGCCGGCGATGATCGCCTTCGCCTTTTCCTTCCAGTCGGCGGGCAATTGCTTCGCGTCGCGGCGCTTGAATTCAGCGGCTTCCTGCGGGTATTTGGCTGCGTACGCTGCAAACGCCTTGTTCCAGTCGGATTCGTTGCGTGCGCCAGCTTCTGTTGCATCCCATGCTGCATAGACTTCCTGCGGGATCACGAACGGCTCCCACTTCCAGCCGATTGCTTCGCGCGTGGCCGCGATTTCCTTGTCGCCGAGCGGCGAGCCGTGCGAATCGTGGCTGCCGGACTTGGTCGGCGCGCCTTCGCCGATCACGGTCTTGCAGCAGATCAGCGTCGGCTTGTCCGATTGCTTGGCTTGCTTGATCGCGGCGTCGACCGCGTCGACGTCATGGCCGACCACGTTCGGGATCACGTTCCAGCCGTACGCTTCGAAGCGCTTCGGCGTGTTGTCGTGGAACCAGTGAACCACTTCGCCGTCGATCGAGATGCCGTTGTCGTCGTAGAACGCGATCAGCTTGTTCAGCTTCAGCACGCCCGCGAGCGAGCAGGCTTCATGCGAGATGCCTTCCATCAGGCAGCCGTCGCCAACGAACACATACGTGTGATGGTCGACGATCTTCGCGTCAGACTTGTTGAATTCGGTGGCGAGCAGCGATTCGGCGAGCGCCATGCCGACTGCGTTGGCCAGACCCTGGCCGAGCGGGCCGGTGGTGGTCTCGACGCCCGGCGTGATGCCGTATTCCGGGTGACCCGGCGTCTTCGAATGCATCTGACGGAAGTTCTTCAGCTCTTCCATCGGCAGGTTGTAGCCGGTCAGATGCAGCAGCGAGTACAGCAGCATCGAGCCGTGACCGTTCGACAGCACGAAGCGGTCGCGATCGGCCCATTGCGGGTTCTTCGGGTTGTGACGCAGATGGCGCGACCACAAAGCCACGCCGATTTCGGCCATGCCCATCGGCATGCCGGGGTGGCCGGAGTTCGCTTTTTGAACGGCGTCCATGGACAACGCGCGGATTGCGTTGGCCATCAGGGAAGTGTGTGCGGGAGACGGGGTCGTCATGTCGAGTCCGGAGACAGAGTCAGAAGGCGGTGCGCGCTTGAGGCCCGGATGCTCGAATGCCAGTCCACTTCGGCGCACGGTGCGGCGCCAGGAGACGCGAAACGGGCAGAGCAAACGGACAAGGCTGAAAGCGTGACATTCTAACAGAACGTTGACCGGCACCCTGCGCGCAAAGCCGCCTGGCGGCCTGGTTTCAGGCTGGTTCCGTGCCGGCTCTGCATGCGGGCCGGGGCCGCACCACGCTTGCGCCTTTACAATTGAGCGACACCAACCCACCGCGCTCCCAACGGAGCCCGTCATCCTTGAGCGCTCCCCTGCTGTTCCACCCCACCGCCGACGCCGTCTACGGATTTCCGAACGCGCGGCGGCTTGCGCGCGTCGATTCGCCCTACCAGCGGATCGAGGTATGGGACACGCCGCAGCTCGGCCGGCTGTTTGCGCTCGACGGCCGCCCGATGACCTCCACCGGCGACGAATTCATCTACCACGAATGCATGGTGCATCCGGCCGCGCTGGCGCATTCATCGCCGAAAGCAGCGCTGGTGCTGGGCGGCGGCGATGGTGGCGCCGCCCGGCAATTGCTGAAGCACCCGGGCATCGAGCGGATCGTGGTGGCGGAGCTGGATGCCGACGTCGTGCGCCTGACCCGCGAGTATCTGCCTGAGGTGCACGGCGGCGCTTTCGACGATCCGCGCGTCGAACTGGTGATCGGCGACGCCGCGCATTACGTCACGGGGGCCGTCCAATCGGCCCCTGCGACAGCACAATTCGATCTCGTCGTGTTCGACCTGACGCCACCGGACTCGCCCGCCTCAGGCCTCTACACCCCAGACTTCTACATGCGGCTCAAGCGAGTCATGAGCCCGACCGCCGCACTCTCGCTGCATCTCGGTTCTCCCTATTTCCACGCGGAGCGCATCGCCGGCCTGCTCGACGATCTGCGCGACACCTTCGCCATCGTGCGCACAATGAGCACCTTCATCCCGCTCTACGGTTCGCTCTGGATGATGGCGACCGCCAGCGACACGCTCGACCCCACCGGCCTCACCGTCGAAGCACTCTCCGAGCGCCTTGCCGCACGTCAAATCGACTCTTTGGAACACTACGACCCGGCCCTGCATGCCGGACTATTCTCGGCATCCCGGTCCGTGCGCGATAAACTAAGTCAATTCTTAAAGCCATCAAGCTAACGCGTGGGCAGAATGCACCGTTCGGTCGGCGCGCGCCATCAGTGTATCGATGCGCGACCGCCCGTCTGGCCTCGCAGCATGCATCCCGCAACCCCAAAAGATCCGGAGAACCCCATGACCGCCTCCCGCCCAGCCGGTGTGCCCTGGTTGACCCCCTATCTGACGGTGCGCGACGCACGTGCCGCCACGGCGTTCTTCGAAGCGGCATTCGGCTTCGAGGTCCGTGATAGCGTCCAGGACGACGGTGTCGTCATGCATGTCGAGATGACCTATCAAGGCCAGCTGATCGTGATGTTCGCGCCGGAAGGCGCGTTCGGCTCGGCGGCGAAAACACCCAAAAGCGCGGGCGCGATCGCGCCGCAATCGTTCTATGTCTATGTCGACGATGTCGACGCGGTTTACACGCGGGCGCTGGCCGCCGGCGCAAAATCGCTGAGCGAGCCACAGGATCAATTCTGGGGCGACCGGTTTGCCCAGGTCGAAGATCTGGACGGCTACCGTTGGGCGCTCGCTCGCCACCTTTCCTGAACTAATGAGTATTTTTCTGATGCCTCGCTTCTTCGTCGGTACGCCCCTCAAGCCCGACGACATCATGCAGTTGCCCGATGACGTCACGCGCCACATCCTCGTGCTGCGTTTGCAGCCAGGCGATTCGATCGTGCTTTTCAACGGCGAAGGCGGCGAATACAGCGCCGAACTCGTCGAGGTCGAACGCCGCTCAGCTAAGGTGAGAATTCACGAGTTCCGCAATATCGAAGTGGAGGCGCCGTATCACCTCACGCTCGCGCAGGGCATTGCCGGCGGCGACAAGATGGACTGGCTCATCGAGAAAGCGGTCGAACTCGGTGCATCGTGTTTTGTGCCGCTGACCACCACGCGCAGCGTCGTTCGTCTTTCCGGTGAGCGCGCGCAGCGGCGGCATGTGCATTGGCAAGGCATCGTGCGCGCGTCGTGCGAACAATGCGGGCGCAATCGCCTGCCGGAAGTGATGCCGGTGCGTGAGATCGCTACATGGCTCGGCGCGCTGCCTCGCACGCCTGAAGAAGGCGAAATGCGTATTCTGCTGTCGCCGCGCGCCAGCATCAGCTTTTCGGCACTGCCCGTTAATCCGCCGTTCGGGCGCGTGACCGTGCTGGTCGGCCCGGAAGGCGGTTTTTCGGCGGCGGAAGAAGCCGCTGCGACTGATCACGGATTTACCGCTGTCGGTCTCGGTCCGCGTGTGTTGCGCACGGAAACTGCCGGCATCGCAGTGCTCTCGGCGTTAGCAGCTCGCTGGGGCGGCTGGTAAGCCAAAACAAAGGCCCGCCAGTTGGCGGGCCTTGCTCTTTCTTTTTGCAGCGGTAAGCCGTGCTCAGGCACCCCATTCAAGCAAAGTGCTCAGGCCTACCTTACGCAAACGAATAAAACACCCGGAACGCAACCTTGCGCTCGGCCCAGAACTCGGACGCTTCGCGGAACACGTCCAGTAGCGTCTCGCGCCCTTCCTTGTCGAACTTTTGCGCGACCGGCAATTGCTCGAGCACGATCACGAAGCCGGGCTGCGCACCTGCCTTATGGACCAGATCGGTCAGGCAATCGTACAGCGCGTCGTAATTCTTGCCGAAATGCTTCGGAAACAGGAACGACGTAGCAATGGTCTCCAGCACTTCCTGTTTGGACTGAGCGTTCGCGCAGTACGCGTACAGAAAGTGCTGGCCGAGCTGGTTGGCCTCGTCAGCGAGATCCTGCACGCGAAACGCGCGGATCGACTGTACGATGTTCGGTCGTACGGTCTTGAAAAGACTCATGGGCTCCTCATTCGATGCAAGCACAGTGCTGCCTTCGCTCTGGGTATCCCGGCCCTGGTCGCCGGCGCGCATCCGCATGACGCGCTGGAACAAATTGCCGTCGCCGGCCGCGAAAAGATCCGTCGCGACTCCGGAGTCGTGCGCGTAGACGTTGTCGCTCATGCCGTTCATCCCGATGTCATTCAACAATACGATTAAAACTGGTGTAATGGTCGTCCGAGTAATAACAGTTGTCGATCCGCTGTAGCGGACCTCCGCAGACGATGCGACGCGCCCCGCGGTTTCGTGGACGAGGCGTAGGAACGGTGTATTCGTGGTAATAGCCGCGCCGATGCGGCGGTAGCAGCCGTTCGCGATTGCCGAATACGATGCCGTCCTTCTCATACGGGTAAGGCCCGCCCGCGGCAATCAAGTTCAATGTATTGACCGCTTCGCGCGGCAACTGTGCCGCTGCAATAGTGCCCTGCACCTGAGCTTGTGTATCGGCAGATGTCGTGTAGTCGCGCGCAAACGCGCCAGGCACGGAGCCGAATAAAGCGCAGAGCGTCAAAGCACCGATCAGCACGCCTTTAATGCGCAGCCACTTGCGTGCCATGAATCAAGGTTCCCCGCTGTTAGATCACGAGTTTGACGACCATGAAAGTCGTAAGGGTATCGCTAAAACCCCACAGAATCAACGTTCGCCGGACAGGCAAAAGCTTCCAATCGCGTGGGAAAGAGCCACGGAACGGGCTTTGACGACTTTTGACAGAATATTTAGCTTGTGCAGGCTAAAATTAACCTGACGAAGCAAATCGGGCGCGCACAAACCCACGGGGCGCCCATTGCGCGGCCCATTCCCTCTAATGAAAGCCTTGCGGTTCCCGCAGTCTCTCGAAGGCGGAATGGTCTCATTCGGCCTTTTTTAGGGTGGCTATCCCCTGTTCACCCGCAGGCGTGCCCATTGCGGGCACGCCTTTTTTTTTGCGCGGCGCCCAATTAGGCGGCGCCACGCTTCATTCCCGGATCAAGGATCAGCGGGAGGCGATTACGTCGGCAACCAGCAGCGCCGTCATGTTGACGATGCGGCGAACCGTGGCCGAGGCCGTCAGCACGTGCACCGGCTTGGCCGCGCCAAGCAGCATCGGACCAATCGCGATGTTGTTGCCCGCTGCGGTCTTCAGCAGGTTGTACGAGATGTTGGCCGCGTCGATGTTCGGCAGCACCAGCAGGTTCGCATCGCCTTCGAGCGTCGAGTCCGGCAGCACTTCGCGGCGCAGATTCGCGTCGAGCGCGAGGTCGCCGTGCATTTCGCCGTCCACTTGCAGGTCGGGTGCACGCTCGCGCAGGATCGCCAGCGTGTCGCGCATTTTCTGCGCGGTCGGCGCATTGCTCGAACCGAAGTTCGAATGCGACACCAGCGCGATCTTTGGCTCGATACCGAAGCGGCGCACTTCCTCGGCTGCCATGATCGTGATCTCAGCAAGCTGTTCCGGCGTCGGATCGACGTTCACGTGCGTGTCGACCAAGAAAATCTGGCGGTTCGGCAACACCAGCGCATTCATCGCGGCATAGACCTTCGCGCCTTGCTTCTTGCCGATCACCTGATCGATGAAGTGCAGGTGGCGATGCGTGGTGGACACCGTGCCGCAGATCATGCCGTCCGCCTCGCCCTTTTCCACCATCATCGCGCCGATCAGCGTGGTGCGGCGGCGCATTTCGAGCTTCGCCATCTGCTCGGTGATGCCCTTGCGGGACATCATCTTGTGATATTCCTGCCAGAAATCGCGGTAACGCTCGTCGTGGTCGGTGTTCACGACCGTGTAGTCCTGACCCGCGATCAGCCGCAGGCCGTAACGTGCGATGCGCTGTTCGATCACCGCCGGACGGCCGATCAGGATCGGCTTAGCGAGCTTTTCGTCGACGATGATCTGCATGGCGCGCAGCACGCGCTCTTCTTCGCCTTCCGCGAACACGATGCGCTTCTTCTCCGGCTCGACGCCACGCGCCAACTGGAAAATCGGCTTCATGGTCGTGCCGCTGTGATACACGAACTGCTGCAGATGCTGTTCGTACGCTTCCATGTCTTCGATCGGACGCTCGGCGACGCCCGAATCCATCGCGGCCTTCGCCACCGCCGGCGCGACCTTGACGATCAGGCGCGGGTCGAACGGCTTCGGAATCAGGTATTCCGGACCAAACGAAAGATCCTGGATGCCGTACGCAGTCGCGACGATATCGCTTTGCTCCTGGCGAGCCAGTTCGGCGATCGCATTGACCGCGGCGATCTCCATTTCACGCGTCACCGTGGTCGCGCCCGCATCCAGCGCGCCGCGGAACAGGAACGGGAACACCAGCACGTTGTTCACCTGGTTCGGGTAGTCCGTGCGGCCCGTGCAGAGCACGGCGTCCGGACGCACTTCGAGCGCCAGTTCCGGCAGGATTTCCGGGGTCGGGTTGGCCAGCGCCAGAATCAGCGGCTTGTCGGCCATCTGCTTGACCATGTCCTGCTTCAGCACGCCGCCGGCCGAGAGGCCGAGGAAAATATCCGCGCCGCCGATCGCCTCAGCGAGCGTGCGAGCGTCGGTTTCGCGTGCGAAGCGTTCCTTGTCCGGGTCCATCAGTTCGACGCGGCCCTTGTAGACCACGCCGGCCAGGTCGGTGACTGTAATGTTTTCGAGCGGCAGGCCGATGTCGACCAGCAGATCCAGACAGGCCAGCGCCGCCGCACCCGCGCCGGACGACACCAGCTTGACCTCCTTGATGTCCTTGCCGACGACCTTCAAGCCGTTAGTGATGGCTGCCGCGACGACGATCGCCGTACCGTGCTGGTCATCGTGGAAGACCGGAATCTTCATGCGCTTGCGGCATTCGCGCTCGACGATGAAGCAGTCCGGCGCCTTGATGTCTTCGAGGTTGATACCGCCGAAGGTCGGCTCGAGCGCGGCAATCACCTCGACCAGCTTGTGCGGATCGGACTCGTTCAGCTCGATATCGAACACGTCGATGCCGGCGAACTTCTTGAACAGCACGGCCTTGCCTTCCATGACCGGCTTCGAGGCGAGCGGCCCGATGTTGCCGAGACCCAGCACCGCGGTGCCGTTCGTGACAACGCCGACCAGGTTGCTGCGCGCGGTGAAACGGGCGGCGTTCAGCGGGTTTTCGACGATTTCCTCACACGCGAACGCGACGCCCGGCGAGTACGCCAACGCGAGGTCGCGCTGGTTGATCATCTGCTTGGTGGGGGCGATCGCGATCTTCCCGGGGGTCGGGAACTCGTGATAATCGAGAGCGGCTTCGCGGAGTTTGCTATTGACGGGAGTCGACATAAGGCGGGCTTCGAAGGGCGGATTAGAATAGATGTTCGACGGCATTGTAGCCCCAATTGCCGGCTCAATTCCTTCAATACGGGTACAACTGCCGCGACTGAAATATAGCGAAAGGCAGACATGGCACGCTTTGGGCCAACCACCAGTCGAATCGGAGTTGTGCGCGAATAGAGTGTTTACCCGCGAACATCTCCGTACAATGCGCGCCGTTAGCGGCTTTTTGTTGCACTTATCCGTTCACCCATTGCCACCATGCTCTCCGAGTTTTCGCTGATCGATCGATTCTTCGCCCGCCGCGCAGCCGCTGCGTCATCCCGTGCTGCAGAAGGCGAACTCGGCATCGGCGACGACTGCGCCCTGCTCGCGCCGCGCCCCGGTGAAATGCTGGCGATATCGACGGACATGCTGGTGGAAGGCCGCCACTTCTTTCCCGACATCGATCCCGAGGCGCTCGGTCACAAGGCGCTCGCGGTGAACCTGTCGGACCTGGCCGCGATGGGCGCAGAGCCGCTGGCGTTCACGCTGGCGTTCTCCTTGCCCAAAGCCGACGAAGCGTGGCTCGCCGCTTTCAGCGATGGCCTCTTCGCGCTGGCTGAGCGCTACCGCTGCAATCTGATCGGCGGCGACACGACCGGCGGCCCGTTGAATCTGTGCATCACCGTGTTCGGCAGCGTGCAGCCGCAGGTTGCGTTGCGCCGCGATGCCGCGCAACCGGGCGACGACATCTGGATCTCCGGCACGCTCGGCGACGCGCGCGCGGGTCTCGGCGTCCAGCGCGGAGAGTGGTCTGCCGATGCCAGCGACACTGCGACGTTTCGTCGCGCCCTCGAGCGTCCCGAGCCGCGCATCTTCCTCGGTCTCGCGTTGCGGGGCATCGCGCACGCAGCGCTCGATCTATCTGACGGGCTCGCCGGCGACTTGCTGCACATCCTGGAACGCTCGGAAATGCAGGCCACGGTCGACGTCGACGCCGTGCCGCGTTCGGCCGCGCTACGCCGCCTCTCGCCCGAGATCCAGCAACGTTGCACGCTAGCCGGCGGCGACGATTACGAACTGTGCTTCACCGCACCGGCCGCAGCGCGCGCCAAGGTCGAAGCAGCCGGGCGCGAGGTGGCCGTGCCGGTCACCCGCATCGGTACAATAAGCGCTCTTCAAACGGCGGCCGACCGCCCGGCGATCGGCTGGCGCGATGCCGCCGGCGCGCCGCTCACTCTGACGTTGCAAGGCTTCGACCATTTCCATGCAGACTGATCCCCCGCTGGGCCCCGCCGATGATCTGATCGGCCATCCGCAGCCCAACGCGTCCGGCCCGCGCGCGCCCCGTCCTCAGCCACGCCGCGCCACCGCGCGTTTCATGCTGTCGCATCCGCTGCACATTCTGTCGCTGGGTTTTGGCAGCGGCTTGTCGCCGGTTGCGCCGGGCACCGTCGGTACCCTGTTCGCATGGGCCTCGTTCGCCGTCCTGAGCCGTTATCTGACCGTGGTCGAATGGGGCGTGCTGATCGTCGCCGGCTTTTTCGGCGGCATTGCGATCTGCGGCTTTACAGCCAAGAAGCTGGGTACCGACGATCCGTCGCCGGTCGTCTGGGACGAAATCATCGCGTTCTGGCTGGTGTTGCTGATGGTCACGCCGGTCACGCTGACCGGGCAACTCTGGGCGTTCATCGTATTCCGCTTCTTTGACATGGTTAAACCGCCGCCCATCGGTTATTTCGATCGCCGACTGAAAGGTGGTTTTGGCATCATGTTCGACGACCTGGTCGCTGCGTTCTTCACGTTGCTCGTGATTGCGCTCTGGCGCATGTCGGTTTAACCGTTGCCCGTCGGCTGGTGCCGGTCGGCCTTTGCCCGCCGGCCACCGGCTGCCGACTGCCTCCCGCAGCAGTTCCCCGTTTTCCGGATTGACGCCATGCCTACCGATTCCGTGGTTCACCAGCTTGCGATTCGCGTGAGCAACCGCCTGCGCGACGAGCGCCTGATGCTCGTCACCGCCGAATCCTGCACAGGCGGCATGGTGGCGACCGCGATCACCGATATTTCCGGCAGCAGCGGCTGGTTCGAGCGCGGCTTCGTCACGTATTCGAATCAGGCGAAGTGCGAGATGATCGGCGTGCCGGCCGACCTGATCGAAAAGCACGGCGCGGTCAGTGAACAGGTAGCGCGCGCGATGGCCGAAGGCGCGCTGCGCAACAGTCGCGCGCAGGTGTCGGTGTCGATTACCGGCGTCGCCGGCCCGGGCGGTGGTACGGAAACCAAGCCGGTCGGCATGGTGTCGTTCGGCTGGAGCAATCGGCTACATACGTCCGTCGAAACCAAAGTCTTCAAGGGAGATCGCGAGAAGATCCGCGTGCAGGCGGCCGCGCACGCGTTGCGCGGCGTGCTGGCCCTGCTCGACGAGCGCGAACATTAACGTCTGGTTCAAAATCTGAGGCGCCGCCACGATGCCCAATATGTCGACTTCGCACGCAGCCAAAGACGAGTTGATCCGCCGCTTCGATCTGAAGCCGCATCCGGAAGGCGGATTTTTCAGCGAGACGTATCGATCCGCGGAGTCGGTACGCCGCGATGACAGTTCAACGCAGACGCGCTCGGCGTCCACCGCGATTTACTACCTGCTCTGCGACGGCGCGCATTCGGCGTGGCATCGGATCAAGTCCGATGAGGTCTGGCATTTTTATGCCGGTGAGCCTTTGAATGTTCACGTGCTCGACGAAGCGGGCACGTTGATTACGCACACGTTGGGCAATGCGCTGACGCATTCGGATGCCGTGTTTCAGGCAGTGGTGCCCGCGGGTCTGTGGTTTGCCGCGGAATGCGCGGACCCGGCGACGTTTGCGCTGGTGGGCTGCACGGTCGCGCCGGGGTTTGAGTTCAGCGAGTTTGAGCTGGCGGATGTCGAGGCGCTAAAAACGCGGCATCCGCAGCATGCGGCGTTTATCGAGCGGCTGGGGCCAGTTACCTGAACGGCCTCACCCGCCATCACCGAAACGCATTGATCCGGTCACGCGTTTCCATCGCAGCCTTAGCTGCGGCTTCGGCGAAATCGTCATCCTTACCGGCGTAAATAATCGCCCGCGACGAGTTGATCAGCATGCCCGTGCCGTTCGCCGTCCGGCCGGCGTTGACCGTCGCCTGAACATCGCCGCCTTGCGCGCCGATGCCCGGAATCAGCAACGGCATATCGCCGACGATCCCACGCACCACTTCGATTTCCTTCGGGAAAGTCGCGCCGACCACGAGCGCCAACTGGCCGCTCGCGTTCCACTTGTCCGCCGCCAGTTGCGCGACGACCTGATACAGCGGACGTCCGCCCGTCTCCAGAAACTGCAGGTCCGAGCCACCCGCGTTCGAAGTCCGGCACAACACGATCACGCCCTTGCCCTCGTGCTCCAGATACGGCTCGATCGAATCGAAACCCATATACGGATTAACCGTCACCGCATCCGCCTGATACCGCTCGAAGGCTTCACGCGCGTACTGCTCGGCGGTGCTGCCGATATCGCCGCGCTTCGCGTCCAGAATCACCGGCAAGCCCGGGTGGTTCGCATGAATGTGCGCGATCAACTGCTCGAGTTGATCTTCCGCGCGATGAGCGGCGAAGTAGGCAATCTGCGGCTTGAACGACGACGCATAAGGCGCGGTCGCATCGACGATGGTGCGGCAGAAGTCGAAAATCGCTTCGGGACGGCCCGCGAGTGCGCCCGGGAATTTGCTGGGCTCCGGATCGAGGCCGACGCACAGCAGCGAGTTCGTGCGCTGCCAGGCGTCGTTGAGTGTCTGGATGAAATTGGACATGGTGAGTCTCGCGGCGAGCCGATAACGGAAGAGGCGCGTATTTTACCTGTCCTGCGCGGTAAGCCGCGGCCAAGCGTCACACCGGCTCGGGCTGGGGCGTGACGACGGGTACACCGTACCGCTGCGCCCTGCTCGCGCCCTACTGCCGCCGGCGCGAACCACGCGCGCCCGGCATCGAGCGCAAACCCGTGCGTTCGACGGTAAAGCGGAACGTACGCGTGAGCCGTTCGCCGCGCGCGAGCATCGTCATCCCGTTCTCGCACGCGCCGCCCGCCAGATTCATCGCGTTGATCGGATGATCGACCGGCTCGAAGCAGAAGAAGTCTTCGCGCGGCGGGGTGTACAGCACGTAGTAGTCGGTGTCGGCAGCGATATTCAGCGACAGCCGCCGCTTCGGCCACACCACCGCCGCCTGCCCGCTCCAGCCCGTGAACGCGTGATTGACGATGGTTTCCGGCAAGGGATACGCCACGCCGAATTGCCATGCGGGCGGCGCCGGCACGTGGCGCACCGGCAGCCAGTCGTCGCCGGAAAGCCACAGGCCGCCGGCCGCCGCCGACAGTTCGGTGTCGGCGTCACGCACAAAAAATGGATGCACGCCCAGCCCGAAAGGCAGCGCCTCGCGGCCGGCATTCTCGATGTCCAGCGTGATGACGAGCGTGGGGCCGTCCAGCGTATAGGTTTGCGTCGCGCGGAACGCGTACGGTTTGCCGTCGTGGCGATCGAGCGTCAGACGGACGTTTTCGCGGTCTGACTCCGCGACCTGCCAGGCCGAGAGCCAACCGTCGCCATGAATCGGCAAGGCTTCGTCAGCGCGATTTTGCGGCACCTCGACACGCCGCCCCGCCACGTTGAAATGACCGCCGCCTATGCGATTCGAATACGGCAGCAGCGGATAGCATGCCAACTGGTTCGGCTGGGTATCCGAGGCGATGTGACGGCAGCGCCGGAAAATCGGCGTGAGCGCGCCGTCGTTGCGCCAATCGAAACGGGTGACGCCGCCACCGAGCGTCGGCGCGACATCGAGGCGCAAATGCGCGTTGGCGAGCGTGATGCACGCGAGCTCGCCGCCGCTCGTCTCACCGACCGCAACCGCAGAAGTACTGGGACCCGGAAGCACCGGATTGGCCGCCGCGTTAAGTCGCGCGCGTCGGCTCTGAGAAGAGGCGGAAACAGGATTCGCAACAGTCATATCTGGCTCCATCGAGAGGCGTGGGACGTTGCCGTCATTGCTGACGGATGCTGTTGGGCGATTTTTTTTGCACAAGTCGCCTCAGGGTCCGAACTGCATGCTGCCGATCTACTGCCGATTTGCTGGCACTGGGTTTGCGACATCAACGCTGGTTCACTTACAAAGTCACTGCGCGACTACACTCTGCTGCCTCGAGACTGAGGTTGCGCCATTCTGCGCTATGCGGGCGCGCCTTGGAACACCGGCTCCGGCAAACCTTGTCGTCCGGGCGTTGCGACGAACACGCCGCCCGCATGAGAATCGCCCGCGAGCGCGGCGGCATCGAGATCGATACGCGCACTCGTGATGTACAACGTGTCCAGTTGCACAGGCCCTGACGGAAGTCCTCTTGAGGGGCCGCCAAACGCGACGCAACTCGGCTGCGCGGTCGGCACGTCGACACGCTCGGTTTCCACGCCATCGGGGCCATACCGCACCACTCGCCTGCCGCCCCATTGCGCGTTCCACACGCCACCGTCGCGGTCGACGGTCGAACCGTCGAGCTCGCCGGTCGCATCCGTTAATGTCGTAAAGACACGGTCGTTGGCAACGCTGCCGTCCGCGCGATAGTCGCAGACGCGAATTTCACGCGTCGGCGAATCGCCGTAGTACATCGCCGCGCCGTCGGGACTGAACGCGATGCTGTTCGAGATCGCCGGTGCGGGCAACGGCAATCGCTCCAGCGACAAATCGTGATTCAGACGATAAAACCCGCCGACCGCCTGCAGCGGCGAGCCTTCGTCTTTCGTACCGAATACGAAACGACCTTGACGATCGCAGCGGCCGTCGTTCACGCGCGTGTTCAAGCCAGGTTCGACGTCGACGATACGCTGCGTCTCGCCGGTTGTCAGATCGAAGAACGCCAGATGCGTCGCCAATCCGAGCAGCAGGTAGCGCGGATCGGCGCACAACGCAAAACTCCCGAGACGCTCGGGCATGCGCCAGAACGTGCTGCCGCCGTCGCGCGGGTCATAGCGCCACAGACGCGCGCCTTCGATGTCGTTCCAGTAGAAGCGATCGGTCCTCGCGCACCACGTCGCGCCTTCGCCGAGCGTGCATTTCGTGTCGAGCAGCAGCGCCGCGCTGTGTGCAGGCAAAGCCGCACCCGCACCCGCATCCGAACCCGCAGACACGCCGGCACTCACGCCCAGCCTCCGTCGACGACGATGTCCTGCGCGGTAATCATCCTGCTGTCATCGGCGGCGAGGAACAGCGCCATGCGAGCGAGATCGGACGGTTGCAGTTCAGCATCGATGCACTGGCCTTCCTTGATCGAGCGACGGCCCGCATCGTCGAGCCACAAACGTTTCTGCTTTTCCGTCATCACCCAGCCCGGCACCAGCGTATTGACGCGGATATTGAAGTGACCGAGGTCGCGCGCGAGACCACGCGTCAAACCCTGCACCGCCGATTTCGACATCACATACACCGGGTAGCCGCCGTTCTTCAGCATCCAGCTGATCGAACCCAGGTTGATGATCGAACCCGCGTTGGCGGCTTTCATGTCCTCCATCACCGCTTGTGCTGCGAAGAACTGGTGACGGATATTCACCGCGATGCCCGCGTCGAAAAACTCGCGCGTCACGTCGCCAATCGCGTGGCGTTTGTCGTTCGCGGCGTTGTTCACGAGCACCTGAATCGGACCGAGTGCGGCCTTCACATCGGCGATCGCTTTTTGCAGCGCGTCGATGTCGGTCAGATCGCAGGGCAGGAACAGCGGCTTGTGTTTCGAATCGCCGAGCTCGTCGGCGAGCGCTTCACCCGCGGTCGCATCGATATCGAAGAACGCGACGCGCGCACCCTGCGCCGCAAAATGCTCGACGAACGATGCGCCGATACCGGTCGCGCCGCCCGTGATCAACACCGTTCGGTCGACGAGACTCGGATAGCGGGCAAACGCGTTGTCCGCGAGGCGGTCGTTTGCATTGGCCGGAGACGACATCGTTCGATTCCTTTTAGAGCAAGGTGGGGGAGCCGCGGGTTTAATCCCGTGAACCGCGGTTCTTCAACTGGTCGAGCAGCACAGCGGCGAGCAGGATCGCGCCACGCACGAGGTACTGATAGAACGCGTCGATGTTCATCAGGTTCATCACGTTCTCGACGGTCCCCATGATCAGCACGCCGATCACGACACCGGAGATCGTCGCACGACCGCCGAGCAGCGACACGCCGCCCAACACGCACGCCGAAATCACATTCAGCTCGAAGCCTTCCGCCGCATTCGGCTGGCCCGACGTAATCCGCGAAGCCAGAATCACACCGGCCAGCGCGGTGACGGCGCCTTGAATCAGGAAGATATAAACGCGCGTGCGTTCGACATTGATACCGGCAAGACGCGAGGCTTCCGGATTGCCGCCGATTGCCAGCGTATTACGGCCGTACACGGTCTGATTGAGCATCACGCCGAAGACGATGAAGCACAGCAGCGTGACCCAGATTGGCAGCGACACGCCGAAGAAGCTCAAGCCGCCCAGCGCGATAAACGTATCCGACGACACGCCCACGGCTTGACCGTGCGACACGATAAACCCGAGACCGCGGACGATTTCCATCGTCGCGAGCGTCGTGATCAGTGCGTTGATGCGCAGGTAGGCGATCACGGCGCCGTTGACGAAGCCGATCACCGCACCCGCGAACACCGCCGCGATGATCGCGATGAACGTGTTACCGGTCGCGTTCAGCACCATTGCGCACAACACACCGGCGAACGCGACCGTCGAACCCACCGACAAGTCGAAATCGCGGGACGCCAGACAGAACATCATCGTGCACGCGACCATGCCGATCTGCGAAATCGACAGGGCGAGACCGAGCATGTTCTCGATCGAGAAGAAGTGGTCGACCGTCAGCGACATCGTGATGAACATCACGATGAAGATCAGGATCAGGCTGTACTCGGTGATCTGCTGCCACCATTTCGCCTTGTCGTTGCCTTGCGGAATCAGCGCTTCGGCCGCACTTTTTGCGGCTTGTTGCGCGAGGTTTTCTCTGGCTTGCATGTTGAAGACTCCTCCCGTTCCCCACGGGTTGCCGGACTTTCGTCCAAATAATGTTCAGGCCGCTTGCTCAGTGGCTGCGGTTCCGGGCAGCGCTGTCGAGCTTTGCGGCAAGGCGAGGCCCAACACTGATTGTTCCGTTGCGTCCTTACGCGCCAGCTCGCCGGAAATCCGACCCTGGCGCATCACGACGATCCGGTCGGATACGCCGAGCACTTCCGGCAATTCCGACGAAATCATCACGATCGCGCAGCCGCGTTCGGCAAGCTGATAAATCACGTTATAGATCTCATGCTTGGCGCCGACGTCGATCCCGCGCGTCGGCTCGTCGAGAATCACGACCTTCAGATCGGGCTCGGCCAGCCAGCGCGACAGAATCGCCTTCTGCTGGTTGCCGCCCGACAGAAAACGAATCTTCTGACGACGGCTCGGCGTCTTGATCTTCAGCAGCTTGATAAAACGGTCGGCGGTTTCCGCTTCTTTCTTGCGATCGAGGAACATCCCGGCGCGCAGATAGTGACGGCGGCAACTGATATTGATGTTCTCCGACACGGTCGCCATCGCGACGATGCCCTCTTCCTTGCGGTCTTCCGGACACAGCACGATGCCGTGCTTGATCGCCTCACCCGCGCTGCGCACCTTGATCGGCTTGCCGTCGAGCACGATTTCGCCGGCCTTCTTGTGATCGGCGCCGTACACCAGATGCATCAGTTCGCTGCGCCCGGCACCCACCAGACCGAAGAAGCCGACGATCTCGCCGCGCCGCACTTCGAAGCTGGCCGGCTGCGCGAGCGCATGCCCTTCGATCGCTTTCGCCGCGAAGCGCACTTCGCCGAGCGGCCGTGAAGAGTAGTTGTAAATGTCGGCGATTTCACGTCCGACCATTTCGCTGACAATGGTGTCGCGCTTCACGCCTTCGAGCGTCGGATGCGAAGCAATTTTGCGGCCGTCGCGGAAGATCGTGCAGGCATCGCACAGCTCGTAGATCTCGTCCATGCGGTGCGAGATGTAGATCATCGCGCGGTTGTCGGCACGCAGATCGCGCACCAGTTTGAACAGCACTTCGGTCTCGCGATGCGACAGCGAGCTGGTCGGTTCATCCAGTGCGATCACGCGTGCGTTGCGCAGCAGCGCCTTGCAGATTTCGACCATCTGCCGTTGCGCGATCGAGAGCTTGCGCAGCTTCGCGTTCGGATCCAGCGCCACGCCCATCGCTTCGAGGCGCTCACGCACGAAGCGTTTGGCTTCGCGCTTGTTGACCCAGCCGAGCGAGTTCGGCAACTGGCCCAGCAGCAGGTTTTCCGCGACCGTCAGATCGGGCACGTATTGCAGTTCCTGGTGAATCACCGCGATCCCCGCCGCGATCGACGACGCCGCGCTCGTGAAGCGCACCTCATTGCCGTCGATCATCACGCGGCCCGAATCGGGCTGGTATTCACCACCGAGAATCTTTAGCAGGGTCGATTTCCCTGCGCCGTTTTCGCCCATCAGGCCGTGCACCTGGCCGACGTTGACGTCGAAGGACACACCGTCGAGCGCGCGCACGCCTGGAAAGACTTTGCCGATATTGTCAAAACGTAGCGTCGCTGACACTTCGCCTCCTATGTCGACGGGAATTAGCGCGTTAGCGCCTGCTGCCGTCCCATTGCTTCGTGTGAACCGTGCTTCTTCAGGTGCCTCATGGGCACAAAGCGTGGTCTGTCTCAACTGCTGATCTTGTATTGCTGTTGCCGGCGCGCCCAATCCCTGGAGAAACGACGCACCGGCAGTTCACTTCATTTAACTACGCTTTCAGCCGCTTAATTTGCCGCGAGGCCCATCTTCTGGCGCACATCGGCAACGTTGTCACGCGTGGCCAGCATTCCGCTCGTCAGCGTGAGCATCGGCGGTTCCTTGCCTTGCGTGATCCAGTCGTACATCAGCGTCGAGGTTTCTTCGCCGTGGCGCTTCGGGCTGATGATGACCGTGCCGTAGAAGCCGGTCGGCGACGGCTTCTTGAATTCGTTCAGTGCCGATTCCGAACCGCCGATGCCGATACCGATCATGTTGTCCGCCTTGAAGCCGCGGCCTTCCGCTGCGCGCACCGCGCCGAGCACGCCTTCGTCGTTCAGCGCGTAAGCCACCCAGTGCTTGAAGTTCGGGTTCTTCGTCAGCGCGATGTTGGCGGCGTTGAACGCGTTTTCCGTGTCCGTCTTCGCTTGCGGCGCGGCGATGATGTTCGCCTTCGGGAAGCCGGCGGCAACCAGCGCGTCGGTCGCGCCGGTCGTGCGGTCATGCGCGGTCGGCAGCTGTTCGTAGGTCACGTCGATCGCGCCGACGTCCTTCATGTCCCAGCCGCGCTTCTTGATTTCCGCGGCCAGGCCATCGCCCACCTGCTTGCCGATGTTGTACGCCGAGATGCCCATATGCGGCACCGATGCGATCGGCTTGCCCGCGCCGTCGACGAGGCGGTCGTCCACCGTCATCATCTTCAGGCCGTCGGCCTTCGCCTTGGCGACGATGCCCGGTCCGAGCTTGACGTCAGGCGTGCAGATCACAAAGCCTTGCGCTTTCTGAGCCGACAGATTGTCGATAGCGCTCATCACCTTCTCGCCCGACGGCGCGCCGATCTTCACCAGCGTGAAGCCCTTCTCCTTGGCGGCCATTTCGGCGAACTTCCATTCGTCCTGGAACCACGGTTCTTCCGGCTGCTTCACGAGGAAGCCGATCTTGACCGGATCCGCGGCTTGCGCCACCGGTGCGTTGAAGAGCACACCCGCCGCCGCTGCTGCCAGCGTGAGGAAAATTCTTCGTTTCATAATGCGTGTCTCCTGACTAATTGATAACGAGAAGGTATCGGCCGCGTCTTCTTGTACCGGGTATGACACACGCGGCCAGCGCGTCGTCCGGTGAAACCTTGCTGCTTTGTTCTTGCTGCCCGTTTGCTTCTTATTGCGTTTCCCGCTTCCTGTTGCGTGCTGCCCCACTACGTTCAGTCGTGATACACCGCCGAGCGGCCGCCATCCACCGTGATGCAGGTGGCGTTGATGAACGGCGCCTCATCCGAAGCGAGAAACACCGCCGTCATCGCTACTTCTTCCGGGCGGCCAATGCGCTTCATCGGTTGCAGAGCGAGCGTCGCCTGTTTCGCGGCAGCCGGATCGGCTTGTTCGTTCCACCAGTCGTGCGTCAATTGCGTTTCGATGTACCCCGGCGCGATCGCGTTGACCCGCACGTTGCGCGGCGCGTATTCGATGCCGAGCGCACGCGTCAATCCGATCACGCCATGTTTCGCGACCGGGTACGGAAAACATCCCGGAATGATCTTGAATGCATGCGTCGACGCGATATTCACGATGCTGCCCGCGCCGCGTTCGACCATGCCCGGCAACACCGCGCGACACCCATTCCAGACGCCGTCGAGATCGACCGCGAAGCAACGGCGCCAGTCGTCGTCGGTCATCGTCAACGGGTCGCAGAACACGTTGATGCCGGCGTTGTTGACCAGTACGTCGAGCGCACCGAACGCCTGTTCAGCCTCGCTCACCGCGTGCTGAACCGAGGCCGATTGCGTCACATCCGTCTGCACCGCCAGCACGCGTGCGCCGGTTTGTGCCTTGATCTGTTCCGCCGTCTGCTGCGCGATTTCGATATCGAGTTCCGCCAGCACGACCGCCGCGCCCTCGCGCGCAAACGCAAACGCGATCGCCGCACCGATGCCGCGCCCGGCGCCGGTGATCAACGTGACTTTGTCGGCGAGCCGCTTCATTTCTTCGCGCCTGCACGGGCGATGCGCAACCCGTTGATGAACGCCTTCGCGTGCGACGCGGTCACCGCCGCGCTCTGTCCCGGCTTGTACAGCGCCGAGCCGAGGCCGAAGCCATTCGCGCCGGCACTCAAAAACGGACCCATGTTGTCCGGCGTGATCCCACCAACCGGCACCAGCGGCACTTCCGCCGCGATCACCGCGCGCCACGCCTTCACGACCTGGCAGCCGAGTTGTTCGGCGGGGAACATCTTCAACACATCCGCGCCGTTTTTCAGCGCGATAAAGGCTTCGTTCGGCGTCGCCACACCCGGCGCGCAGGCCATGCCTTGCGCTTTCGCGGCAACGACGACCTCCGGGTCGCTATGCGGCATCACGATCAGCTCGCCGCCCGCCGACTTCACGTCGTTGACGAAACTCGGATGCAGCACCGTGCCGGCACCCACGATCGCGTCAGCCGGCAACACCTTTCGGATTGCCGCGATGCTGTCGAACGGCTGCGGCGAATTCAACGGCACTTCGACGATGCGAAAGCCGGCTTCGTACAGCGCCTGACCGTGCTCGGCAGCATCGGCGGGCGTCACGCCACGCATGATCGCGATCAGCGGGCAGACCTCGAACGCCGCGATCAACCCCGCGTGCGGCATGTACGGGGCGGGCAGATTGATGTGAGGTTGCATGTCGGTTCCTTATTTCGTGAGCGGCGGCGCAGCCGGTTAGCCGACGTGCGCCGCTTGGGGCGTGGGCTTGACGAGCCCCGCCTGGGTGGCGACGCGCCACAGGCCGCGCTCGGTGGCGTGCTTCACCAGCTCCGCGTGAGTGCAACCGAATTGCACCAGAGCCACGCGATAGCGCTCGCACAGCGCTTCATTGCCGATCAAACGCAGATGCTGGCCGGCGAGCGAGTTTTGCTGTTGCGTCAGCACGGCTTCGAGACCGGCCAGTTCGTGCCCGATCAGCAAACCCGACAGATAGTCCGGCTGCTGTTCGCGCGAAAGTTGTCCGGTGAGCCCGAGCGTGCGGGAGCTGAATACGGTGGCCAGCATGCCCGCCTGACCTTTATCGCGAGCGATGTTCACGCCGTGCAGAAACGAAGCGGTATCCGGACGATCCGGCGTGACCATCGTGCGGCCGAGGATGGTGTGCTCTCGCAATGCCGCGAACACTTCACCGGTCATGAAGGTATGAAAGCGTTCGATGCGGCCCGCCTGCACGACGGCCCACTTCGCGTGCGTGCCAGGCAAGCCGATCAGTGCGCGCTTACCGCTGTCCGCTGCACCTGTGTCCTGCCCGAGCGCGCCGAAAATCTGGGTTTCTTCGCCGCGCATGACGTTGGGCAGCTCGCCGCGCTGCAGGACGCCCGGCACGATGTGCAGCGTCACGCCGCACGCGGCTTTCACACGGACGATGCCGGCCACCAGCGCATCCGCACTCGCCGGCGCGTCGACATACGGTGCTTCGAGCCAGCCTTGCGCGCTGCCGACCATACCGGCTGCGATCACCGACACGGCGGGCGCCTGTTCGAGCCATGCGCCGCACGCGTCCTCGAAGGCCGCGTCGAAGCCGCCTTGCTCGGCGCTACGCGGCAAATTCATGATGCCGGCCGTCGATGCCCGCGTCGCCAGTACCTCGCCGGCCGCGTCGTACAGATACGCGCGCAGCGACGTCGTGCCCCAGTCGAGCGCAATGAGCGCTGCGTCTTGGAGGGTAGCGTCGGCGACCGCGGCGGCGTGCACCGGATTGGCCGCTTGCGTGTGAGAAACCGCTCGCTTCATCGCTTGATCCTGCGGGTTGCCGGTTGCGGAGCACGCCAGCCGAGTTCCTCCGAGATCGCACGCGCTTCGCGCTGCACGACCGGAATCAGTTCATCCATGCGCTCGAGCGACATATACGGAATCGTGCTCGCCACCGACAGCGCCGCCACGACTGCGCCCGATGCATCGCGCACCGGCGCCGCGACGCAGCGAATCGACGCTTCGTTTTCTTCGAGGTCGAAGGTGTAGCCGCCGGCGGCGTAGTTGGTCATGCGCTGCATGAAAGTCTGCGCATCGGGGCGGTTATCCGGCTTGAAACTGACGCCGGCGAGCGCACGCCGCGATGCTTCGAAGAGCGACTGCCAGACGTCCGGCGTGAGGTCGAGCATCATGGCTTTGCCGATCCCCGTCGACGCCAGCGGCATCCGGTGACCGACGCGCGAGCGCATTTCGAGGCCACGGGTGCCGGGGATTTTGTCGATGTACAGCACGTCGTCGCCATCGCGCACACCGAGGTGGATCGTGTCGAGCGTTTGCTCGGCGAGCGATTCGAGGTGCTGACGGGCCACGGCCGTCAGCGGCATCTGTTCGAGCGCGATGGTGCCGAGTTCGATCAGCTTCGGGCCGAGCAGATAGCCGCCTTGCACTTGCCGCAGATAGCGCGCCTGAACGAGGCTGCTCACCAGCCGATGCGTGGTGCTGCGGGTCGTGCCGAGCGCTGCGCCGAAGGTGCGCAGATCGCGGACACCGGCGGCGGCGGCTTCCAGAATCGCGAGGCCGCGCAGCAGTGTTTGCGTACCGGCCTGTTGCGGCGTGATGTCGAGCAACGTGCTCGGCAAGGCGATTTCGTCAACCACGCCGTTTGGCGCTGCGGCGTGCGGCTTTTTTACGGCGCCGGCCAGTTGCGGGGCGGCACTGGGCAGCTCCGCCTGCGGCGTGACATCGGCGGCGGACGTGCTGGCGGCGTGAGTAGGCATCGCTTTGTTCATGGCGATAGGCAGAGGATTTTGGGTGGGCTACGGCGCGAGGCCGCTGGCGTGGTGCGATGAACTGCAAGCGCGAGCTTCCTGCCGCGAGGTCGATGGCGTCACTGGCTTGTCTCCGGTTTTTTTGCTGGCCGTGGCGATCCGTTGTGTGCGTCGCCGGCGTGTTGGTATGCATTGTAGGGCGGCTTTTTTCAAATCTCCAATATGTGAATGATTGGACCATATATTGGGATATTGACGTCATTTAGCAGCAGTCATGCGCCGCACCATAGCCCTAGGCGCGCGACCGACGATGAAGCGGGCGCGAACATCGTGGGAACGCGAGTCGCGGCTCGATCGGCCAGCGCGGGCTCGCTATGCGGCCGGATACCCGGAGACGTGGGAAACGAAAGGCTTGGGGAAAGCGTCGAGCGAGGGCTCGACGCGAGGATGGGGAAAACTCAAGCCGCAATGGCGACGGATTCGTGACGGGTTCTAGTGGCCGCCGCCAGCCAGAGCGGCCTGAAATGCAGCCACACGACTGGAATCCGCGACATGGGCGTAGAACGCCGCCCGGTTCGCAAAAGCAGGAAACACGGTCTGAAAGTAGCTGACCAATTCGGTCAACCGGCGGTTGCGCAAAACCCGCAGAAACGCGGCCAGGTCCTGTTCGTCGAGATCAGCCGAGAATAGTCGCGGCCCGGCCGCGCATAACGCCTGTGCGATCACCGCAGCCACCTCGACGCGCACCTTGCTCTGGTCTTCCCAGATCGTATTGTTCGGGTGCACCCGATAGGCAATGTGCTCCTCTTCCAGGTCGAGGTACACGCTGCTGTTAGCGCAAGCGAACATCAGGAAGTCCAGATCGTGGCAATACCGAAGTGACTGGAATCCGCCCGCCGCGCGCCAAAGCTCGCGTGCGAACACCATGTTCGATGTCGTCGCGACGAAATTCTCATTCAACAGCGCGAGTTGCGGCAGCTTCGTCTCATGGAGAAAGCGTCGGGCACGGTCGAGCCAGTCGATCGCGAAACCCGACTGCAGGCGAACACCGTTACCGTCAATGATGCCCAAATTTCCCGCGATCAAGCCGACGTCTCGCCGCTCACGAAGGATCGCCCGACAACATTCGAGCTTCGCCGGCGCGAAGAGGTCGTCCGAGTTCAGTACGGCGATGTAATCGCCGCTGCTGAGTTCAATGCCCCGGTTGATCGTGGTATGCGCGCCCGCATTTTCCTGCCTGAAGGTCTTCGCGTGAGGCACATTCGAGAGCACCTGTTGCGCGAGCTCGAAGCCGTTATCCGACGAGCCGTCGTCGATCAGGATGATTTCGTCAGCGGCGGAGGTCTGGCTCAGCACACTGCCAAGCGCGGCTTCGATATACGGGGCGTGGTTATAAAGCGGGACCACCACGGAAATAATGGGCGCCGCAGACGCGGCCGATGTCCACGCCGGTCGTAATTCGAAGTTCAACATTTCAGGGAAAGGGCCAATGAATCGTGCGGCGAAATACTGCCACTGCTTTTAGGCACGCCATTCTACCCTCAATCTTTTTTAGATGGTTTTTTATCCTTAAAAAAATTAATAGTCGCAACACCCCATATATAATAATTTTAAGAATTGTCTCATTGCCAATTTAATTAAAAAGAATATCCTTTAACGGACTTAATTTCAAGATTGACATTCAATGCGCGTACTCATAGCAACCGCCTCAAACGACGCATACATGCCCCTCTTGCGCGGCTTACTGAATTCCCTCAAACAATTCGGAAATCCGCAGCCCTACTCGGACATCGGGTGTCTCGACGTGGGCCTGAATGCAGAAAACCGCGCCTGGGTTTGCTCACAGGGTGCGCACGTCGTCGAACCCGGCTGGGACCTGCCAGTCGATCCGGCAATGCGCGAACGCATGCCTTATCTGCGATCGCTAACGGCCCGGCCGTTTCTTCCCGCGTACTTCCCCGGCTATGACATGTATGTCTGGATTGACTGTGACGCCTGGGTTCAGGAGCGGTTCGTTTTCAACTGGTTGTTCAACGCAGCGAAAGACGGCGAATTGGGCATCGTGCCTGAGCTTCAGGTAGCCTATAAACAGAACATAACGGCTTCATGGCGAGCGCATCGCCTCGCTCAGTACTACAACGAAAATTTCTCGACTCAATCGCTAACGCAGAATTACTTTAACGCGGGCGTATTCGCGCTCACAGCAGATGCACCGCATTGGGCGCATTGGGCCCAACATTTCGATCAAGGATTGAGAGCGACGCATGGCACTCTCGTTTGCGATCAAACGGCTCTTAATGGCGCAATCTGGTCTGATTCACTTCCGGTGCATCCCCTGCCGTCGCTTTGCAACTGGCTATGTCATCTTGCGTTACCGGTTTTCAGTGTCGAGAACGCAAAGTTTTGCGAACCGTTCACCCCGTACAACACAATCGGCATCCTGCATCTCACCTCGGCAACCAAAGACCTGGTCTTCAGGTTGAAGGACAAAAACGGCTTGCCAATCGAGATCAGTCTTCGCTTTCCCGTCGCTGACCAGACGCCCATATAGCTCTCCGGTGCCGTGCACGGCGCTAGTCAGGCAACTCAGCCGCCCCCATCCGCCGCGCAATCACCCGCGAACGTTGAGCAAGATACCCTGAGCTCCTGTGCTCATCAAAATACTTAGGCTGCGGCAGCATCACAGCCAGCCGCGCCGACTGCCCCGCAGTCAATTTGGCAGCGGAAGTCTTGTAGTAATAATGCGCGGCCGCCTCCGCGCCATAAACCCCATTTCCCCACTCAACGGAGTTGAGATAAATCTCAAAGATCCGCTGCTTGTCCATCAGGGTCTCGAGCATCCACGTGATGATCAGTTCCTGGCCCTTGCGGATATAGCTCTTCTCACGAGATAGAAAAAGATTCCGCGCCAACTGCTGAGTAATCGTCGAGCCGCCGCGAACGATCTTGCCCTTGGCCTTGTTCTTCTCCCACGCCTGCAAAATGGCGTCGGTCTCGTAGCCGTTGTTATTCACGAAGTTCGCGTCTTCGGAAGCGATAATCGCTCGCTTCAGATTGTGCGAAATCTGTTCGTACGGCACCCACGTGCGTTGCACAGACAGATCAGGCCGATCCTGCGACAAGCGCCACGCGTCCGACCGCATAAAAGCGGTCGACTGAGGATTCGTGTAATTCCACACCGCGATCTGCGCGAAGTAAAACGCCTGCGTCGCAAGCCACGCAATCGCCACCACGGCGCCGAGATAAACGATCCATCGCACCGGACCTGGCCGGCTCGCGCGCCGCGTTGTTTTCATCGTGCCTGGAGTCCTCGAGTCGGTGAACGTGTGGGTTGGCGAGTTGCGTATTCCGGAAGTTAAAGCGGGGGTCTAGCCGTGCGGCGGCGCCGTCAACAACGCTCGCAATTCGGCCAGCACCGGCGCGCCGTCGGGCCGCACGCCTCGCCACACGTAAAACGATTCGGCTGCCTGCTCGACCAGCATGCCGAGACCGTCGGCGCCCCGTGCACCCAGCTTCCGCGCGTGCTCCATGAACACCGTCGGATGCGCGCCGTACATCATGTCGTAAGCGAGCGTACCGGTGCCGAACGCGCGGTCGTCGCAGTCCGGCAACGAAGCATCCAGACTGCCCGCCGTCGCGTTGACGATCACGTCGTATGTGCCTGCTTCGATCGCTCGCGCGCTGCCGCCGGTCAGACGGCAAGCGGCATCGCGTGCCGCCTGCGCGAACTGGTCCACTAACACTTCAGCCTTCGCTGCCGTACGGTTGACGATCGTCAGCGTATGCGGCGAACGGTCCAGCATCGGCAGCACGACGCCGCGCGCGGCACCACCCGCACCAAGCAGCAAAATCCGTGCGCCCTTCAATGAAACGCCAAGATTCACCTCAATGTCTCGAACGAGGCCGAAGCCGTCCGTGTTGTCGCCGTAGACACCGTTTCCGTCGAACCGCAGCGTGTTCACCGCGCCCGCTGCTGCCGCCCGCGGCGACAGGGTGTTAGCGAACGCATGCGCGTCGAGCTTGAATGGCACCGTCACGTTCATGCCGCGACCGCCAGCTTCGATAAAAGCGCGCACATGCGGCACGAACCCATCGACCGGCGCGAGCAGGTGGCCGTACTCGATCGGCTCGCCGGTTTGCGCGGCAAAGCGGCCATGAATGAATGGCGATTTGCTATGGCCGACCGGGTTGCCGATGACCGCGTAGCGGTCGCGCGAATCGCTGACGCTCATCGTCCCGGCTCCGCTACGTGCTGCTGGCCGGCTGCCGCATCGCTGGTGCCGGCGGCGTTTTCGGCATCGCCCGGTTCCGCCGCGCCGCCGTCGAGGTCGGCTTCCGCCTGAGCCTCGGCTTCGCCTTCGGCGCTTTCTTCCGCCACGTCGATGATTTCCTCTTCACCCTCGTCAGCTTCTTCAGCTTCGCTGCCGCTCGTCACCGTCGGCGCGTCGAGCACATGCAATAGGCGCACGGACGCTTCGACGGTCAGTTCGTCGATCGACATCACTTCCATCTGCAAGCGCGTACCGCGTGCGTGCACGCCGAGACCCGGCACGTGCAGCAGCAGCGGAATCTCTTCCAGACGCACGAGATCGCCCTTCACCACCGATGCCACCACCTGCTTCCTGTTCTCCTGCTTCAGCCAGCGCAGGCACCAGAAGTACTCCATGCGGCGCTGGTGATCGGCATACGCCGTGTAGGTGTCGTCGAAACCTTGCACGACGGCGAACAGATCGGCGTCCTTAGGCTTGAACGGCGCAGCCAGTTTCGCGGTCACGCCATGCTGCACGCAGGCGAGCAACTGCCACTGGTTCACGAGGTCGACATAGCGGCGCAGCGGCGACGTGCTCCACGCGTATTGCGTGACGCCCAGGCCTTCGTGCGGCGCAGCATTGGTTTGCATGCGGGTGCGTTTCGGACCGGTTGGCGCGCCGAACGCGCGCTGCGAACGATAGATGCCCGGCACGCCGTGGTCATGCAGGAACGCGCCCCACGACGAGTTTGCGAGAATCGCGAGCTCCGCGACGATCGTGTCGAGCGGCGAGCCACGCCTGCGCGGCGTGATCGTGATGTGCTCGCCTTCCACATAGAAGTTGAAATCGGTGTTGCGCTGCACTTCGCGGCGCAGGCCGTAACCGGCGCGCGCGGTCTGACGCTTTTCGAACAGCGCCTGCGCGAACGGCCACAGCACGGCGATGTCTTCCTTGTGCGGATAGTCGCCGGTGCCGGCGGCGAGCGCCTCTTCGGTGACCAGCTCATCCAGCGTGTTGTGGCGCAGATTGTTCTTCACGAACACGCGCTCGGCGCGCGTTTCACTCGCCACGATTTCCTGCGTCTCGCGATTGATGATCACGTAGAGCGACAGAGCCGGCCGCAAGCCACCTTCAGCCAGCGTGAACGCTTCCACGACGCTATCGGGCAGCATCGTGATCTTGTCGCCCGGCATATAGACAGTCGACAAACGCGTACGTGCGATCGCATCGACATCGTCGCCACGGGCAATGCCGAGCGCCGGCGCGGCGATGTGCACGCCGATCCGCACGCGGCCGTCGGCCAGATGCTCGACGGAGAATGCATCGTCGATTTCGGTCGTAGTGATGTCGTCGATCGAGAACGCCTCTACATCGGCTTCCGGCAGATCTTCCGGCAATGTGCCGACCGTGACCGGCGGAAAACCGGTGCCGTGCGGGAAAAACTCGGAGAGGAATTTCGCCTCATGCAACGCGCGAGCCGATGGAATTCCGCCGCACTCGAGCATCAGCCGCGCCTGCGAAATGCCGCGCGCCGCTGCCGCGCCTTCGAGCGCCTTGTATTCGATCGTGTTCTTGTCCGGCCTCGTGAGCAAAGCCAGCGCCTTGCTGCCGCTGAAACCTTCCGGAAGACGGCCCGCCTTCAGTTCGTCTTCGTAACCTGCCTGCACCAGCGCCTGCTGGCGCTTGCGCTCCAGCCCGGCGAGCGCCATCTTGAGCTGCTCCTGCGGCGCGCGCTGGTACATGCCGCGGCCCTTGCGGCGGAAGTACACCGGTGCGCCGTGCATGCGCAACACCAGCGCCGCGCGCTCGATGGCGCCGAACGCTTCGCCAAAGTACTCGGCGCCCAGCGTGGCAAACGGAAATTCGTCGTCCGGTGCGCATTCCCACAGGAAGTCCAGATCGATGTCCTGCGCGGCGGCGTCAGCCTGTTGCATCAGTTCGCCCGCGCCCGGCTTTTCGAATTCGATCAGCACGTCTTTCGCGCGCACCTTGGCGCGCCGGCCGCCCGGCAGCTCGACCTGAAAAGCATCGCCCTGGCGCGACAGCACGCTGCCCGCCTTGAAACTGCCCGATTCCTCGAAGAAAACGTTCACTCAATACTCTCGTTCTGTCTTGCATCTGCCGGCGCGCCCGATTGGGTTCAGCTATCGGTCACTGCGTGCGCGGCACGGCAACGTGTTCGTGGTAGTGGATCCGCGGCGCGATACACGCGCGCCGGCGGCATGATTCTGGTGATCCGCAACGGCCTCGCTGCGGGATCGTCGGCACGCTCAGGCCGCTTCGCGCGGCGCCGGCGGCTCGACGTCTTCGGCATCGCAAAAGGCCAGCACCTCGTCGACGTATTGCGCGAACTCGCTGATCGCGTGGTCACTCCCTTCGATCAGCGTAGTGCGCGCGCCCGGATAGTGCGCGAGCATTTCGCGGTAATCGAGCACTTCGTCGCCGGTGGCGGCCATCAAATAATAGCGTTCGGGCCGCGTGATCGACGCGACGCCGAGCGCGCGCAGCTCGTCCAGATGATGCGGCTCGACGGTGATGCTGCCGCCGCCGTGCCACAGCGGCTGCTCGCCGAGATAGGCGCTCAGGTCGCGCTGCGGCACGACCGCCGGGTTCAGCAGCACCGCCGGCCAGCCGTGCTTCTCGGCGAGATGCGTGGCGAAGTAGCCGCCGAGCGAACTGCCGATCACCGTGACGTCTTTCGGCTTCGCAGCCGCCACCAGCGATTCGGCGAGCGCCACGGTCTCGAACGGCGAGACCGGCAGCATCGGACAGCACCATTCGTCGCTGCGGCCGAGTTCGACGAGGCGCGCCGCCAGCACGCGCGCCTTGAACGAATTAGGTGACGAGCGGAAACCGTGCAGATAAAGGATCACGAAGCCCCTCGCGCGGAAAGTGCGTCGAGCAGCTTCTGATGCACGCCGCCGAAGCCGCCGTTGCTCATCACCAGAATCTGGTCGCCGGGGCGCGCTGCGTGAACCACCGCCTTGACCAGCGCGTCGAGATTGTCGAAAGCCTGCGCTTTGCCGCCGAGCGGCTCGAGCGCCTCGCCGAGATCCCAGCCGAGTGCGTCGCGGCCGGCCGGCGCACCGTAGCCGAACACGAGGTCGGCGTCGGCCAGACTCGCCGGCAGTTGCGCCTTCATCACGCCGAGCTTCATGGTGTTCGAACGCGGCTCCAGCACGGCCAGGATCCTCGTGTTTTCATGACCGACGCGTGCGCGCAGTCCGGCCACCGTGGTTTCGATCGCCGTGGGGTGGTGGGCGAAATCGTCGTAGACGGTCACGCCGTCGACGCTGCCGCGCACTTCCATACGGCGCTTCACATTCCGGAAGCTCGCCAGCGACTTCGCGGCTTGCGCCGGCGGCACGCCGACATGGCGCGCGGCGGCGATCGCAGCAAGCGCGTTCATGCGGTTGTGTTCGCCCTGCACCTGCCAATCGACCACGCCGACGCGCTCACTGTTGTGATACACGGCGAAACGCTCGTCGACCGGCACGCCGTCTTCCGCCGGCAAGGTTTCCCAGCCGCCTTGCACGCCGAACCGTTCGACTTCGCTCCAGCAACCGCGCGTCAGCACGCGCTCCAGCGCGTCTTCACGACCGTTCGTGACGATACGGCCAATGCCCGGCACCGTACGGATCAGGTGATGGAACTGCGTTTCGATCGCCGCCAGATCCGGGAAAATGTCGGCGTGATCGAACTCGAGGTTGTTCAGGACCGCGGTTTTCGGCCGGTAGTGGACGAACTTCGAGCGCTTGTCGAAGAAGGCCGTGTCGTATTCGTCGGCTTCGATCACGAAGAAGCTCGAATCGGTCAGCCGCGCCGACACGCCGAAGTTCAGCGGCACGCCGCCGATCAGGAAGCCCGGATTAAGACCCGCGTCTTCGAGCAGCCAGGTCAGCATCGAACTGGTGGTGGTCTTGCCGTGCGTGCCGGCCACCGCCAGCACCCACTTGCCGTTCAGCACATGCTCGCCGAGCCACTGCGGACCGGAGACGTAAGGCAGGCCGCGATCGAGAATCGCTTCCATGAGCGGGTTGCCGCGCGAGACCACATTGCCGATCACGAACAGGTCGGCGTTGAGGCCGTTCAACTGCTCGGCGTCATAGCCTTCAATCAGACGAATGCCTTGCGCCTCGAGCTGCGTGCTCATCGGCGGATAGACGCCGGCGTCGCAGCCCGTCACGGTGTGGCCCGCGCCGCGCGCGAGGACCGCGAGTCCGCCCATGAACGTGCCGCAGATACCGAGGATGTGGATGTGCATAAGCCTGTCGTGCCGCGCGGGCGTATTTTGCGAGGGATGGGAGTGCAGAAGAGCGGTCGAAACGACCGTCCGCAAAGGACGCTATTGTAACCGACGCCTCCGAATCGCCCTACGAACGGGGCCGCCAGGATGGCTGCCCGCCCCGCCCCCGCAAAATGCCCGGCATGAACCGCCCAGAAAGGGCTGCCATCAATCTCTAGTATGATTGAGAGATGGTTCGCAAATCACATTTCGATCCGCAGCGCGTGCGCGAGGAAATCGCCATTGCGGCTGCCCGGATGATCGCTGAAGACGGTCTGGACTACGCAACGGCCAAGCGTAAAGCGGCACGGCAGGTAGTCGGCGAGAGCCGTGTTGCCGGCGAATGGCTGCCGGATAACGACCAGATTGAAGAAGAAATCCGTGAATATCAGTCGCTTTTCCAGGGTGACAGCCAGCCGGCGCTGTTGCGGCGGCTGCGCCGTATCGCGATCGACTGGATGGAGCGGCTTGCGCCGTTCAATCCCTATCTGACCGGCGCGGTGCTCGGCGGCACAGCGGGTGAACACTCGGATATTCACCTGCAGGTGTTCTGCGACAACCCGAAAGAAGTCGCGATCTACTTTCTGAACGCCAACATCCAGTACGACGTTTCGGAGACGCGGCATTTTGCCGGCCGCGGTTACGTCGAGACGCTGAGCTTCCTCTGGCGCCCCACAAACGAAGGGCGCGATGCGGAGCCGACCGGCATCCACGTCGCCCTGTACGAAACGGACGACTTGCGCGGCGCGGTTCGGGCCGACGCGCGCGGCCGCACGGCCCGGGCGAATCAGCAGGCCGTTCAGGCGCTGCTCGACAGCAGCAACGTCACCTCTTCAACTAATTAGACAGACCTGGAATGAATACGACACGGATTCTGGCAGGCGCGCTTGTCGCGATCGCCGCTGCGGGTGGCGGGGTGCTGGCCAATCACTTGCTGAACGGCGACCCGGAAGTCGCCCACGCGGCGCAGCCCGGTTCCACGCAAAGCGCAGTCGAGCAACTTTGGACCGCGCCCGTCACGAATGTCGACGGCAAGCCGCAATCGCTAAGTTTGCTTAAAGGCCACCCAATCGTCGTCAACTTCTGGGCGTCGTGGTGCGGACCGTGCGTCGAGGAAATGCCCGCTCTTTCGCAACTTCAACGCGAATATGCAAAGAAAGGGATCCAGTTCGTAGGACTTGGCGTCGATTCGGATAAAAACGTTCAGGCGTTCCTGCAGAAGGTGAAAGTAGCCTATCCGATCTACGTGACCGGATTCGGCGGCGCCGACCTCGCGCGCGCGTTTGGCAACACCGCCGGTGGCCTGCCCTTTACCGTCGTCATTGACGCAAAAGGCAACATTCGTTCGACAAAATTAGGCCAAATCGACCCGCAAGCGCTGAAACAGACGCTCGACGCGCTCTAAATTTCACATTCTTTTGACGATCAGATCGGGGCAAAAGGCGCGAAATTACGCGCAAATCGCTCAAATTTGGGAGAAGATGGGCGCCCGGAGAGGTGGCGAAAGGTCGCCGGGATCGTTTCCAACGCGCAGGAAACTAGACAAGTTTCTCTAATCAGCGCTAAAGTGCGCCCAATTCCACGGAAAAAGAAGCGACCATGACGCGACTGCTGGTACTGCACGGCCCCAACCTCAACCTTCTCGGCACCCGGGAACCCGAGGTTTATGGTCGAGTAACGCTGCCGCAGATCGATCAGGCACTCGCGGACCGCGCAGCGGACGCCGGCGTCGAACTCGCGTCGTTCCAGAGCAATCATGAAGGCGCTCTAGTCGATCGCATCCAATCCGCCCGGACTGAAAAAACCGATTTCATACTGATCAATCCCGCCGCGTACACGCACACCAGCGTGGCCATTCGGGACGCACTGGCGGGGGTCGGCATCCCGTTCGTCGAGATTCATCTCTCGAACGTACATCGCCGCGAACCGTTCCGGCATCACTCGTATTTCTCCGACCAGGCTGAAGGCGTGATTTGCGGCCTCGGCTGGAAGGGATATATGTACGCGCTCGAATTCGCGCTCGACCGGCTGTCGGCCGGCTCGTCGCGCGGCTGATTCCAAACACGTCCAATTTAAGCCGGGTACTGCGATTGCACGCGCCGGCACTTTACGCATTGAAAGGGGCTTCCTGATGGATCTACGTAAACTTAAAACTCTGATCGACCTCGTCTCGGAGTCCGGTATTTCCGAACTCGAAGTGACTGAAGGCGAAGGCAAGGTCCGCATCGTCAAGAATGCGCCGCCGGTTTACGTGCAACCGTCCGCTTCGTATGCTCCGCAATATGCCCAGCCGGTACCGCTGCCGGGCGGCGAAGCACCGGCTGCCGCAGCGGGCGCCCCGGCTACGCCGGCCGCCGTCGCGCCGCAAGGCCACGTGGTGACCTCGCCGATGGTCGGCACCTTCTACCGCGCGCCGTCGCCGGGCGCCGATCCGTTCGTCCAGGTGGGCGACACGGTCAAGGAAGGCCAGACGATCTGCATCATCGAAGCGATGAAGTTGCTCAACGAAATCGAGTCGGACAAGTCCGGCGTGGTGAAGGAAATCCTCGTCGAAAACGGCCAGGCGGTCGAGTACGGCCAACCGTTGTTCGTGGTCGGCTAACGCGGCACGCTTTGCGCTTTTTTTGCGCCTGCCGCCCGCGCGTCTGCCCTGCCGAGGCGCGCGACCGATCCTCTGAGGCAGCCTGTGTTGTGATCAACCGGGCGCCCATTGATGAGTCGAAAACCCGCTATGTTTGAAAAAATTCTCATTGCCAATCGTGGCGAGATCGCGCTTCGTATCCAGCGCGCCTGCCGCGAACTCGGCGTCAAGACGGTCGTCGTCTATTCGGAAGCCGACAAGGAAGCCAAGTACGTGAAGCTCGCCGACGAGGCGGTCTGTATCGGCCCGGCGCCTTCGAATCTGAGCTACCTGAACATGCCGGCGCTGATCAGCGCGGCAGAAGTGACGGACGCCGAAGCGATCCACCCTGGCTACGGCTTCCTGTCGGAAAACGCCGACTTCGCCGAGCGCGTCGAGCAGTCCGGCTTCACCTTTATCGGCCCGCGCCCGGAAACGATCCGGATGATGGGCGACAAGGTGACCGCCAAGCAAACCATGATCAAGACCGGCGTGCCCTGCGTGCCGGGTTCTGAAGGCGCGTTGCCGGAAGATCCGAAAGAGATCGTGAAAATTGCCCGCCAGGTCGGCTACCCGGTGATCATCAAGGCCGCCGGCGGCGGCGGTGGCCGCGGCATGCGCGTGGTCCACACCGAAGCGGCGCTGGTCAACGCGGTCAACATGACGCGCGAGGAAGCCGGCCGTGCGTTCGGCAACCCGCAGGTCTACATGGAGAAATTCCTGGAGAACCCGCGGCACATCGAAATTCAGATCCTGTCCGACTCGTTCAAGAACGCAGTCTGGCTCGGCGAGCGCGATTGCTCGATGCAGCGCCGTCACCAGAAGGTGATCGAAGAAGCGCCGGCGCCCGGTATCGCGCGCCGCCTGATCGACCGAATCGGCGATCGCTGCGCGGACGCCTGCAAGAAGATGGGCTATCTTGGCGCGGGTACGTTCGAATTCCTGTATGAAAACGGCGAGTTCTACTTCATCGAGATGAACACGCGCGTGCAGGTCGAGCATCCGGTGACCGAGCTGATCACCGGCGTCGACATCGTGCAGGAACAGATTCGCATCGCAGCGGGCGAGAAACTCGCCTTCCGTCAGCGCGACATCGTGTTCAAGGGTCACGCGATCGAATGCCGGATCAACGCGGAAGATCCGTTCAAGTTCACGCCGTCGCCGGGACGTTTGACGTCGTGGCATATGCCGGGTGGCCCCGGCATCCGCGTCGATTCGCACGCCTACAATGGCTATTTCGTGCCGCCGAACTATGATTCGATGATCGGCAAGCTGATCGCTTATGGCGCGACGCGCGAACAGGCGATCAAGCGGATGCGCATCGCGCTGTCGGAAATGGTGGTGGAAGGCATCCAGACCAACATCCCGCTGCACCGCGAGCTGATGCTGGACGCGAAGTTCGTGGAAGGCGGCACCAGCATTCACTACCTCGAAAACCGGTTGGCCGCGAAGCAGCAGGCCGCGCCGGAAGAAGCGTAAGTCATGAGCTACCGGGAACTGATCGCCGAGCTGGCACGCGAGCACGCGGAGGAGTTCTCCGACGCGCTGCTCGAGTTGGGCGCGCTGTCCGTATCGGTCGAAGATGCGGACGCCGACACGCCCGACGAGCAGCCGCTGTTCGGCGAGCCCGGTCTCACGCCGGATCGCACGGCGTGGCAGCGTTCGCGCGTGATCGCACTGCTCGCGCCGGAACAGGAGCCGGGTGTGCTGCTCGCGGCGGCGGCCAATGAGGTGGGGCTGGAAAGCGCGCCATCGTTTACCGTGCGTGAAGTCGAAGAGCAGGATTGGGTGCGTCTCACACAGTCGCAATTCGATCCGATTTCGATCGGCGAGCGCATCTGGGTGGTGCCCTCGTGGCACGACGCACCGGACCCTGACGCACTCGTGCTGGAACTCGATCCGGGCCTCGCGTTCGGCACCGGCAGCCATCCCACTACGCGTCTGTGCATGGAATGGCTTGAGCAGTCGGTGAAGGCGGAGCAATCCGTGCTCGACTACGGCTGCGGCTCGGGCATCCTTGCAATCCTCGCGAAGAAGTGCGGCGCCAACCCGGTGTACGGCATCGATATCGACCCGCAGGCGGTCGAATCGGCCCGTCACAACAGCGAGCGCAACCGGGCGGAAGTCACGTACGGTTTGCCTGACGAATGCCCCACCGGCGAGTTCGATATCGTGGTCGCCAACATCCTGTCCAACCCGCTCAAGCTGATGGCCTCGATGCTGTCGTCGAAGGTCAAGCCGGGCGGCCGGATCGCGCTGTCAGGCATTCTGGCGCGCCAGGCGGACGAAGTGGCGCAGGTCTATTCGCGATGGATCGACATCGGCGTATGGCGCGAACACGAAGGTTGGGTATGCCTGACGGGAACGCGCCGCGAAAGCCATTAGAATAAGGCGTATTGTCCAACCAACGGCCTTTCGGCTTACCGGCTCAATATGCTCCTGGCGACGCGTTGCCCCTTCTGCGAAACCGTCTTCCGCCTGCAACCGGCGCAGCTCGCGCTGCGCCGCGGCCTCGTGCGGTGCGGGCAATGCCATGAAGTATTTGACGCATCGAGCAGCCTGTTCGAACTGAACGAGGACGGCGACTTCTCCACCGCCAAGCCGGTTGCCGCGGCTGCGGCGATCGAGGCTTTGTCCGGCGTACGCCCCAAGGGCCCCGATTTCAGTGCTGAAGCATGGGATCCGTGGGCACCGGCGCCCGACGCCGCGATCGACAACCGCCTGCTTCACAACGCCAGCAACCTGCCGCTCACGCCGATTTCCACCGGTGCAGGCGTCGCGGTCACGCCGCGCCACGCTACCGAGCCGGAACTGCCGGCGAGCGCCTTCACCGCGCCGATTCCTGCCGACCACGAACCCAGTCTCGCGAGCGCGCCGCTCGCCCCCCCCAGTCTCGCGAGCGCGCCGCTCGAACCCGTTGCCCACGAGGCCGAGGCGCCCCCGGACCTGCCGCGTGAGCCTTTTGCTCGTGAGGCCAATCCGTCTGCGGACGCAGCGCCGCGCGTCTGGCACAAGACCGAGCGTCCTTCTGAACATCTCGCTGATGCTGACGAGCCGGTTTTGCACGAACCGGCCAGCTTGCATGGCATTTCTGACAATGAACCGCATTTCGGTGCGGCCGGCTTAGGTGGGGCCGGTTTAGGCGCTGCAGGCGTAGCTGCGGCAGCCGGACTGGGTGCCGCCGCCGCGGGCGGTGGCTCAGGTCCAGGTCCAGCCACCTTTGGATCGAGCGGCGAACCCTTCGCGGTCCAGCCGGTGCATGACGGCGTCGATCCCTTCCCGGTGGTACGCGAAACACGTCCGGCCGAACCGCGCCGCCTCGGCTGGATCATCTTCGGCTCGGTGGTCGCCGCGCTACTGGTTATCGCCCTGCTCGCGCAACTCGCCTGGTGGCAGCGTGAAACCATGCAGGTCTACTTCCCACGTTCGCAGACGCTCTACGTAAAGGCCTGCGCGCAGCTCGGCTGCCAGATCACGCCGCCGCACGACATCGACGGTTTGCAGGTCGAACCGTCCGACCTGCGGCAGATCGACGGCCCGCACAAGCTCGAACTGAAGATGCCGCTGCGCAACCGCGCCAATGTTGCGCTGGCCTACCCGGCCATCGAACTCACGCTGCTCGACGACCAGAACAATGTCGCCGTGCGCCGCGTGCTGTGGCCGCAAGACTACGTCGCACCCGGCACGCCGATCGCGGCCGGACTGCCGGCGCACACGACCCAGACCATGATCGTGCATCTCGACACGGGCAATGCGGTCGCGTCCAATTTCCGCGTACAGATTTTTTATCCGTAACGCATCCTCGCGCCCGGCACTGACCGGGCGTGTTCACCGTCATTACTGACGAATTTTCGGAGCACGACAACATGAGTCAAGTTACGCTGGGTGGCAACCCGATCGAAGTAGCCGGCACGTTCCCGAGCGCGGGCCAGACTGCCCCCGCCTTCTCGCTGGTCGGCAAGGATCTGAAGCCCCTGTCGCTGGCCGACTTCGCCGGCAAGCGCAAGGTGCTGAACATCGTCCCGAGCCTCGACACACCGACCTGCGCCACGTCGACCCGCAAGTTCAACGAGGCAGCAGCCAAGCTGAGCAACACGGCTGTGATCGTCGTGTCGGGCGACCTGCCGTTCGCCGCATCGCGTTTCTGCACGACCGAAGGCATCGAGAACGTCGTGACGGCGTCCACGTTCCGCGGCCATGAGTTCGCGCAAGCCTATGGCGTCGACGTCACGAGCGGCCCGCTAACGGGTCTGACGGCACGCGCCGTGGTGGTCCTCGACGAGAACGACAAGGTCGTGCACGCTGAGCTGGTCGGCGAAATCAAGAACGAACCGAACTACGACGCAGCGCTTGCCGCGCTGAAGTAAAACCTTCGCGCACGAACCCCGGCGCCGCGCTTCATGCGCGGCGCTGTCACGTCGTCGCGCCATTCTCTTTATCGATTTTTACAGGAACGCTCGCCTTGGCTACGCTGATTTGCGGTTCGCTCGCCTACGACAACATCATGACCTTCGAAGGCCGCTTTCGGGAGCACATCCTGCCGGAGCAGGTCCACATCCTGAACGTGAGCTTCCTCGTGCCGACGATGCGCCGTGAGTTCGGCGGCTGCGCGGGCAATATCGCCTACTCGCTGCATCTGCTGGGTGGCAACGCGCGCATCATGGGCGCGCTTGGCGCGATCGACGCGCAGCTCTACATGGACCGCTTCACGCAGCTCGGCCTCTCGACGGAAAACGTCCTGGTGGTGCCGGACACGTACTCGGCCCAGGCGATGATCACCACCGACCTCGAAAACAACCAGATCACGGCGTTCCACCCGGGCGCGATGATGCAGGCGCATCTGAACCGTGCCGACGAAGCGAAGGGCATCACGCTTGGCATCGTCGGACCGGATGGTTACGACGCCATGATCCAGCATTCCGAGCACCTGGCAGCGGCCGGCGTGCCGTTTATCTTCGATCCGGGCCAAGGTTTGCCGCTGTTCGACGGTGAGTCGCTACGCCGCATGATTGAACTTGCTACTTACGTAGCTGTCAACGATTACGAAGCCAAACTGGTGAGCAACAAAACGGGTTGGTCGATCGAAGAGATCGCCGGCAAGGTCGAAGCGCTGATTGTCACGCTCGGCGAACAAGGCGCGCAGATCCATCACGCCGGCAGCATCGAAGCCATTCCGGCGGTCAAGGCACAGCAGGTGCTCGATCCTACGGGCTGCGGCGACGCGTTCCGCGGCGGCCTGCTGTATGGCATCGAGAACAAGCTGGGCTGGGCGACCACCGGGCGTCTGGCGAGCCTGATGGGCGCGCTGAAGATCGAACACCAGGGCCCGCAAAACTACGCGCCCAACCGGGCGGAGATCAACGAACGGTTCAAGCAGGCGTTCGGATACGACCTGCAGTAATGCCGCAAGCTATTGGAGTTAGGGAATGAGAACAACGAGTCGTCTGGTAGTGGCCGCCTTGATTGCCGGTTCGCTGGCCATGTCGGGGTGTGCGTACAACAGCAGTTCTGCCGACGTCTACACCGCGTCGCAGGCACAGCGCGAAGAGACGGTCCGCATGGGCACGGTCGACAGCGTTCGGGCCGTGAAGATCAGTTCGAACAACGGCCAGCCGAGCGGCCTGGGTGCGATCGGCGGCGGTGCGTTGGGCGCGGTGGCCGGCAGCGCGATCGGCGGCGGTCGCGGCTCGATCGTGACGGGCATCATCGGCGGCCTGGCTGGCGCAGTGGCAGGCAATGCCGTCGAGAACGGCGTCGCGGTGCACGACGGCCTCGAGATCACCGTGCGACTCGATAACGGCGACATGCGCGCGATCACCCAAAGCGCCACCGGCGAAATCTTCCGCGCCGGCGAGCGCGTCCGTCTGCTTTCCAGCGGCGGCGTCACGCGCGTCACGCACTAAGTTTCCCCTCTCGTGCGGTCGCGCTTCACGCGCCGCCGCGACGACCTCAAACGCATGCCCTCTGTGCATGCGTTTTTTTTCGCCTGCGGGTTTTGCACTCGTTTCTCAAAACCGGCGCCTTCGCCCGAGCAAAAAAAATCCCGTCGCCAGAAACCCGGCAACGGGACCCTGACCGAGTAGCGCTCGGTGATGTTGCTTCAAGCGCTACTCGATCATCGACACACAGTACGACGTGTCGAAGTACTTCTACTGCTTACGGACGGCTGCCCGTCGGGAACGGCCATGCCGCTGCCGGGTTCAGCGCGGTCTTCACCGTCGCCGCCGGTGCGCTCGAGACAGAAGTCGCAGCGGGAGCAGGAGCAGCCTTCTTGGCGACAGCCTTCTTCGCAGGGGCAGCCTTCTTGGCAGGAGCAGCGGCCTTCTTCGCGGCAGCCTTCTTGGCAGGCGCAGCCTTTTTAGCGGCAGCCTTTTTCGCAGGCGCAGCCTTCTTGGCGGCAGCCTTCTTGGCAGGCGCAGCTTTCTTGGCAGCAGCCTTCTTGGCAGGCGCAGCCTTCTTGGCAGCAGCCTTCTTAGCCGGCGCCTTCTTCGCTGCAGCCTTCTTCGCCGGTGCTGCCTTCTTTGCTGCAACCTTCTTCACTGCTGCCTTCTTAGCCGGCGCCGCCTTCTTTGCCGGTGCCTTCTTCGCTGCAACCTTCTTCACTGCGACTTTCTTAGCAGCGACTTTCTTCGCCGGAGCAGCCTTCTTCGCTGCAACCTTCTTCACTGCGACTTTCTTAGCAGCGACTTTTTTCGCCGGAGCAGCCTTCTTTGCCGGAGCAGCTTTCTTAGCTGCGGGTTTCTTAGCTGCTGCTTTCTTGATAGTTGCCATCATTTTCTCCTTCAGGTTTTCAGATGAGAGTCAGTTCAAACTACACCCTTCGTCAAAACCCGCTTCCCGCGGACGCTTCTCAGGGCGCGCGCTACGAAGCGGGCTATTCATCGGCGTACGCAGGTGCTGCGCGCTTACGCTAATGAATGCGGTAAGGCGCGCCGTGCCCTTGGGCACCGCGCGCCAGATCTGGTCGGCGCTGGATCTCAACGCCGGCAATTGCTTGATCGGGCCGCTGGCGGCGACGCCAGCGGCTTTTTCCGGGGGGAAGTTTGCCCATCCCACTGAAGGGTTCGCAAAGTGCCAGTCATGTTTGTGGGCCGCGAAGGCACGCGGCGCACTGGGCACAATTTGCATCAGGCGGTTCTGCTCCTAACTAAATTGCCGCGGCCGAAGCCTGCCGGCATCCCCAAAATGAATGCATCTGCGACACGAACCCGGATCACTCCCAGGTCAGCGCGCCGCCAGTCTGATATTCGATCACTCGCGTCTCGAAGAAGTTGCGTTCCTTCTTCAGGTCGATCATCTCGCTCATCCACGGGAACGGGTTTTCCTCGTTCGGGTACAGCGGATCGAGACCGATCTGCTGGCAACGGCGGTTGCAGATGAAACGCAGATAGCTCTTGAACATCGACGCATTGAGGCCGAGCACCCCGCGCGGCATCGTATCTTCTGCGTAACGATATTCAAGTTCGACCGCTTGCTGGAAGATCTCGCGGATTTCCGCGCGGAACTCAGCCGTCCAGAGTTGCGGGTTTTCGAGTTTGATCTGGTTGATCAGGTCGATGCCGAAATTGCAGTGCATCGACTCGTCGCGCAGGATGTATTGGTACTGTTCCGCCGCGCCGGTCATCTTGTTCTGGCGGCCCAGCGCCAGGATTTGCGTAAAGCCGACGTAGAAGAACAGGCCTTCCATCACACAGGCGAACACGATCAGCGAGCGCAGCAGGGTCTGGTCTGCCTCGAGCGTGCCGGTCTTGAAGGCCGGGTCGGTCAGCGTATGGATGAACGGAATCAGGAATTCGTCTTTCGCGCGGATCGAGGAAACCTCGTGATACGCGTTGAAGATTTCGCCTTCGTCGAGACCCAGGGACTCGACGATGTACTGGTAAGCGTGCGTGTGGATCGCCTCTTCGAACGCCTGGCGCAGCAGGAACTGGCGGCATTCGGGCGCCGTGATGTGGCGGTAGGTGCCCAGCACGATGTTGTTGGCAGCCAGCGAGTCAGCCGTCACGAAGAAGCCCAGGTTGCGCTTGACGATGCGGCGCTCGTCTTCGGTCAGCCCGTTCGGGTCTTTCCAGAGGGCGATGTCGCGCGACATGTTCACTTCTTGCGGCATCCAGTGGTTGGCGCAACCAGCCAGATACTTTTCCCAGGCCCACTTGTATTTGAACGGCACCAACTGATTGACGTCGGTCTGGCCGTTGATGATGCGTTTGTCGGCGACATTGACTCGCGCTTCGGAGGCGGCAGCCGTTCCGGTAGCAGCGTGGGTCACATGAGCGACGGGAGCGACAGCGATGTCGTTCGCGAAGATGTCTTGAGCCGAGGGAGCGTGAGGAGCGGAACGCGTTCCGACTTGCGAACCGACAGCCGATCCCGCAGCGTTGCGCAACACATTCTGTTGCGTAGCGCTCGAGGGAGTTACGGCAGTGATCTCGTCATCCCAGTTGAGCATAAATGTCACCATCAATTTAGAACGGTTTGTACCATCTTTTCACGAGCGATAAAAGAGTTCGCTGATGAAAAATCCTGTTTTCGATTCGCGTTGCTACGTTCATACAACACTTTGTTCAACAGACTGTGTGTGTCGCCTCATGTGAAGCGTGTTGAACGTGTGTCGTCGAGGTGCTTCGCGAGCTCGAAGAGCAACGTGTTAAAGCGACGTTTCGCTGCTCTATCTATCTGTATTGCGGAGCGTGCTTGCAGCGTTTTGCGATTGCTTCCTGCTGCCTCGTGCCGACGTTCCGGCTGTCCCGTGGTTGCCTGTTCGTCAGTGCCGGCGAGGTGAAGTTCAATGCAATGTCGAGCGATGCATCTGGCCGGCTGTGTCGATCGACCTTCGACCGGGGCGTTTGCTGAGCGCTTCATGTCGAGCGCTTCGTCTGTGCTGCCGACTGCTGTCTGCTTCATCTACTACTTGCTTACCGCTTGCCTGCTGTTTGCCTGCCGCTTCACGACTTCAGTTGCTTGCCGTGCTTCGCTGCTTTTCGACGAGCAGCGCAACGTCGATTTCGTTTCGCTGCGCCGCTCGTCTACTTCACTTATGCATCACTTCTATGAGGCTTGCTGATCGCTGCATTCGGGTCTTTACCTACAACCCTTAGCCAGGCGGCGATCCTTCCGCCTGCTTCGTGCTTGCCCGGCAGTTGCCAGGCTTCTTACTGGCAAGCCTCGCACTCGTCGAAACCAGGATCGCCCGGACGCATCATGCACACCGGACCATCCGCTTCCGGCGCTGCTTCGACCGCAACTGCCGGCGCTGCCGCCGCGACCTGGATGCCGCCCGAAGCTGCACCGCCGCTCGCGCCGAAGCCGCCGGCCGCGCCCCCGCCGACACCACCTGCACCGCCCGACCCTTCGCCGCCACCCGAGCTCACCGCGTTCAGCGCGCCGTGCGCCACCGTCGACTTCTCGACGTGCGTCGCCGCCATCGTGCGGAGGTAGTAGGTCGTCTTCAGACCGCGCACCCATGCGAGCTTGTAGATCTCGTCGAGCTTCTTGCCCGACGCGCCGCCCATGTAAATGTTCAGCGACTGGGCCTGGTCGATCCACTTCTGACGACGCGAAGCCGCCTCGACCAGCCACACCGGATCGAGTTCGAACGCGGTCGCGTAGATCGCGCGCAGGTCGGCCGGGATGCGGTCGATGCGCGAGAGCGTGCCGTCGAAGTACTTCAGGTCGGCGACCATCACTTCGTCCCACAGACCGCGTTCCTTCAGGTCGCGCACCAGGTAGTCGTTGACCACCGTGAATTCGCCCGACAGATTCGACTTCACATACAGGTTCTGGAACGTCGGTTCGATACAGGCCGACACGCCGATGATGTTCGAGATGGTCGCCGTCGGTGCGATGGCGACGCAGTTCGAGTTGCGCATGCCGTAGGTGGCGATACGCGAACGCAGTTCGGTCCAGTCCATCGATTCGCTCGAATCGACTTCGACGTAACCGCCACGCGCTTCGGCCAGCAGCTTCACCGAGTCTTGCGGCAGGATGCCGCGATCCCACAGCGAGCCGCGGTAGCTTGAGTAACGGCCGCGTTCCTGCGCCAGTTCCGTCGACGCGTAGTAAGCGTAGTAGCAGACCGCTTCCATCGACGTATCGGCGAACGCAACCGCCTCTTGCGACGCGTACGGCGTGCGCAGCAGGTGCAGGCAGTCCTGGAAGCCCATGATGCCCATGCCGACCGGACGATGCTTCAGGTTCGAGTTACGCGCCTTGGCAACCGCGTAGTAGTTGATATCGATCACGTTGTCGAGCATGCGCATCGCCACGCTGACGGTGCGCTTGAGCTTGTCGTGGTCGAGCGCCAGGGTGCCGTCGGCCTGTTCCTTCAGGTGAGCGACGAGGTTCACGGAGCCCAGGTTGCAGACGGCGATTTCGGCGTCGCTGGTGTTCAGCGTGATTTCCGTGCACAGGTTCGACGAGTGGACGACACCGACGTGCTGTTGCGGCGAACGCACATTGCACGGATCCTTGAACGTGATCCACGGGTGGCCGGTTTCGAACAGCATGCCCAGCATCTTGCGCCACAGTTGCGCCGCCGGGATCTTCTTGAACAGCTTGATCTCGCCCCGCGCGACCTTGTCTTCGTAAGCCGTGTAAGCCGTTTCGAACTCCGCGCCGAACTTGTCGTGCAGATCCGGGCAGGTGGACGGCGAGAACAGCGTCCAGTCGCCGCCTTCGTGCACGCGCTTCATGAACAGGTCGGGAATCCAGTTCGCCGTGTTCATGTCGTGGGTGCGGCGACGGTCGTCGCCGGTGTTCTTACGCAGCTCGAGGAATTCTTCGATGTCCAGGTGCCACGTTTCCAGGTACGCGCAGACCGCGCCCTTGCGCTTGCCGCCCTGGTTCACAGCGACAGCCGTGTCGTTGACGACCTTCAGGAACGGCACGACGCCTTGCGACTTGCCATTGGTGCCCTTGATGTGCGAACCCAGAGCACGCACGCGCGTCCAGTCGTTGCCCAGACCGCCGGCGAATTTCGACAGCAGCGCGTTTTCCTTCAGCGCTTCGTAGATGCCGTCGAGGTCGTCGTCGACCGTGGTCAGGTAGCACGACGACAGTTGCGAGCGGCGGGTACCCGAGTTGAACAAAGTGGGCGTGGACGACATGAAGTCGAAGCTCGACAGCACCTTGTAAAACTCGATCGCGCGCGCTTCGCGGTCGATCTCGTTCAGCGACAGACCCATCGCCACACGCATAAAGAATGCCTGCGGCATTTCGATGCGCACGCCGTCGTGATGCAGGAAGTAGCGGTCGTACAGCGTTTGCAGACCGAGGTAGCCGAACTGCAGGTCGCGGTTGTTGTCGAGTGCGGCGCCGAGGCGCTTCAGGTCGAACTGCAGCAGCTTGTCGTCGAGCAGCTCGGCTTGCACGCCGCGCTTGATGAATTGCGGGAAGTACTCGGCGTAGCGCTCGCCCATTTCCGTTTGCGTGACTTCCTCTTCGAGGATCTCGCGGCGGATCGTGTGCAGCAGGATGCGTGCGGTGACCTGGCTGTACGCCGGGTCTTTTTCGATCATCGTGCGGGCAGCCAGAATTGCCGAGTCGTAGACCTGGCTCATCGGCACGCCGTCGTACAGATTCTTGACCGTTTCCGCGATGATCGGATCGGCGCTCACGGCGTCGCCCAGGTTCGAGCAGGCCAGTTCGATGATGCCGCGCAGCGCAGCCATGTCGAGCGGACGCGTCACGCCGTTGTCGGTGACGTTCAGACCCGGCGTGCTGGCGACGATCTGGTCGTCATGACCGCGCGCCTGGGTGCGCTTCTCGCGATACAACACGTACGCACGCGCGACGTTGTGTTCGCCGCCGCGCATCAGCGCGAGTTCGACCTGATCCTGGATGTCTTCGATATGGAACGTGCCGCCATTCGGACGGCTGCGCACGAGCGCACGCACCACATTCTGCGTGAGTTGCTCGACCAGTTCGCGCACGCGAGCCGACGCCGCGCCTTGACCACCGTTGACGGCCAGAAATGCCTTCGTCACGGCGATGGCGATTTTCGACGGCTCGAACGACACCACGCTGCCGTTACGACGGATCACCTTGTAGTCGGCGTAGGTCACTTGCGGCGCGAGCGCCTGGGCGCCTTGTGTCTGGCCGAAGGTCTGGCCAGCCGGTGAACCCTCGTACCGGGTCGTCGCGTTGTCGGTGGTTTGCATGTGCAAAGCTCCTGGTCTTGGAAATGTTGCGGAGATAGCCGCGGATTAAAACGAACGCTGCGCCGCCGCGTGCGCAAGCGATGGGGTGCAGGAAAAAGGCCGGCTGAGCCGGGTGGTGGGATGCGACAGCGGTGAAGCCTGATTCGAATTGATAACGGTCTTCACCATGTGTGTCGCGATCACTTGCTATGCCCTTTTCCTGAATGTTTCTGGGCGCTGCCGCTTCTCTCGACCGGCCACGCCGCAGGAATTTTTATCGCTGCCCGGAATGCTTGCGGCGCCGTGCTTGGGAAGCGGGGCGCCGCAGACTTATGCACTCAGTTATGCACAGAGTTATACACACCGGACACAAGATATAGTGCAAAACTGAATTTCTGACACCAAGTATAGTGTAGTTTCAAGACAGGTCAAATCGTTTTATTTGCTTTCAAAGGCTTGACTTTTGCATAGCGCGACGCGAAGCCGACTCCCCGGAGAACAAGGCAGCGCCTTGTTCTCCTCGCATCACGCGAGGTTGCGCGAAGGGTCGTTACAGCGTTTTGGAAAACTTGAGATAGGGGAAGTACTGATCCGCCAACGCGGTGTCGCGCTGCAGACGCTGCCACTCGAAATGCGGCCCTGGATCGGTCTTACGACCCGGGGCGATGTCCGAGTGACCGGCAAGCCCTTCGACCGGATAGCGGGCCTTGAGCGCCGTCACAAGTGCACCGAGCGTGCGATATTGCGCCGCTTCGAAAGCAGTCGTATCACTGCCCTCCAGCTCGATGCCGATCGAGAAATCGTTGCAGCGCTCGCGGCCGAAAAAATTCGACGGCCCGGCGTGCCATGCCCGCTCGTTGCAGGACACGAATTGCTCGAGCGCGCCATCGCGATGAATCACGAAATGCGCCGACACCCGCACGCCGCGCAGATGCGTGTCGTAGTACGGGTGAGCGTCGCAGTCGAGTGTGTTCTGGAACAGTTCGGCGATCGCCGTGCCGCCAAACTCATCTGGCGGCAGGCTGATGTTGTGGACGACGATCAGCGTCGGCACGGCCCCTTCGGGCCGCGCTTCGAAATTCGGCGATGGCAGCTTGCGTGCGGCGGCAACCCAACCGTCGGCATCGACGGTGAACGCGACGTTCATCGAGCGTCGCGGCCCGAGGGACGCGCGCCATGACGCTGCGCGTGCGCGGCGCTGCAGAAAGGCTGCCCCGCCACCACCACGGAGTCGCTCTTCGGCGCGTGCACGCCGCACTCGGCGCAACGGATCATCGGCTCGGCGAGCTGGGGCTGCGCTTGCGGCGCATTGGGTCCACGCGCGCCGCCATTCGGACCGCTCTGGCCTCTTGCACCGCCGGCACCCGCGGCGCCATTCGCACCGGCGCCGGTGCGTTGCGACGCTTGCGCGTCATGGCGACGCAGCGCCTTGACCAGCCACTGGCCAACGATGAACAACAGGATCAGCAGAAAAATTTGTCGCATAGCAGGACACTCACACTACAGCACGGTGCAACAGCACCTCGAATACGAAACGGCTGCCGACGTACGCCAGCAACAGCGCGACGAACGACGCCAGCACCCAGCGCAATGCCGCACGGCCGCGCCAGCCGGAAACCTTGCGCGCAGTCAGCAGCGCGCCGAACATCACCCAGGAAAGAATCGCGAAGACGGTCTTGTGATCGAGCCGCAAGGCGCGGTCGACCAGTTGCTCGCTGAACAGGATGCCCGATACCAGCGTCAGCGTGAGCAGCACGAAGCCGGCGCCGATCAGACGGAACAGCAGCTTTTCAAGTGTCAGCAGCGGCGGCAAGGTGTCGAGCCAGCTCGACAGCCAGCCGTTGCCCGCCGCAGCCGTATTGCGTTGCGACATGCCGCCGCGCATGGCATGCAGACGCCGCTCGACCAGCAGCATCAGAACCGCGTGCAGCGCCGCGATCGCGAACAAGCCGTACGCGATATTGGCGATCAGAAAATGCAGCTTGAACATCGGCGCGGCTGAATACGGCAGCACGCGCACGCCATTGAACGCCAGCGGCAATAAAGAAGCGACGCAGGCAAGCGGCAACACCAGCAGGCGCAAGCCGTCGAGTGGAAAGAAAAAGCTCTCGATCCAGTAGATGCCGGCGCCGAGCCAGAACATCGCCGACAGCGCGAACGCGAAACCGAACACCATCGCGTTTTGGGGAAAGATGGTGGTGTGCAGCAGCACGCCGTGGGCAAGCAGCGCGACAAACAGCAGCGCGCGGCCCGAGGTGCTCATGCCCGAAGCGGCCGATGAGGCCGGGATGCCCGCGGAGACGGGCACCGGCGGCACGCTCTCGAGCATGGGGCGCAAGGCGGCGTGCCGGTGCGAGCGCCAGCCGGCCACGGCTAGACCGCCGTAGAGGAGCGCAGTGAGGGCATACAGTACAATATCCATATTCGAAGTTTACACTAGGCCCCTGCTCCGCGACGTCTCCCTCATCGCGCCCCGCTCCGGCCGCACAGTTCATCGCTCCCCATGCTCGACAATCTGACTCAACGGATGGCGCGCGTCGTCAAGACGCTGCGCGGCGAAGCCCGGCTCACCGAGGCGAACACCCAGGAAATGCTGCGTGAAGTGCGCCTCGCGCTCCTCGAAGCGGACGTGGCGCTGCCCGTCGTGCGCGAGTTCATCGCCAAGGTGAAGGAAAAAGCGCTCGGCGAGGAGGTGATCAGCAGCCTGTCCCCGGGTCAGGCGCTGGTCGGCGTGGTGCAGCGCGAGCTGACCGCGATCATCGGCGGCGACTATGAAGGCAAGGCTGTCGAGCTGAACCTCGCCGTCACGCCGCCGGCCGTCATCCTGATGGCGGGTCTGCAAGGCGCCGGCAAAACGACCACGGTCGGCAAGCTCGCCAAGCTCCTGCGCGAAAAGTACAAGAAGAAGGTCCTCACCGTTTCGTGCGACGTCTACCGCCCGGCTGCTATTGCGCAGTTGAAGACGGTGACCGAGCAGGTCGGCGCGGACTTCTTCCCGTCGGAACCGGATCAGAAGCCAGTGGATATCGCGATCGCCGCGGTGGATTGGGCCAAGCGCCACTACCACGACGTGCTGCTGGTCGACACGGCCGGCCGTCTGGGTATCGACGAAGCGATGATGGCCGAAATCACCGCGCTGCACAGCACGCTGAAACCGGCGGAAACGCTGTTCGTCGTCGACGCGATGCTCGGCCAGGACGCGGTCAACACCGCGAAGGCCTTTAGCGACGCATTGCCGCTCACCGGCGTCGTCCTCACCAAGCTCGACGGCGATTCACGCGGTGGCGCGGCGCTCTCCGTGCGCCACGTGACGGGCAAGCCGATCAAGTTCGTCGGCGTCGCCGAAAAGCTCGATGGCCTCGAAATTTTCTACCCGGATCGCATGGCGAACCGGATTCTCGGCATGGGCGACATTCTCGCCCTCGTCGAAGAAGCACAACGCGGTGTGGACGTTCAGGCCGCGCAGAAGCTCGCCGACAAGGTCAAGAAAGGCGGCGACTTCGACCTCAACGATTTCCGCGCGCAGCTTACGCAGATGAAGAGCATGGGCGGCCTGTCGTCGCTGATGGACAAGCTGCCCGCGCAGTTCCAGCAGGCCGCTGCCGGCGCCAATATGGGCATGGCCGAATCGCAGATGCGCCGCATGGAAGGCATCATCAATTCGATGACACCGCTGGAGCGCGCCAAGCCCGATCTGATCAAGGCCACCCGCAAGCGCCGCATTGCCGCCGGCGCAGGCGTGCAGGTGCAGGAAGTCAACCGCATGCTGAATCAGTACGACCAGATGCGCACGATGATGAAAAAGCTGAAGGGCGGCAATCTGCAAAAGATGATGCGCGGCATGAAGGGCATGATGCCCGGCATGCGCTAAGCTTTAGCAAGACGGCGGCGCGCGTGCTTCCGTGCATAAACAACGGCACGCGCGGCTGACTCCGGATTTGTGCGGGTTTATTCTGTACCGCACGCCGTCGTTCTCACCCACACTATGTATACAGTTACCGCCCGTCAGACGTCATGAACCGCGAAGAAGCTCTCCATATTTTTAGCCACTCCGAAGAAATCGTTTCGGCCGACGACGTCAACGCGTCGATCAGCGGCATGGCTGCCGCCATCCGCAACGAGATGAGCGAGGACTTCCCGCTCGTGCTGTCGGTGATGGGCGGCGCGGCGGTGTTCACCGGCATGTTGCTGCCGCACCTCGATTTCCCGCTCGAGTTCGACTACATCCACCTGACCCGCTATCGCAACACCACCAAGGGTGGCAATGAGATGCAGTGGCGCGTGGCGCCGGCTGAGTCGGTGAAGGATCGCGTCGTGCTGGTGCTCGACGACATCCTCGACGAAGGCGAGACGATGGCCGCGATCCGCGATCGCATCCTCGCGATGGGCGCGAAGCGCTTCCTGAGCGCGGTGCTGTGCGAGAAGATCATTCCGAAGGCCAAGCCGCTGCGCCCGGATTACTGTGGTTTCGAAGTGCCGGACCGTTACGTGTTCGGTTGCGGGATGGATGCGAAAGGCTACTGGCGCAACCTGCCGACTATTCGGGCGTTGACCGAAGGGGCTTAAAGCCTAGTTGTTCTGCCGGCGCCATTTACGGCGTGCATCGGCGTAAAAAAAGCGGCCCACACGAGCCGCTTTTTGTTTGTCAGGCCGGCGATAGCACTGTTGCGCTAACGTGCTGAACCCCGCACCCGATCTCACTCAAAGTTGATGCACAAAAGAGCGGATACCCCCGAGCATCATTTCGACTGAGATCGCCACCAGCACCAATCCCATCAGCCGTTCAAAGGCCATCATCGCGCGCTCGCCGAGCCACGCCTGAATGCGCTCGGCCAACATCAGCACGATCGCGCAGACGACCATCGTGACGGTCAGCGCGCCGATCCACTCGAACATCTTGCCGGGCGCCTGCGACGTCAGCAGCATCACCGTCGCCAGCGCCGACGGGCCAGCCAGTGCCGGAATGGCAAGCGGCACAATGAGCGGCTCGCCGCCGCGCGTGTCACCGCCGAACGGACCGTCAGGATGCGGAAACACCATCCTGAGCGCAATCAGAAACAGCACAATCCCGCCACCGATGCGCAAAGACTGGTCCGTCAGACTCATCATGCGCAGGAAGCGGTCGCCGACCACCATGAAGACCAGCAGGATCGCGAAGGCGATCGCCACCTCGCGGAGAATGACGATCGTGCGCCGCTTAGGCGATACGCTGCGCAGACAACTGATAAAGAGCGGAATATTGCCGAGCGGATCGGTGATCAGAATCAGCAGGACGGTCGCGGATACGAAGGTGTACTCCACCGTCCGCTCCGCTTATTGCGCCAATGCTGCGCGAACCTTGCCGATCACCGTTTGGGCGGCGTCTTCGACCGGCAGCAGCGTCGCTTCAGCGTCGCGGCGGCCTTGATACTCGAGCTTGCCGTCCTTGAGACCACGATCGCCGATCACCAGACGATGCGGCACGCCGATCAGCTCCCAGTCGGCGAACATCACGCCCGGACGTTCGCCGCGATCGTCGAGGATCACGTCGACACCGGCTTCGACCAGTTCCGCGTACAGCTTGTCGGCCTGCTCACGCACGGCTTCGCTGCGGTCGTAACCCATCGGGCACAGCACGACCTCGAACGGTGCGATCGACTCCGGCCAGATGATGCCCTTGTCGTCGAAATTCTGTTCGATCGCCGCGCCCAGAATACGCGTGATGCCGATGCCGTAGCAGCCCATTTCCATCGGCTGCGGCTTGCCGTTCTCGTCGAGACAGGTCGCGTTCATCGCTTCCGAGTATTTCTTGCCGAGCTGGAACACGTGGCCGACTTCGATGCCACGGCAGATGTCGATCACGCCCTTGCCGTCCGGCGACGGATCCCCCTTCTTCACATTGCGGATATCGGCGATGACCGGCTCCGGCAGATCGCGGCCCCAGTTCACGCCGGTGGTGTGGTAATCCACTTCGTTCGTACCCACCACGAAGTCGCTCATGTTCGCGACTGTGCGATCCGCGACGACTTTGATCGGCTTCTTCGTGTTGATCGGGCCGAGATAACCCGGCGGCGTGCCGAAGGTCTCGATGATCTCGGCTTCGGTCGCCATGCGGAAGTCCGCCAGACCCGGCAGCTTGCTTGCCTTGATCTCGTTCAGCTCGTGATCGCCGCGCAGCATCAGCAACCAGATGGTCGGTTCGGCGCCTTCGTTTTCCGTGGCGAGAATGATCGACTTGATGGTGCGCTCGAGCGGGATGTTCAGCAGCTCGGCCACGGCCTCGCACTTTGCTTTGCCCGGCGTCGCGGTCTTCTTCATCTCTTCGGTCGGCGCTGCGCGTTCCGCGTACAGCGGCAACGCTTCGGCCGCCTCAACGTTCGCAGCGAACTCCGAGGTCGGGCAATACGCGATCGCGTCTTCCCCGGTGTCGGCGATCACGTGGAATTCGTGTGAGCCGCTGCCGCCGATCGAACCGTTGTCCGCTGCCACTGCGCGGAAATCCAGGCCGAGGCGTGTGAAGATACGCACGTACGCGTCGTACATCTTGCGATACGACTCGCGCAGGCCTTCCGCGTCCTTGTCGAACGAGTACGCGTCTTTCATGATGAACTCGCGGCCACGCATCACGCCGAAACGCGGACGGATCTCGTCGCGAAACTTCGTCTGGATCTGATAGAAGTTCACGGGCAACTGGCGGTAGCTCTTGATCTGGCCGCGCGCGATATCCGTGACCACTTCTTCGTGGGTCGGTCCGAGCACAAAATCGGATTGCTTGCGATCCTTGAAGCGCAGCAGTTCGGGGCCGTACTTTTCCCAACGGCCCGATTCCTGCCACAGTTCAGCCGGCTGCACCGAAGGCATCAACAGTTCGATCGCGCCTGCCCGGTTCATTTCTTCGCGCACGATGGCTTCCACCTTGCGGATCGAACGCAGGCCGATGGGCAGGTAGTTATAGATGCCACCGGCAACGCGGCGGATCATGCCGGCGCGCACCATGAGCTTGTGGCTGACGATCTCGGCGTCGGCGGGCGCTTCTTTCAGTGTGCCGATAAAGAAACGGGAAGCTTTCATTCAGATTTTCCAAAAGCGGCGGCTCCGGAGGGACCGCCCGAAAGGTGAAAACGGTGGGGAAACCGACACAGACCCGGCCTCGCGCCGGCACGGACTTGCCACATACCCGGCCAAAGTCTGTCCAGGAATCCGGCTCAGACCCGGCAAATGGTCCGCGTATACCAGGCAAAACCCCGGCAAAACCGGCCCGATCGCGGCGCCGAAGCCGCCGCGCAAAGCCTTTGCAGCAAGGGATAAGGCACGGAAAGACTGACAGGCTACCGCAAACGCGGGCCTTTTGCGGCGAATCGTTCCAATCTGGTGCGAATCGGTGCGTCGGGTCCGTTATCTGTTTATAATCAAAGCAATTTTAAAGGATTCGAAGGTGGTTGTATGCTGGATCGTGAAGGCTTTCGCCCGAACGTCGGCATCATCCTCTTGAACGCGCACAACGAGGTGTTTTGGGGCAAACGGCTCCGTGAACATTCCTGGCAGTTTCCGCAAGGGGGCATCAAGTACGGAGAGACCCCCGTGCAAGCGATGTATCGGGAGTTACACGAAGAAACCGGGCTGCTTCCTGAGCACGTCAAGGTGATCGGTCGCACGCGCGACTGGTTGCGTTACGAGGTGCCTGACAAGTTCATCAAGCGCGAAGTACGCGGTCATTACCGCGGCCAGAAACAAATCTGGTTCTTGCTCCGGATGGTTGGACGCGATTGCGACATTTGCTTGCGCGCCACCGACCACCCTGAGTTCGATGCGTGGCGCTGGAACGAGTACTGGGTGCCGCTCGACTGTGTGATCGAGTTCAAGCGGGATGTGTATCAGTTGGCGCTGACGGAGCTATCCCGTTTCATGCGCCGGGCTGCGCCGCGTGCGGAAAAACCTGGCGGGCACCATGGGCCGCGTTATCCCCGGATAGCGTCGTCGATGGAAAGTCCGCCGGATTCGACGATGATGACGGTCACCACCTCGGTGACCACAGTCAGCATCGAAACGTCGATTCACACGACGTTCGCGTCTGATTGCGGTCCGGGCTCCGGGTCGGTTGCCGAAGTTGGCTCCGCGTCGGAACACGAAGACGAATCGGAGCGCGAAACCGCCGGCTCGCTGTTCCGCCCTGGCGTGCGCAATTAACAATTCTGTGCGGCTGTCCACGCCGCTTCTGCTGGTGCGGCTCAATGAGCCGCACCAGTGTTTCGAGGAAACCATATTGAAAGCACTTGCTCTCGTCGTGGCGTGCGTCGCCACCGGCGCCCTGCTGGCTGGATGTTCGAGCGCCGGCAAACCTACCAATAAAGACGACAGCGAGTTTGCCTACCTGTTGGACCGGCCGAGCACCTGGGTTGAAAACAAGGTGGACGCCTTGCCGCCGCTGCCGCAAGACTCGAATCTTCTGCCCTTCGAGGTTTCGGGCAATACGCCGCTGCATTTCGCGATCGATAGAAATTCGCTTACCGTCGGGACCGACGGCGTGGTGCGCTACACCGTCGTCGTAACGAGCCCGAGCGGCGCGCGCAACGTGAACTACGAAGGGATTCGCTGCGATACGTATGAATGGCGCCAGTACGCGGGGCTGAACGCCGATCACGACGGCTGGGATCAAACCGTCGCCAACGACTTCAGGCGCATTGAGAATGGCGCGCTGAACGCCTATCAGGCTGCGCTGTATCAGGATTACCTGTGTGCGAACAAGATGCCCACGGGCAACGCCAAGCAAATTGTCGAGAACATCCGCTACAAGCGCACGCAGACCTCGTTGATTCACTAAGGCCGTTTTCGCGAGCGTCCTTCTTCGAATGTGGAAGCCGCCGCGAATGTGAAAAAGCCGTTCCAGCTCACGCCGGAACGGCTTTTTTTCTGTCGTGCGAACCGTGCTCGGGAGTCAGACCAGCACAAGGTTGTCGCGGTGAATCACCTCAGGCTCCAGCATATAGCCGAGCACCGATTCAATGTCGCCGCTCGGACGCCGCTGGATCAGCTTGGTTTCCGCGCTGCTGTAGTTCGTCAGGCCGCGCGCTACTTCACGCCCTGCCGCGCTCAGGCAAGCGATCACTTCGCCGCGCGCAAACGCGCCCTGCACACCGACGATGCCGATCGGCAGCAAACTCTTGCCGCCTTCGGTCAGCTTTTCGACTGCGCCGTCGTCGATCACCACGTGGCCGCGCACCTGCAGATGATCGGCCATCCATTGCTTGCGCGCCGCCATGCGTGCAGTGCGCGCGATCAACTGTGTGCCGATCGCCTCACCCGAGGCAAGCCGTGACAACACGTCTGCTTCACGCCCGCTCGCGATTACCGTATTGGCGCCGCTGTGCGCCGCGCGTTTGGCCGCGAGAATCTTGGTCAGCATGCCGCCTCGGCCCAAGCTCGAACCCGCGCCGCCCGCCATTGCTTCGAGCTCCGGCGCACCGGCATCCGCCTGCTGAACGAGCGTCGCGTTCGGATCCTTGCGCGGGTCTGCGGTGAAAAGCCCCTGCTGATCGGTGAGGATAATGAGCGCATCGCCTTCGATCAGATTGGCGACCAAGGCGCCTAGCGTGTCGTTGTCGCCGAACTTGATTTCGTCGGTAACGACCGTGTCGTTCTCGTTGATGATCGGCACGACGCCCAGACGCAGCAGGGTCAGCAACGTGGAACGCGCGTTCAGATAGCGTTCGCGGTCGGCCAGATCGGCGTGGGTCAGCAGAATCTGCGCAGTCTGGATCGAATGCTCGGCGAAGCGGCTTTCGTAGACTTGCGCGAGACCCATTTGACCGACAGCCGCGGCCGCCTGCAATTCGTCGATTTCGCGTGGCCGCTTGGTCCAGCCGAGCCGCTGCATCCCTTCGGCAATAGCACCCGAACTGACCAGCACCACTTCCTTGCCCTGCGCGCGCAGTGCTGCAATCTGCGCGGCCCAGCGGCCGATTGCAGCATGATCGAGGCCGCGCCCGTCATTCGTAACGAGGCTCGAGCCGACTTTCACTACCAATCGCCGTGAATCTGCGATGACGGAACGCATTGTGCGCGGTCTCCCAAGATGACGCGTGATGCATGCCGGCAGCCCGTGCAGGCGCCGGCGCTCAGGCTTGTTATTACTGCTGCGGGTCGACGCTCGAGTCGTCCGACGCAGCGGCCGGTGCTTCCGGCTTTGCGCGGAAACGCACGTCAGCAGCGAGATCTTCGGCTTCCGCCGCGCGCTGCGCGTCCGAATGCGCGGCGATGTGGTCATACACCGCGTAGCAAAGACTTTCGCAACCCTGACCGGTCAGCGCAGAGATTTCGAACACCGGGCCCTCCCAACCGTAGCCTTCAAGGAAGGCCGACACGCGCGCTTCGCGCTCGTCTTCGGGCACCATGTCGAGCTTGTTGAGCACCAGCCAGCGGGGCTTCTCATAGAGCAGCTCGTCGTACTTGCGCAGCTCGTTGACGATCGCCTTGGCTTCCGCGACGGGATCGACGGCTTCGTCGAACGGCGCGAGGTCGACGATATGCAACAGCAAGCCGGTGCGCTGCAGGTGACGCAGGAACTGGTGACCCAGGCCGGCGCCTTCCGCCGCGCCTTCGATCAGGCCAGGAATGTCGGCAATTACGAAGCTGCGGCTCGGCCCAACACGTACCACGCCGAGATTCGGCGCGAGCGTCGTGAACGGATAGTCCGCGATCTTCGGCCGCGCGTTCGACACCGACGAGATGAAGGTCGACTTGCCGGCGTTCGGCATTCCGAGCAGACCGACGTCGGCCAGCACCTTCAATTCGAGGCGCACCATACGGCGCTCGCCGGGCTTGCCGTCGGTTTTCTGACGCGGCGCGCGGTTCGTACTGGATTTGAAATGCAGGTTACCGAGACCGCCCGCACCGCCCTGCGCGATTTGCACGCTCTGGTTGTGCTCGGTCAAATCGGCGATCAGCTCGCCGGTTTCCATATCGGTGATAGTCGTGCCGACCGGCATGCGCAGCGTGATGTCGTCGCCGCCCTTGCCGTAGCAGTCCGCGCCGCGGCCGTTTTCGCCGTTGCGCGCCAAATGTTTTTTCGCGTAGCGGTAGTCGATCAGCGTGTTGATGTTGCGGTCTGCAACCGCGATCACGCTGCCGCCCCGGCCGCCGTCGCCGCCATCCGGGCCGCCGAACGGAACGAATTTCTCGCGGCGCATCGACGCGCTGCCATCCCCTCCGTCGCCGGCGATGACTTCAATCCTCGCTTCGTCAATGAACTTCATGCGTAACTCCGTCCCGTGGTGTGCTGCTAGATGGTGCTGCTGGGTTGATGCTTTCAGATGCTGCTATTTTGCCGCGCCCGCCGTGCGGTGGGCAATCGGCCGATCGGCTAACCGCGCCGATTTGGCCGTGCAATCCGCCAATTCTTCGGACAAAAAGCGCTGCAATAAAAAAAGCCCCGCGAACTTCGCGGGGCCTTTTTCCGGTCCTGAAGCCCGTGCCTGATTAAACTCAGACTGCTGCCGGGACGACGTTGACCATGTGCTTCTTCGCTGCGCCCTTCGTCGAGAAATTGACGTGGCCGTCCGTCAGCGCGAACAAGGTGTGATCCTTGCCGATACCGACGTTTTCGCCCGGGTGCATGCGCGTGCCACGTTGGCGAACGATAATGCCGCCAGCGTTGATGGCCTGACCGCCGTAAACCTTGACGCCGAGACGCTTCGATTCAGAGTCGCGGCCGTTGCGGGATGATCCGCCTGCCTTTTTGTGTGCCATTTGATTTGCTCCTTAACCGTTGCGCTTACGCGTTGATCGCGTCGATGCGCAGTTCGGTATAGTTCTGGCGGTGGCCGCCATGCTTCTGGTAGTGCTTCCGGCGACGCATCTTGAAGATGGTCACTTTTGCGTGACGACCTTGCGACACGACGGTAGCCTTGACGGAAGCCCCACTGACCAGTGGCGTACCGAACTTAATCGATTCGCCTTCGCCCACTGCGAGAACCTGGTCGAGCGTGATTTCAGCGTCAATGTCTGCCGGTATCTGTTCTACTTTAAGTTTTTCGCCGACGGCAACTTTATACTGCTTGCCACCGGTTTTTATGACCGCGTACATTGAGAACCTCACTCTGTGTTCATTTTTCCCACGCACCGCGCGCGGAAACCCGTGATTATACATAGAGTTAGCTGCTCGGTCAAAACTCATTGAGAGTCGCCGCGCGCACCGCCCGGCGCCTTGCCGTCCAGCCCCGGCACACGGCCTGGCCGTTGCCTCCGTCGCGCCGTGCCGCAGCCTGCGACCCGGAACTGTCGCGATTCGCCTTATAATTCGCGGCACTACCCAATTCAGCCATCATGTCGTCGACTGCCACCCCCTCCTCCAACGCCGCCAGCCTGCTCGCTCCGATCGCCGAAGACATGCAGCAGGTCAATCGCGTCATACGGCACCGTCTGGCGTCCGACGTGATGCTGATCAATCAGATCTCCGAGTACATCATCAGCGCCGGGGGCAAACGGCTGCGGCCAGCGCTACTGCTGCTGGTGGCGGGCGCACTGGGCGAAACCACCGGGCATCGGCACGAACTCGCCGCGGTGGTGGAATTCATTCACACGGCCACGCTGCTGCACGACGACGTAGTCGACGAATCCGATCTGAGGCGCGGCCGCCAGACGGCCAATGCGCTGTTCGGCAACGCTGCGAGCGTGCTGGTCGGCGATTTTCTCTACTCTCGCTCGTTCCAGATGATGGTCGGCGTGGGCAAGATGCGCGTGATGGAAATCCTGTCAGAGGCGACCAACATCATCTCCGAGGGCGAAGTGCTGCAGCTGCTGAACATGCACGACGCCGACGTGGACGAAGCGCGCTACATGCAGGTGATCCGCTACAAAACCGCCAAGCTGTTCGAAGCTGCAGCCCAGCTCGGCGCGGTGCTGGCCGGTTCGGACGCCAAGACGGAAGCCGCCGCGGCGGAATTCGGCCGCCGCATCGGCACCGCGTTCCAGATCATGGACGACTGGCTCGACTACACGGGCACGGCTGAATCGATGGGCAAGAACGCCGGCGACGATCTGCGCGAAGGCAAACCCACGCTCCCGCTGATTTACCTGATCGAACGCGGCACGCCCGAGCAGTCGGCGCTCGCGCGGGAAGCCATCGAGCAAGGCGGCACCGATCGTTTCGACACCATTTTCGAGGCGATCACGCGTTCCGGCGCGCTGGATCACACACTCGAGTGCGCGAAGCAGGAAGCGATGGCCGCAGCTGCAGCAATTTCTTCATTTCCGGATTCCATTTTCAAAGATAGCCTGCTAGAATTATGTTCTTACTCGACGGCAAGACAGTCTTGAACGAGACTGAAACACCGTAAGAGTCCAGTACCAAATCGGGGTGTAGCTTAGCCTGGTAGAGCGCTACGTTCGGGACGTAGAGGCCGGAGGTTCGAATCCTCTCACCCCGACCAGATTTGCCTTGTTAGTTCAAGGCTCGAAAAACCGCCCAGCTTGCTTGGCGGTTTTTTTGTTTTGGGTCGCGATTTTTTGTGCCCCGCCGACGCCTTGCCACAACATACGATTTGTCCCAGTCTTCATAGACCATCCGCGGAGGCGGCTCGCCCAGCCCCCTCTGCTATATTCTCTCCATCCCGTCCCCTATCCTTCACTACGCGTGGAACAACTTCCCTTATGGGCGCAGATCGGCGCCGTCTTTCTGCTGCTTATCTGCTCCAGCTTCTTTTCGATTTCCGAAACGGCGATGATGGCGATCAACCGCCATCGCCTGAAACACCTTGCCAACCAGAATGCGCTCGGCGCAAAGACCACTCAGGGCCTGCTCGCGCACACCGACCAACTGTTGAGCGTGGTCCTGATCGGCAACAATCTGTTCAACACGATCATCCCGGTGCTCACCACCTCGATCGCGCTGCATACCTTCGGCCATAACAATGTAGTGCTGTCGATCGCGACCGGCATCGTTGCGTTCCTGATCATCGTGTTCGCGGAAATCACGCCGAAGATCGTCGGCGCGACGTTCCCCGAGAAGATCGCCCTGCCGGCCAGCCTGCTGATCGCGCCGATGATGCGCGTCGGCAAGCCGCTCGTCTGGTTCGTCAATCTGTTCGCGAATACGATCCTGCGCGTGCTGCATATCAATACCAAAGGCGCGCAAGATCAGCGGCTCTCCACCGAAGAGCTGCGCACCATCGTGCTCGAATCGGGCAGCTTCATGCCGACCAAGCACCGCAGCATTCTGTTGAACCTGTTCGACCTCGAAAACATTTCTGTCGACGACGTGATGATCCCGCGCCGCCGCATCGAAGCGCTCGACTTTGACGCACCGTTCGAACAGATCCTGCATCAGTTGGAAACCTGTTATCACAACAAGCTGATCGTCTATCAAGGCGACATCGACCGGGTGCTCGGCGTGCTCCACGTGCGCAAGACACTGGCTGCGCTGCACAACCAGGAACTGGAGCGCGAGACGCTGCGCGAACTGCTGGCCGAGCCGTATTTCGTGCCGAGCGGCACCCCGGTATTCCAGCAACTACAGTACTTCCAGGAAAGCCGTCACCGCACGGCGCTGGTCGTGAACGAATACGGCGAGTTGCAAGGGCTGGTTACGCCGGAAGACATCATCGAAGAGCTGATCGGCGAATTCACTACGTCGATTCCGCGTAGCGCCAATTCGCGCGGCGGATGGAACGAGAACGGCGAATGTATCGTGGCGGGCAGCATGCCGCTGCGCGAACTGAACCGCTGGCTGCATCTCACGCTGCCGACCGACGGACCGAAAACGCTCAACGGCCTGATCCTCGAGATTCTCGAAGAGATTCCGGACGGCGACGTTTGCGTGCAGATCCGCGAGGTGAAACTCGAAGTGATGCGCAGCGACGACCAGGCGATCCGCACCGTCAAGCTGTTCAAACCGCCCACTCGCACGGGCGCGAAAGCCGTCAAGGCGGCGCGCGGTTAAGGCCTACACGCTGCGCAGCGTCGCACATCGGCTCGAAACGCGCCATTAGCCGATTGGCTGAATGGTGGTGCCTGCGGCGTTACCGGATGATGGAGTCGTCGTGTTCTACAGGCGGCTCATCACCGGTCTCTCATGCAAGATTCTTTTCAACGCGCGGCGTCGTTGCGGCCTGTCGCCGTCGATAGCGAAAGTCCAGCGAAACCCAGACATAACGCCTTTGCGGCCGACACCAGTGCCAGCTCCAACCTCAACTCGAGTCTCCCCGATTCCGACAACGCGCCTGCCGTACGCCTATTGACCGACACCTTGCAGGAGGCAACCCGCCGCAATGCGTCGGACCTGCACATCGAGCCGGCGGAGCACGGCTGGCGCGTGCGTTTGCGTATCGACGGCGTACTGCATGAAATCCCTCAGCCCCCTGCGCATCTGCGCGATGCGTTCATCACGCGCGTGAAGGTGCTGGCGCGCATGGATATCGCCGAGCGGCGCGTACCGCAGGACGGACGGCTGCGTATTGCCACGTCGCCCGGTCGCGTCGAAGACTATCGCGTCAACTCGCTGCCTACGCTGTTCGGCGAAAAGCTGGTGTTACGCAGGCTCGACGCACTGCCCACCGATCTATCGCTCGACTCGCTCGGCCTCGATCTACGGCAACGTGAAGCCGTCGATGCCGCGATTCGCGCGCCGCACGGCCTCGTACTCGTCACCGGGCCCACCGGTAGCGGCAAGACGCTTTCGCTGTACTGCTTCCTGCACATGCTCAACGACGAGGCGCGCAATCTGTGCTCGGTAGAGGATCCGGCGGAGATTCAACTGGCGGGTATCAATCAGGTGAGCGTGCGCGAAAAGGCTGGCCTGACGTTCGCGGTGGCGCTGCGTGCGTTTCTCCGTCAGGACCCCGATGTGATCATGGTCGGCGAAATCCGTGACGACGAAACCGCCGATGTTGCCGTGAAGGCAGCGCAAACCGGTCACCTGGTGCTGTCCACCTTGCATACGAACGACGCTCCTGCTGCTGTCGCGCGCCTGATCGACATCGGCGTCGAGCCTTACAACCTGGCCGCCGCGCTAAGGATGGTGACGGCACAGCGGCTGGTGCGGCGACTCTGCGTGGCATGCCGCGCACCGGCGCCGCAATCGGCAGCGGCGCTGCGAGCAGCGGGCTTCGGCGACGATCGTCTCGACGGTTGGCAACCATTCGCCGCCACCGGATGCGAAGCCTGCCACGGCATCGGCTACCGCGGCCGCGTCGGAGTTCACCAGGTGATGCCGGTCTCCGATGCGATGCGCGAGTTGATCGTGGCACGCGCAGGCACCCATGAGCTGGCCCGGCTCGCGCAAACCGAACAGGTCGCCACCTTGCGCGACGCAGCCCTGGCGCGTGTACGCGACGGCACGACGAGCCTGACCGAAGCGCTGGCCGCCACCGAGGTCACATGAACACAGCGACGACTCACCCACCCCCAACGCCCGAGATGCGTTTCAGATGGCGCGGCGTCGATGCCGACGGCGTACAGAAAACCGGTGCGCTCATTGCGCCGGACGTCAGCACCGCACGAGCCATACTCAAGCGCGAAAAGCTGTTCATCGTCGAACTCGCGGCACGCGGGCACGCGCCACGCCCTCAAACCCGCACCACCGACGTCACGGTGTTCACACGCCAACTCGCCAGTCTGCTGCGCGCCGGCTTACCACTCGCGCCTTCGCTAGAACTGCTGGCGCAAGCGGATGATTCGCGCCGCCAAGGTATGCCGCGGATCGTCGGCGCACTGGCACGCGACATCACCGGTGGCCTGCGCTTCTCCGCAGCATTGCAGCGGCATCCTGCGCAGTTCAACGCGCTGTACTGTCAACTTGTCGAAGTCGGCGAAGCAGCCGGCGCGCTGCCGGCCGTCCTCGCCCGGATCGCCGACGACCGTGAACGCGCTGCCGCGCAGCGTGCCAAGGTGCGCGCGGCGCTCACCTACCCGGTCGCGATCCTGTTGCTTGCGATCGCAATTACCGCCGCGTTGCTGGTGTGGGTCGTGCCGACTTTCAAGCAGATCTTCGATGGCTTCGGCGCGAAACTGCCCGCGCCCACGCAGTTCGTGCTGGCCTTGTCGGCGGGTGCCGCGCGCTGGAGCATTCCTCTGGTCGTCACGGTTTTCGCCGCGGGCTCGGCTATGACGTTTCTGCTGCGACGTTCCGAAGCTGCGCGCATTCGGTTCGCCCGCTTATCGCTGACAATGCCGGTCGCCGGTTCATTGCTGCGCACGTTGTGCGCGGCGCGCTGGAGCCGCGCACTCGGTACCTTGCTGTCGGCCGGCACACCGCTCGCGGATGCGTTCGATTCACTGACTCACGCCACCGGCAACGCTTTCTTCGATCGCGCCACGGTGGAGATCGCCGCCCGGCTGCGGCGCGGCGAACGGCTCGCCGCCGCGATGCACGCGGCGCACTGCTTTCCACCGGAGGTAGTGCAGCCGGTTGCGGTTGCCGAGGAGTCCGGGGCGCTCGACACGATGCTGATCGATGTGGCGTCGCTCGCCGATCGTCAGGTAGACGAAAAGATCGGCACGCTCTCGAGCCTGTGCGAACCGCTTGTCATCATCGTGCTGGGCACGCTGGTCGGCGGCCTGGTGATCGCGATGTATCTTCCCATTATTCAACTCGGCAACGTGGTGTAGCATCGCAGCCGAATCCCACCCTTTATATGCAGGCTACCCTTCCGCCCGTGTCAGATACTTCTTCCAGCCTGTTTTCGGGCCTGCTGTCCGGCCACGTCACAACCAGTCTCGGCCTGGCGTTCGGCAGCTTGCCCAACGGCCTGCAGATCGCATTCGCGATCGTGTTCGGTCTGGTGATCGGCAGTTTCCTGAACGTGGTCGTGCATCGGGTGCCGATCATGCTGGAGCGTGCGTGGCGCGAGGAAGTCAGCGAGGCCACCGAACAAGCGCTCGAAGACGACGGCTTGCCCGCCCGCTACAACCTGTGGGTGCCACGCAGTGCGTGCCCTCATTGCGGCCATGTGCTCAGCGCGTGGGAGAACCTGCCGGTGCTGAGCTATCTGCTGTTGCGCGGGCGCTGCTCCGCATGCAAGACACGCGTAAGCCTGCGCTACCCGCTGCTCGAAATTGCCAGCGCCGCCTTCGCGGCCGGGGCGCTCGCGCTGTATGGGCCGACCGGCATGGCACTCGCCGCCTTCGGACTGTGCGCCGCGTTGCTCGCAATGAGCGCGATCGACATCGACACCCACCTGCTGCCGGACTCGATGACGCTGCCGCTCCTGTGGGCCGGCTTGATCGTGAACTTCAACGGCATGTTCGCGAACCTCCACGATGCCGTGCTTGGCGCGATCTTCGGCTATCTGGTGCTGTGGGTCGTGCATTGGCTGTTCCGTCTGGTGCGCGGCGTCGAAGGGATGGGTTATGGCGATTTCAAACTGCTGGCGGCGCTCGGCGCGTGGCTCGGCTGGGCAGCGCTACCGCAGATCGTGCTGATCGCGGCGGTCGCTGGCGCGGTGGTCGGCCTCGCGGCGACGTGGCGCGGCCGCATGCGCTTCGAAGAACCCCTACCGTTCGGGCCGTTTCTTGCAGCGGGAGGTGCTGTTACGCTATTTCTCGGCACACCGCTTTATCTGGCGTTGGGAGGCTGAAGCATGTTTGCTGTGGGATTGACCGGCGGCATCGGCAGCGGCAAATCGACCGTGGCTGACCTGTTCGCCGCGCACGGCGTGCCGCTGGTCGACACGGACCTGATTGCGCACCGCATCACGGCGCCGCACGGCATTGCGATGCCGCAGATTGCCGCGGAGTTCGGCAATTCGTTCGTGGCGGCAGATGGTTCGCTCGACCGCACCCGCATGCGCACGCTGGTATTCAGCGACGACGGCGCGCGCAAACGCCTCGAAGGCATCACGCATCCATTGATTCGTGCGGAGACCGAACGCGAGCAGCGCGAGGCGCAAGGGCCGTACGTGATCGTAGTAGTGCCGTTGCTGGTGGAGTCAGGTAGCTGGAAGACGCGCGTGAATCGTGTGCTGACGGTCGATTGCAGCGTCGAGACGCAAATCTCTCGCGTGATGAGCCGCAACGGCTTTAGCCGTGAACAGGTGCTGGCGATCATCGCCCGCCAGGCGACGCGCGAAGCACGCCTCGCCGCAGCCGACGACATCATCGACAACGACAACGACAACGCGCCGCTCGACGCACTCAAGACGCAGGTCGATGCACAGCATCGCGTCTATCTGTCCCTAGCGAGCGCGTGAGAATACGCTGAACATGGCTTGTAGCGTGCGTGGTTTGCTCAGCCATGCAGCGGCACGCATGCAAAGCACGCGCCAAACCGCCTGAAACACGTGAAAAAAGTTGCGAAAGCGCGCTGAAAAAGTGCGTGATTGCTAGGGTAGTCTCACGGCATTAGAATGTTCTGCATTCCCGTCACCGACCACGCCCGAGGCGAGCCCGCTTGATCCTTTACGAGTATCCCTTCAACGAGCGAATCCGGACGCTATTGCGCCTCGAAGATCTGTTCGAGCGCTTCACGTTCTTTCTGACTCAGGAAGACGCCAGGGAACATCACGTCGCACTGACAACGTTGTTCGAAATCTCTGAGGTTGCAGGTCGCGCGGATCTGAAGTCCGATCTGATGAAGGAGCTCGAGCGCCAACGGCAAACTCTGGCGCCGTTCCGGGGCAATCCGGGGATCGAGCAGAACGCGCTGGAGGCCGTGCTAGGGGAAATCGAGCAGACCTTGTCAGGGCTTTCACAGATGCAGGGCAAGACCGGCCAGCATCTGGCGGACAACGAGTGGCTTGCCAGCATCCGCAGCCGCGCGATCATCCCGGGCGGCACCTGCAAGTTCGATTTGCCTTCGTACTACGCGTGGCAGCAGATCCATCCTGATCAGCGTCGGCAGGATATCGCCAAATGGGTGACGCCGCTGCTGCCGTTGCGCGATGCGGCAACAATCGTGTTGCGCCTCGCGCGCGAATCGGGTCAGGCGTCCAAGGTCATGGCGATGCAGGGCAGCTATCAGCAGATGCTGTCGGGCCGTTCATACCAGTTGATGCAGGTACGGGTGGCACCTGAATTGCGGGTGATTCCGGAGGCTAGCGCTAACAAGTACATGCTCTGGGTGCGATTCACGGTGCAGGACGGCGATTTGCGTCCGCGCGCGGTGGATGTCGACGTGCCGTTCCAGCTCACGCTTTGCAGCCTGTAACGCTTGCCCTGTAGAACTGAATCGCGGGGCCGCGCCTTTAAAGCGGCGAAAAATGCCCCTATATTCGTAACTTGTTCCGTTTCCGATTGACTGCCTGACCGTATGCCTACCGTCGTCAAATGCCCCACTTGCGGCAAGGATGTCCGCTGGACTCCAGAAAGCCGCTTCCGCCCGTTCTGCTCTGACCGCTGCAAGCAGACCGACCTCGGCGCCTGGGCCGCTGAGAAGTACAAGATAGGCGGCACGGAGGAAGAAACGCCGTCTGATGAATCGCCTGGCGGGGACTACACCCCGCATTGAGCACTGCAGGTTGCAGACGCACACCGCATGCGCGGCGTGTTGCAGTTGCGCAGGACGGCGCTGCGCACGCAGCGCCGTTTAAAACCGCCGATAATTTCCCTAGTTTTTCTCAGCCGCGAGCCATTCCAGCACGGGGATCGTCGCCGGCAACAGTGGCGAGACATCCGCCGGCAGCGCCTGCCACACAAATGCCTGGCCTTCGCGGCCGTGCGGTTCGCCGGACCACTGCGTGACCTTGCAGAAGAACAGCCGCACGTAGGCGTGCGGGTAATCGTGTTCGAGCGTGTGCCAAAGATGGCTCGTCTTGACGTCGATACCCAGTTCCTCGTGCAGCTCGCGGGCTAGCGCGGCCTCGACCGACTCGCCCGCCTCCAGCTTGCCACCCGGAAACTCCCAGTACCCCTCGTACGGCTTGCCTGCCGGGCGCTGCGCCAGCAGATAGCGTCCATCCGGCTGAATCAGCACGCCGACGGCGACTTCAGTCACCGGGCGGCCAGCCACGTTCTTCTGCGCATCGTTCATGCCGGGGTCTTCCGTCCTGACCAGTCGCGAGCGAATTGCCACGCGACGCGCCCGGAGCGCGAGCCGCGCTCCAGCGCCCACACCAGCGCATCGCCGCGCGCCGCTTCGACTTCCGCGTCGTCGCAGCCGAAATGGCGCAGCCAGTGACCGATGATCGACAGGTAGTCGTCCTGCTTGAACGGATAGAAGCTGACCCACAGGCCGAAGCGCTCGGACAGCGAGATCTTTTCTTCGACCAGTTCGCCCGGATGAATCTCGCCGTCGGCCATGTGCTTGTACGTCTCGTTGTCGCTCATGTACTCGGGCAGCAGATGGCGGCGGTTGGACGTTGCGTAGATCAGCACGTTGTCTGACTGCGCAGCGATCGAGCCGTCGAGCGCGACCTTCAGCGCCTTGTAGCCCGACTCGCCATCTTCGAACGACAGGTCGTCGCAGAACACCACGAAGCGCTCCGGCCGCTGCGCGATCAGATCGACGATGTCGCCGAGATCGTGCAGATCGTCTTTATCCACTTCGATCAGGCGCAGGCCGTCTTTCGCATAGGCGTTCAGGCAAGCCTTGATCAGCGACGACTTGCCCGTGCCGCGCGCACCCGTCAGCAGTACGTTGTTGGCCGGCTGCTTACGCACGAACTGAAGCGTGTTCTGCTCGATCAACCCTTTCTGGCGATCGATGTTTTGCAGGTCGCCGAGCGTGATCGACGAAATGGCGGGCACCGGCTGCAGATAGCCGCGCCCCTGACGCTTGCGCCAGCGAAAGGCGACCGCTGCCGACCAGTCGATCTCCGGTTCGGCGGGAGGAAGCATCGCTTCGAGGCGGACGAGTACGGCTTCTGCCCGGGTCAGAAACTTTTCGAGTTTGTCCATGGCTGTAAGGTAAGCGGCCAAAACGCCGCGCAATAAACCTGGTTACGAACGATAGTCGGCGTTGATGCTCACGTAATCGTGCGACAGATCGCAAGTCCAGATCGTGGCTTGCGCATTACCGCGGCCGAGTACGACACGAATGCCGATCTCGCTCTTTTTCATGACGCGCTGACCGTCCTCTTCACGGTAGGCCGGATTGCGGCCGCCGGCGGTGGCGACCAGCACGTCGTCCAGATACAGATCGATCTTGCCGACGTCGAGATCGTCCACGCCGGCATAGCCGATGGCCGCGAGAATGCGGCCGAGATTCGGATCCGATGCATAGAAGGCCGTCTTCACGAGCGGCGAGTGGCCGATCGCGTACGCGATCTGGCGGCATTCGCCGACGCTCGAGCCGCCTTCGACATGCACGGTCATGAATTTGGTCGCGCCTTCGCCGTCGCGCACGATCAGTTGGGCCAAGGTCTGGGCGACTTCGGTCACCGCGTCGCGCAGCGCTGCATAAGCGGGCGAATCGGTGGACGTGATCGCCGGCAGGCTCGATTTGCCCGAGGCGATCAGGATGAAAGAATCGTTGGTCGACGTATCGCCATCGATCGTGATGCAGTTGAACGAGCGGTCCGCCACGTGCTTGACCAGCGCGTCGAGCACCGGTTGCGCGACGGCAGCGTCGAACGCGAGGAAGCCGAGCATGGTCGCCATGTTCGGCTTGATCATGCCGGCGCCCTTGCTGATACCGGTGAGCGTGACCGTGTGGCCGTCGATCGCGACCTGACGCGAGGTGGCTTTCGGCAAGGTATCCGTGGTCATGATCGCCTGGGCGGCGTCGTACCAGTTGGCTTCCTTGCGGTTCGCCAGCGCCGCGGGCAGACCCGCCTTCAGACGATCAACCGGCAGCGGTTCCAGAATCACGCCAGTCGAAAATGGCAACACCTGTTCCGGCGCGATGTCCACGAGGCGCGCCAGCTCGACGCAGGTTTCGCGCGCGGCCACGAGGCCAGGTTCGCCCGTGCCCGCGTTCGCGTTGCCCGTGTTGATCACCAGCGCGCGAATCGGCTTGCCGCCCGCGCGCACGCGCTCCAGATTCTCACGGCACACCGTGACCGGTGCGGCGCAAAAACGGTTCTGTGTGAACACGCCGCCAACCGTCGCGCCTTCGCCAACGGAAATGACCAGCACGTCCTTGCGGTTCGGCTTGCGGATATTCGCTTCCGCCCAGCCCAGCGTGACGCCGGCGACAGGGTGAAGTTGAGCGGGATCGATCGAGGGGAAATTGACAGCCATGGTCGCGACCTGTCGAAGAAAATGCCGGCGTGGCGCCGGCATCGAGGGATCGGTAACTGATGGCTCGAGCCTCTAGCCGAACCACCGCGAAATCATCAACAAAACATCGTGTAAAACAAAGCGGCGCGCTTAAAGCGCGCCGCTTTTCGGCATTATGCGATCTTGCCGTGACACTGCTTGTACTTCTTGCCGCTGCCGCACGGGCACGGGTCGTTACGGCCAACCTTCGGCACGTTGTCCACGCTCACGTCCGACCCAATGGCGTGCGAAGAGCCGTGGCTCATCGCGTCGCCGATCATGGCGGCGGTAGCCGCTTCCGCAGCGGCAGGCGCTGCTGCTGCCGCTTCGGCGAATTCGGCGTGACGGAACTCGACGTTTTCGAGGTGGCTGCCTTGCTCTTCGTATTGCTCGGCGGCCTGTTCCAGCTGTTCCGGCGACTGGATCTGCACGTTCATCACCACCCGGGTGACTTCGAGCTTCACGGCGTCGAGCATCGCGGCGAACAGTTCGAACGCCTCGCGCTTGTATTCCTGTTTCGGATTCTTCTGCGCATACCCGCGCAGATGGATACCCTGGCGCAGGTGGTCGAGCGCGGCCAGATGTTCGCGCCAGCTACGGTCCAGCGTTTGCAGCATGATTGAGCGTTCGAACGCGCTGAACGATTCGCGGCCGACCTGTTCAACCTTCGATTCGTACGCTTCGTCCGCGGCGGCTTCGACAGCTTCGAGAATCTCGTCCGCGCTGATCGAGTTCGACTCGTTGATCATTTCCTGGATCGCGAGGTCGAGCTGCCATTCGTTGCGCAGCACTTCCTCCAGCTCGGGCACGTCCCACTGCTCTTCGATGCTGCCGGCCGGCACGAACTGGTGAACGATATCGGCGATCACGCCGCCGCGCATCGCGCCGATCGTTTCGGTGATGTCGTTCGCTTCGAGCAATTCATTGCGCTGCTGATAAATCACCTTGCGCTGGTCGTTCGACACATCGTCGTATTCGAGCAATTGCTTGCGAACGTCGAAGTTGCGCGCTTCAACCTTGCGCTGCGCCGATTCGATCGAACGCGACACGATGCCCGCCTCGATCGCTTCGCCTTCCGGCATCTTCAGGCGGTCCATGATCGCGCGCACGCGATCGCCCGCGAAAATGCGCAGCAGCGGATCTTCCAGCGACAGATAGAAACGCGACGAACCCGGGTCGCCCTGACGGCCGGCACGGCCGCGCAACTGGTTGTCGATCCGGCGCGACTCGTGACGTTCGGTGCCGATGATGTGCAGACCGCCCGCGGCCTTCACCTGATCGTGCAGCGCCTGCCATTCGTCGTGCAGCTTCTGGATACGGCGTTGCTTCTCGTCTTCAGAAAGCGTTTCGTCCTTTTCGATGAAGGACGCCTGTTTTTCGGCATTGCCGCCGAGCACGATGTCGGTACCGCGACCGGCCATGTTCGTGGCGATCGTGACCCGCTTCGGACGGCCCGCTTCCGCGACGATCTCGGCTTCACGCGCGTGCTGCTTGGCGTTCAGCACTTCGTGCGGCAACCCGGCCTGCTTCAGCAGATGCGAGAGCAGTTCCGAGTTTTCGATCGAGGTCGTGCCGACCAGCACCGGCTGACCACGCTCGTGGCAATCGCGGATGTCGCGGATCACCGCGTCATAGCGTTCCTTGGCGGTCTTGTAGATCTGATCCTGCTTGTCGATCCGCTTCGGCGGACGGTTGGTCGGGATCACGACCGTTTCGAGACCGTAGATCTCGTTGAATTCGTACGCTTCGGTGTCGGCCGTGCCGGTCATGCCGGACAGCTTCGCGTACATACGGAAGTAGTTCTGGAACGTGATCGACGCGAGCGTCTGGTTCTCGCTCTGGATCTTGACGTGTTCCTTCGCCTCGACAGCCTGGTGCAAGCCATCCGACCAGCGGCGGCCCGACATCAAACGGCCGGTGAATTCGTCGACGATCACGACTTCGCCGTTCTGCACGACGTAGTGCTGATCCTTGAAGAACAGCGTGTGCGCGCGCAGTGCGGCGTACACGTGGTGCATCAGCGTGATGTTCTGCGGCGCGTACAGGCTTTCGCCTTCGCCAATCAGGCCCCATTCGGCGAGCAGACGCTCGGCCTTTTCGTGGCCCGATTCCGTCAGGAAGACCTGGCGGCCTTTCTCGTCCAACGTGTAGTCGCCCGGCTTTTCGACGCCGGTGCCGTCCGCTTTCTCTTCGCCGATCTGGCGTTCGAGCAGCGGCGGCAGCGCATTCATGCGCACGTAGAGTTCGGTGTGATCTTCGGCCTGGCCGGAGATGATCAGCGGCGTACGGGCTTCGTCGATCAGGATCGAGTCGACCTCGTCGACCACCGCGAAATTCAGGGCTCGCTGCACACGCGCATCGGTCTCGTAGACCATGTTGTCGCGCAGGTAGTCGAAGCCGAATTCGTTGTTGGTGCCGTAGGTAATGTCAGCGGCGTACGCTTCCTGCTTCGCGCCGTGATCCATCTGCGACAGATTGATGCCGACCGACAGACCGAGGAAGTTGTACAGACGCGCCATCCATTCGGCGTCGCGCTGGGCCAGGTAATCGTTGACGGTGACGACGTGCACGCCACGGCCGGACAGCGCATTCAGGTACACCGGGAGCGTAGCGACGAGCGTCTTGCCTTCGCCGGTGCGCATTTCGCCGATCTTGCCGTAGTGCAGGACCATGCCGCCGATCAACTGCACGTCGAAGTGGCGCATTTTCAGCGTCCGCTTGCTGGCCTCGCGGCACACCGCGAAGGCCTCCGGCAGGAGCTTGTCGAGCGACTCGCCGCTCGCGACGCGCTGGCGGAATTCACCCGTTTTGGCGCGCAGTTGATCATCCGTCAATTGCTCGATCTGCGGCTCGAGCGCATTGATCGCCGTGACGGTCTTTTGATATTGCTTGACTAGCCGCTGGTTGCGGCTGCCAAAAATCTTCTGTAGAAAACCGGTGGTCATCGGATCGGTGTCTGCGTCGCGGCTTCGGCTGGTTCGCGGCGTGCAGTTCATGCACGTGCGCTCCGGGGTCGGAAGGGCCTCGGCGGCTTAGTCCAAGAGTGAATTGTCGGGTAGCCCGACCTTCTTACGAAGATCGGGCCCCCCGAGAACCGTACGTGCGAGTTTCCCCGCATACGGCTCAAATCTACAAACAAAGTTCTGTCTACGACAGAACCGGCTTAGTTACTGCAAGTTTACCAACGTGTACCTGCTGGTGACAGTGCGGGTGAAGCAGAACCCGGTTGGACAACTTGTCTGACCCGCCGTGCATCCGATATTCCAGATGATGGTCGTGCCAGCCTGTGTCGTCCGTCAGGGCACAGCCGCAGAGCGCACACAACCCGCTCTGCGACATGTACAGCTTTGCCCACTGTTTCCGGTAACGCATCGAGTCCCACAGACGCGTCTGCCGCAGTTGCTCGCCATATTGCTCCCACTTCGGATCAAAGGGATTAAATTCTCCTTGGATCTTCTTGTGTCTCCTGATCGCCGTACCGCTGAGTTGGTACAACTCTGTCAGGCCCCAACTGCCATCGTCCCGAACCGTCCGGACCGCGAACACCCATTGTCGAGCGTCGATTGAGTGGAAGTACTTCTGTCGCACCCAACTGCTGCTCTTTCGCGGATGCCGCCGCTTGGACCACCACCAGAGCCTCCGGAACACCAGATGCTCCATGCGGGTGTACGCCTTTTTGGCCGTAACCGGATGGTGATACTGCGCCCACCCGCGCAACATTGGGTTTAACAGTCGGATCATGTCCTCCTGCTTCACCGTCTTGTTGCTGCTAATCGTTTCCGCCACCTTGCTGTAGAACGCTTGCGCATTCTTTTTGCTCGGTTTGATGAGCATCTTTCCCGTGTACTTCCGGAAATTCCACCCAAGGAAATCGAAGCCGTCATCAATGTGAGTGATCCGCGTTTTCTCCTCCGATAACTGCAGCCCTCGAACCGCAAGGAATGCCTCCACCCAAGGTCGGACCTCTTGCTCCAGTATCTCTCTCGAGTCACCGGTTATCACGAAGTCGTCCGCGTACCGCACCACATTCACCTTCAGCCTTCTAGCTTTCATGATCCCCAGTTTTGCACCGAGATGCGCCACCAGTTCTCGTTCCAGCCCGTTCAGCGTTACGTTCGCCAACGTCGGGGAGATGATGCCTCCCTGCGGCGTACCGGCCTCAGTCGCCCGTAGCTGGCCTTGATAAATCAGGCCAGCCTTCAACCATTTCCGGAGGATTCCTCTGTCCATCGGGACATTGTTTTCCAGCCAGTCATGACTGATGTGGTCGAAGCACCCCTTGATGTCCGCTTCTAGGACCCACTTGGCCGAGGCCTCTTGGGACATACAGACGCGGATTTGGGACATCGCGTCGGCTGTCGAACGATTCAGCCTGAACCCGTAAGAGTTCAGGTCGCTCGTCGATTCCGACACTGGCTCCAAGGCCAGCAGATACAGAGCTTGCATCGCCCTGTCCCGCATGGTCGGAATGCCCAGTGGACGTTCCTTCCCATTTGCCTTGGGGATGAAGACTCTCCGTAATGGCAGAGGCTTGTATCCGCGCCGCTTCAACCTGCCGATGGCTTCCCACCGGCTTTCAGGCGAATCCCATAGCTCGCGATCGACTCCAGCCGTTCGCGCACCCTGGTTTTGCGTAACACGTCGTACCGCATACAGCTTTGCAGACAACGTGCGGGTCAGCATCCGTTGCAGGGCTTTCACCCTGCGCCAGTCACCTTCCCGCGTCGCCTTCGCAATTCGAATCTGCATCCCTCTCACGTTCCGTTCAACCCGACGCCAATCTACGGCGTACCAGCTGTCTGGCGCGTGGGAAAGCGCAGATCCGGTCTTTCGACCAGATACTTTCATGCTGCTCTCCTGCTCGAAGAAATGAATCCCGAACGGAGAACAGATCGCCCCTTGCGGGAGCGATCTGCTCCCGCAAGGGGGTAAAAATATTCAGCAATGACTAAACGTATGCATATACGGCTAGACAAGGCCGACGTTCACTCTATCCAGCTAAAGGGCTAGTCAGGCGTCTCGCGACGGTAGACCAGACGGAAGTCTGCCCGCTTTCGCGTGGGGTGATGTCTCAACCCCTATCCGGGCCATTACAGCCCGACGTTCGCTTTTTCCGTCCTCCCATACCTGCACAATCAACAGCGTCCCTTACGGTTCGCCTGCCAGCCTTAATGCGCTGGCAACCATACAGGCTTACCACGTTCCCGGCATGTCACACGACTGACTTAGGTTCTGCCTATTCCCCGGCGGCGTTGACAACGACGTAGCCCGAGATTCGAGCGGGCTATCCAACCGCACACCTTTTGGTTAGTGCCTGACAGCAGCTTAGGCACTGCAATGCTAACGAGGTTTATCAGCAGTTCACTTCCGTTAACCCTATCAGCCAGCCTAGCGCCTCAACCCCGTTGCTGCTGGGAGTGTCCAAACCGTATCCTCGCGGAACCGATTTGCCCGAAACATCCGGGGGCTACATTGTCAGAAGAGCTTCATACCCCACCGTTGCCAGTGACGCGTGTCTTCCTAGGCTACTGCTGGTCGTACAGCAGGTTCACTACCCTCGCCGTAAAACTGACGAGGTCGAACAATGACACACCGAGCTTTCGCTCGTATCAGTTCGCGAATCCGTTGCCGATGACGGCGCAGGAAATTGCATACATCACCCCGCCCAGTCGGCGGAGATGAAGCCGCTGACTGGGCGGGACCTGACGGTAATCAGGTCAATACAATGCGATCAATCGGCCGAGATGGCCCGAATCACGCTTCACAAAAATATGGGGCGCAACCCCGAGGGGCCACACACTCAGCTACTAGAAAGTGCCCCGAAGGGCCTAAAGCACATCTACTACAGTCGATGCTCGTAACGTGAGCTAACGGACACGAGCGTGCGTGTCGCACCGAATCGCGCATTTTAGCACGCGCCCCCGCCCGCGCCTGTGTCAGCCGTGCGACGCCGGCAAGGCACAGAAAGCCCGCCGCAGCGACGTCCGACGGTACGCATTGAGGCGGGTCCGCGTGCATCCCGCGCGGTACAATCGCGGCGTGAACGCACATAGGGTGCGAACGCGCCGTCACTATCGAACATGAGCCGTATTCCGTCCTTTTCAAGGCCGCCGCCCAAGCAGTTCAAAGCGCGCCGCCCGCAGCCCGTCGCCGAAGTGCTGAATCGCACCGACGCATTCGTGGCCCTGCGCGCGGGCGTCGAGCAAATTGCGGCGCTGGAAAAGGATTTGCGCGAGCTGCTGCCGGATTATCTGGCCACGAGCGTGGAGCCCAGCTTCATCAAGGAAGGCGTGCTGGCCCTATTTGCCGCGCACAACGCGCTGGCCGCCCGCCTGCGCCAGATCGAGCCGAGGTTGCTGTCCGATCTGCAGCAGCGTGGCTGGCCGGTCAACGCGCTGAGAATTCGCGTGCGGCCGCAGCCTTTGAAGGAGCCGCCGCCGGTCAAACAGGCACGCATGACGCCAGTCGGCGCGGACGCGCTGCACGCGCTCTCCCAATCGCTCGCGCCCTCGCCGCTGCAGGAAGCTTTGGCGAAAATGGCAGCGCGGCATCGGAGAAATCGCTGAACAAAAAAATAAGCGGCCCAGAAGGGCCGCTTATTTTTCATCCATTCGTTTCGGACATTTCAGCCGAAGGCGCTACACAAATTACGCAAATGCCGTCTGCGTTTCGTACGCAAAGCCGCGCGGCGCCTTCTGCGTGTCGTCGAACGTGACGATTTCGTACGCATCTTCATGCGCCAGCAACTCGCGCAGCAGCGCGTTGTTCAGGCCGTGGCCCGACTTGTATGCCGTGTACGAAGCCAGCAACGGATGGCCGACCACGTACAGATCGCCGATCGCGTCGAGCATCTTGTGCTTCACGAATTCGTCGTCGTAACGCAGGCCGTCGTTGTTCAGAATGCGGTATTCGTCCAGCACGATGGCGTTATCCATGCTGCCACCGCGCGCCAAACCGAGTTCGCGCATCATTTCCACTTCATGCGCAAAGCCGAACGTACGCGCACGGGCGATTTCCCGCACATACGACGTATTGGCAAAATCCACTTCCAGCGCCTGGCCGGTTTTATCCACAGCCGGGTGACGGAAATCGATGGTGAATTTGAGCTTGAAACCGAAATACGGATCGAGACGCGCGAATTTATCGCCGTCACGAATTTCAACCGGCTTGGTGACCTTGATGAATTTCTTCGGCGCGTTCTGTTCTTCAATACCGGCCGACTGAATCAGAAACACGAACGAACCCGCGCTGCCGTCCATGATCGGAATTTCTTCAGCCGTGACGTCGATATAAAGATTGTCAATGCCGAGGCCTGCGCATGCGGACATCAAATGCTCGATGGTCGACACGCGCGCGCCGTCTTTCTGCAGTACGGAAGCCAGACGCGTATCGCCAATCGCCATCGCCGACGCGGGGATATCCACCGGCGTGGGCAAATCCACGCGCGAAAACACAATGCCAGTGTTCGCCGCCGCCGGGCGGAGCGTCAGTTCGACCTTGCGGCCGGAGTGCAGGCCGATGCCGACTGTCTTGACGATTGATTTGATAGTGCGCTGCTTCAACATGGTGATCTTCTATTCGATTGAAAATCCCAATCGGGACTTTTTATTCCATAGCGCGAAGTATACTCCAATACCCTAAGGAGCGTCGTTACACGGAACGTATCAATCTGTTTCGCTGCATTACCCAAAGCGCGCCCGTCAGGGAAAGCGTGACGGGCCGATGTCCGGAACGGAGGCGTTTCCGGTCATCGGCCCGAGTAACGGCCCGTCACAAAAGCGTCTTATGCGCCGTTGCCCTGATACAACGCGGTAACCGCGCAGGCTCGAGGCAAAGGCATCGAACGCAATCGTGCCTAGCTCAACGTAGCGAGGATACTCCCTGCATCGCTGACTTCGAATTTGCCGGCAGCCTCGACGTTCAACGTCTTGACCACGCCGTCGTCGACAACCATCGCGTAGCGCTGGGAACGGATTCCCATGCCGCGCGCCGACAAATCCTGCTCAAGACCGAGCGCCCGCGTGAAAGCCGCACTGCCATCCGCCATCATGCGCACCTTGCCCGAGGCGTGCTGATCGCGTCCCCACGCGCCCATTACGAACGCGTCGTTGACGGACACGCACCAGATCTCGTCGATGCCAAGCGCGCGCAACTGCTCGGCGTGCTCGACGTAACCCGGCACATGTTTGGCTGAACAAGTCGGCGTGAACGCACCGGGCAACCCGAAGATCACCACGCGCTTACCCGCCGTCTGCTCGCGCACGTCGAAGCTGTTAGGCCCCAGCGTGCAACCCGCCCGCGTGTCTTCGACGAACTCGAAGAGCGTCGCGTCGGGCAGCTTTTCACCTGCTTGAATCATGCTCAGTCCCTTGCATCGATGCGAAGTACGTTCGCACGTCGTCGTGTCGCAGTGAATTCAGCGGTTGCCCAACAAAGGCTCCGCCATGCGGCGACAGTTGCCCCGTCCGCTTCGCGAATCCGAAGAGGGCACTTGTCCTTGCCGCGAATCAGACGATACGCGGCTTGTTCGCCGTTCACCCGCCACGCTCGTGCATTCGTCCGCCGGCGCTACGCAAGCAGCACCGCAACGAAAGCCTGCTCGTGCGCTCAGTCCGCCTGCTTGCGCAGGAATGCCGGAATGTCGTACGTGTCGACGCCCTTTTCCTGCAGCGCCTGCACGTGCGAAGCCGCCGTATCGCGCGACGTGCGCCACACAGCCGGCGTATCCAGCGCGCCGTAATCCGCCGTGCTTGCGTGCGACTGCGACGGTGCGTAAGCAGCGTGCGCGCTGATCGGCTGATTGTCCGTGCCGGTGCGCAGCAGCGTCATCGGTGCCGATTGCTGCTTCTTCGCCGCACGGCCCAGACCCGTTGCCACGACCGTCACGCGCAGCGCGTCGCCCATTGCATCGTCGTACACCGCGCCGAAAATCACGGTTGCGTCTTCAGCAGCATAGCTCTTGATGGTGTTCATCACTTCGCGCGTTTCCGACAGACGCAGCGAACGGCTCGACGTGATGTTGACCAGCACGCCACGCGCGCCCGACAGATCCACCCCTTCCAGCAGCGGGCTGGCCACAGCCTGCTCGGCAGCCAGACGCGCGCGATCGACGCCGGCAACCGTCGCCGTGCCCATCATCGCCTTGCCCTGCTCGCCCATCACCGTCTTCACGTCTTCGAAGTCGACGTTCACCAGACCGTCGACATTGATGATTTCCGCGATACCGGCAACTGCGTTGTTGAGAACGTCGTCTGCGCACTGGAAGCACTTGTCCATCTCGGCGTCATCGCCCATCACCTCGAACAGCTTGTCGTTCAGAACGACGATCAGCGAGTCGACGTGATCCTCCAGTTGCTGCGAACCAGCTTCTGCCACGCGCATGCGCTTGCCGCCTTCGAATTCGAACGGCTTGCTGACCACGCCAACAGTCAAGATACCCATTTCCTTGGCGATCTGCGCGACCACCGGTGCTGCGCCCGTGCCCGTGCCGCCGCCCATACCGGCGGTGATGAACACCATGTGCGCGCCACGCAGTGCGTCGGCGATGCGCTCACGTGCTTCTTCTGCTGCGGCGCGGCCCATTTCCGGCTTGGCGCCAGCGCCCAGACCCGTGTTACCGAGCTGGATCACCGCGGAAGCGCGCGAACGCGACAGAGCCTGCGCGTCCGTGTTCATCACGATGAAGTCGACGCCTTGCACGCCTTTGTTGATCATGTGCTGAACGGCATTGCCGCCAGCGCCACCTACTCCGATCACCTTGATGATGGTGCCGTTCGTTTCGGTTTCCAGCATCTGGAATTCCATGTTGCCTCCGTCAAGATAAAAAATTGCAGCCACTTCGGCCGTTATTCGGCAGGAGATCGGGCAACCTCCTGTCGCGCGCCAGCCGCCGGCACCAGCGCGTATTTACGTAAAACCGTTCGAAAAGCGAATTCGTTAGAAGTTGCCGAGGAACCAGTCTTTCATTCGCGTGAAGACCTGACCCATCGACCCCGACTGCACAGCGACCTTGCGGCCGCGCATCCGTTGCGAGCGTCCTTCGAAGAGCAGACCCATCGCCGTCGAATAACGCGGGTTACGCACGACGTCAGCGAGACCGCCCGCGTATTCCGGCACGCCAATTCGCACCGGCTTCAGGAAAATGTCCTCGCCGAGTTCGACCATGCCGAGCATCATCGACGCGCCGCCGGTCAGCACCACGCCGGAGCTAAGCAGTTCCTCGTAACCCGACTCGCGCACCACCTGCTGCACGAGCGAAAACAGTTCTTCGACCCGCGGCTCGACCACCGCCGCCAATGCCTGACGCGACAGCGTGCGCGGACCGCGCTCGCCGAGACCCGGCACTTCGATCATTTCGTCCGGATCGGCCAAGGCTTGCTTTGCAATGCCGTAGTCGACCTTGATGTCTTCCGCGTCCGGCGTCGGCGTGCGCAGCGCCATCGCGATGTCGCTGGTGATCTGGTCGCCGGCGATCGGAATCACCGCCGTGTGACGAATCGCGCCTTCGCTGAAAATCGCAATATCAGTCGTGCCGCCGCCGATATCGACCAGCACCACGCCGAGTTCTTTTTCGTCTTCCGTCAGTACCGCGAGCGACGAAGCCAGCGGCTGCAGGATCAGATCGTTCACTTCGAGCCCGCAACGGCGCACGCACTTCACGATGTTCTGCGCCGCGCTCACCGCACCGGTGACGATATGCACCTTCACTTCCAGGCGGATGCCGCTCATGCCGATCGGCTCGCGCACATCTTCCTGACCGTCGATGATGAATTCCTGCGTCAGGATATGCAGCACCTGCTGATCGGTCGGGATGTTGATCGCCTTCGCCGTCTCGATCACGCGCGCGACGTCTGTCTGCGTGACTTCCTTTTCCTTGATCGCCACCATGCCGCTCGAATTGAAGCTGCGGATATGGCTGCCGGCGATCCCGGTAAATACGTTCGTGATCTTGCAATCGGCCATCAGCTCGGCTTCCTCGAGCGCGCGCTGAATGGACTGCACGGTGGCTTCGATGTTCACCACCACGCCCTTCTTGAGCCCCTTCGATTCGCTCTGGCCGAGGCCGATCACCTCGTAGTGGCCCTCGCCCTTCAACTCGGCGACGATAGCCACTACCTTCGACGTCCCAATGTCGAGGGCGACCAGCAGATCTTTATAGTCTTTACTCATAGCGTGCTCATTGCGTGTGATGTCCGTTTACTTCTTGCCCTTGTCGGGTTCGCTGATGAAGCGCATGCCAGCGGCACGAATCGCGAAACCGTTCGGATAGCGCAAGTCCGCATACTCGATATCCTTTCCCCAACGTTGCGTCACCGCGTTCCACGCCGCGGTCAGGCGCCTGCTCCGATCGAGCAATGTGTCCTGATTGCGTTCGCGTCCAAGTTCCACCTGCATGCCGTTCGACAGCTTCACCGTCCACGCGTAACGCGGCGACAGCGTGACTTCTTCGGGCGTCGCGCCCAACGGCGCAAACCACTTCTTGAAGTCGCTATAACGCGCGACGACTTCCTTGGCCGTACCGTCCGGTCCGTCGAACGCGGGCAGCTCTTCTTCGAGCTCGCCCTGGTTCGCGGTGAACAGTTCGCCGTCCACGCTTACCAGTTGATCGCTGCCCCACGTTCCTAGCGGTTTGTACTCTTCAAGCGTGACAGCCAGTGCGTTCGGCCAAACCCTCCGCACACTCGCGTGGCGCACCCATGGCATCTGCTCGAACGCCTGGCGCGCGACGTCGAGATCCACCGTAAAAAAGTTGCCTTTCAAGCGCCCTACTACACCCGCGCGCACCGTCGGCGAATTGATGTGCTCGGTGTCGCCGTCGATCTGGATTTCGCGTAACGCGAAATTCGGACGCTGGATGAGCCAGTAACCGCCTGCCGCCAGCAGCACGAGCACCAGCAACGCATGCAATGCGTTGGCGGCGAGATTGAGCTGGCGAACGTTGTTCCACATGGAGTTGCTTTCGGGTTGCCCCGGTTAGTCCTTTGTTAATCCTTGAGCGTCAGCGCCAACACGCCGACCACCAGTTCCTGATAGCTGATGCCCACCGCACGCGCCGCTTTCGGCGGCAGCGAGTGATCGGTCATCCCAGGCGCCGTGTTCACTTCGAGGAGGTACGGGTTGCCATCTGCGTCGAGCATGAAATCGGCACGACCCCAATCGGTGCAGCCAAGTACGTCGAACGCGCGGCGCGCCAGCACTTTCAGGCGCGACTCTTCGTCAGCCGCCAGACCGCACGGAATCAGATACTGCGTGTCGTTCGCGATGTACTTCGCGTGGTAGTCGTAAAACTCGCCGGCCGGCACGATGCGGATCACCGGCAGATCCAGATCGCCGGCGATACAGGCCGTAAATTCGCCGCCGCCCTCGATGCTCTTTTCCACCACGACGATCTTGTCGTACTTGACCGCTTCAAGCAGCGCTGCCGGCAATGCGTCGGCGCTTTTCACCTTGATCACCGCGACGCTTGAGCCTTCGCTGGCCGGCTTCACGAACAGCGGCAAGCCAAGCTTCGCGACGATGTCTTTTGCGCGTGCTTCGTAGTCGTCGCCGCGCAGCACGGCCTCGAATGGCGGCGTCGGAATGCCGAGTTGCTGCCACACGAGCTTGGTGCGGAACTTGTCCAGACCCAGCGCCGAGCCGAGCACACCGCTACCGGTGTAACGGATGCCGTAAAAATCCAGCGCACCCTGAATCTGGCCGTTTTCGCCATAACCGCCGTGCAACGCGTTGAACGCGCGCACGAAGCCTTCGTCCTTCAATGCGGCGAGCGGACGCTCGGCCGGATCGAACGGATGGGCGTCGATACCGGCGTCGCGCAGACCTTGCAGCACGAGGCGGCCGGAATTGAGCGACACCTCGCGCTCGGCGGAATCCCCACCGAGCAGCACTGCTACTTTGCCGAACTGTTTAGGGTCGATGCTGCTCATTTCACTCACACCTTCGTTTCTTGCGCCAGGCGACCCGGCACACCGCCGATCGAACCCGCGCCCATCGTGATCACCACATCGCCGTCGCGCACCACTGCTGAGAGCGCGTCCGGCACTTCATCAACCGTATCGACAAACACCGGTTCGACCTTGCCCGCCACGCGCAACGCGCGCGCGAGAGCGCGGCCATCCGCGGCGACGATCGGCGCTTCGCCGGCCGAATAAACTTCGGTCAGCACGAGCGCGTCGACGGTCGACAGCACCTTCACAAAATCTTCGAAGCAATCGCGCGTACGCGTGAAGCGGTGCGGCTGGAAGGCCAGCACCAGACGCCGCCCCGGAAACGCGCCACGCGCCGCCGCAACCGTTGCCGCCATTTCGACCGGGTGATGGCCGTAATCGTCGACCAGCGTGTATGCGCCGGCCGGATTGCCTTCCGATACGACCGGCACTTCGCCGTAGCGCTGGAAGCGTCGGCCCACGCCGTTGAAATCCGCCAGCGCTCGCTGGATATCGGCATCTTTCACTTCAAGTTCAGTCGCAATTGCAATTGCGGCCAAAGCGTTCTGCACGTTGTGCTCGCCCGGCAGGTTCAAGACGATGTCGATCGGCGCCGCGTCTTCGCGCATTGCCGTGAAATGCATCTTGCCGCCGTGCGCTTCGACGTTGACCGCGCGCACCTGTGCGTCCGGCGCAAAGCCGTAACGGATGATCGGCTTCGACACGAACGGCAGGATCTCCTTCACGTTCGGATCGTCGACGCACAGCACCGCGATGCCATAGAACGGCAGGCGGTGCGTGAATTCGATGAACGCCTGCTTGAGCCGCGCGAAGTCGTGGCCGTAGGTGTCCATGTGATCGGCGTCGATGTTCGTGATGACTTCGATCACCGGGAACAGATTCAGGAACGACGCATCCGACTCGTCCGCTTCGGCGACGATGAAATCACCCGTACCCAGACGCGCATTCGCGCCCGCGCTGATCAGGCGACCGCCAATCACGAACGTCGGATCGAGCCCGCCCGCCGCCAGCACGCTCGCCACCAGCGAAGTCGTCGTGGTCTTGCCGTGCGTGCCGGCAATCGCGATGCCCTGCTTCAGGCGCATCAGTTCCGCGAGCATCACCGCGCGCGGCACGATCGGAATGCGGCGATGACGCGCGGCCAGCACTTCCGGGTTGTCGCTGCGCACTGCTGTGGAAACAACCACAGCGTTCGCGCCTTCGATGTTCTCCGCCGCATGGCCGATCGCGATGCGTGCGCCGAGTGCGGCGAGGCGATCGGTGATCGCGTTGCTCGACAAATCCGAGCCGCTCACCTGATAGCCGAGGTTGACCAGCACCTCCGCGATGCCGCTCATGCCGACACCGCCGATGCCGACAAAGTGAATATGTTTGACGATGTGTTTCATTGCTTTCCTTCTGGGCTCGCGCCCGAAATCGAACCCGCCACAGTCGCGCAAATCTGTGCGACCTGTTCCGTGGCGTCGGGTTTCGCGAGCGAGCGCGAACGCTCTGCCATCTCTGCGAGGGTTTCTCGCGTCTGGCTGCGCAACCAGTCGGCGAGCATTTCCGCCGACAGATCGCGTTGCTGCACGACCAGCGCCGCGCCGTTGTCGGCGAGGAACGCTGCATTAGTGGTTTGGTGATCGTCTACTGCAAACGGGAACGGCACGAAGAATGCCGCCACGCCTACTGCTGAAATCTCCGACACGGTCATCGCACCCGAACGGCAGATCACCAGATCCGCATTCGAGTACGCGCTTGTCATGTCGTCGATGAAAGGCACGAGTTCCACATCGGCACCGGCCTGCAGGCCCGCTGCCGCATAGTTCTCGCGCAGTGCTTCAATATGCTTCGCGCCCGCCTGATGCACGATGCGCGGACGTTCATTCGGCGCCAGCAGCGCAACCGCGCGCGGCACCACTTCATTCAACGCCGCCGCGCCCAGACTGCCGCCCACCACCAGTACATTCAACGGACCGCTGCGCGCTGCGTAGCGTGCTTTGGGTGCAATTGCGCCCGCAAGTTCCGCACGAATCGGGTTTCCGGTCCATTCGCCGTGCGGCAATGCATTCGGAAATGCAACCAGCACGCGTTTCGCGACTTTCGCGAGCACCTTGTTGGCGAGACCCGCAATCGAATTCTGTTCATGCAACACCAGCGGACGGCCGCTCAATGCGGTCATCAAACCCGCCGGGAACGTGATGTAACCGCCCATGCCGAGCACGACATCCGGCTTCACGCGACGCAGCACACTCAAACTCTGCGAACAAGCGCGCAGCAGATTCAGCGGCAGCATCAGCTTGGTCTTCAGGCCCTTGCCGCGCAGCCCGCCGAAGCGCACGTATTCCATCGGGATGCCGTGTTTCGGCACCAGCGTGGCTTCCATGCCCGCCGGATTGCCGAGCCATACGACCTTCCAGCCCCACGCCTGCATCAGATGCGCGACCGCGAGCCCCGGGAACACGTGTCCCCCGGTGCCACCGGCCATCACCATCAGCGTGCGTTGCGGGAGAGCCGTCATACCTTCCCTCCGCGCATGAGCACCCGGTTCTCGTAGTCCACACGCATCAATACGGCCACTGCCACGCAGTTCAGCACGATGCCCGAGCCGCCGTAGCTGACGAGCGGCAACGTCAGACCTTTGGTCGGCAGCAGGCCGAGATTCACGCCCATGTTGATAAAAGTCTGCGCGCCGAACCAGATGCCAACGCCCTTCGCGACTAACCCGGCAAACGTCCGGTCAAGTGCGAGCGCCTGACGGCCGATCTCGAACGAACGGCGCACGATCCAGTAAAACATCAGGATCACGACGAGCACTCCGACAAAACCCAGTTCCTCGCCGATCACCGCGAGGATGAAGTCGGTATGTGCTTCCGGCAGGTAGTTGAGCTTCTCGACACTGCCGCCCAAACCCACGCCAAACCATTCGCCACGCCCGAACGCGATCAACGAGTGCGTCAATTGATAAGCCTTGCCTTGCGCGTAACGGTCGTCCCACGGATCGAGGTAAGCAAAGATCCGCTCACGACGCCACGGTGATGCCCATACCAGCAAGCTGAACGTACCGACCGCAGTCGCCACGAGGCCGCCGAACAGCTTGCCGTTCACGCCGCCGAGGAACAACACGCCCATCGCGATCGCAGCGATCACCATGAACGCGCCCATGTCCGGCTCAAGCAGCAGCAACGCGCCGACGAGACCCACTGCAACTGCCATCGGCAGAAAGCCCTTGGCGAAGCTGTGCATGTATTCCTGCTTACGCACCGTATAGTTCGCCGCGTAAATCGTCACGGCCAGCTTCATGATTTCCGACGGCTGCATGTTCGTGATGCCGAGCGGAATCCAGCGACGCGCGCCGTTCACGCCCTTACCGACGTGCGGGATCAGCACGATCACCAGCGCGGCCAGCGAAATCAGGAACAGCTTCGGCGCGTACTTATCCCACGTCGAGATCGGAATGCGGAACGACACGACGCCGATCACCGAGCCCATCACCACGAAAATGATCTGGCGCACGAGGAAGGCATAGTCGCGGTACGACGCGTACTTCGGCGAATCGGGCATCGCGATCGACGCCGAATACACCATCACGACGCCGAGCCCGAGCAACGCGACGACCACCCACAGCAGCGAGTGATCGTAGTCGAGCATCCGCGAGCGCAGCGGACGCACGCCGTTCACGGCGCTCGCGAGACCACTGCCGCCGGTGCGGCCGGAGGTGCGGCCCGTGCTACCCGTATCGCCATTGCCGGCACGGGAGCCGGCCAGGCGCGAACCGAAACGTTCCGACCAGCTCATATCATCGTCCCCCGTTCAGCCGCGATGTCTTCCACCGTGCTGCGGAACACCGCCGCGCGATGGGCGTAACCCTTGAACATGTCAAAGCTCGCGCAAGCCGGCGACAGCAACACGGCGTCCCCGGGTTGCGCCAATGCGGTGGCGGCCCGCGTCGCGTCTTCGAGCGTCGCGTGGTCGGTCATTGCGATGCCGGTGTCTTCCAGCGCGGCGCGGATCTGCGGTGCGTCGCGGCCGATCAGCATCACGGCGCGGCACCAGCGCATCACCGGCTCGGCGAGCGGCTCGAAATCCTGGCCCTTGCCGTCGCCACCGGCGATCAGGACCGCGCGCTGTGCGAGACCGTCGAGCGCGGCAACCGTCGCGCCGACATTGGTGCCCTTGCTGTCGTCGACGTAATCGACGCCTTCGATCGATGCGATCAATTCAACCCGATGCGGCTCGCCACGATATTCGCGCAGACCGTGCAGGAGCGGTGCGCCAGGCAGACCGATCGCGCGCGCCAATGCGTACGCAGCCAATGCGTTGGCGGCGTTGTGCAGGCCGCGGATACGCAATGCATCCGCAGGCATCAGGCGTTTGAGCGCGATGTTCTTCGGTGCCGCCACTTCGTTCTTGCGACGGCGCGTCGGCGCGGGTTCGTCGCTGACGTCGCGATCGTGCGCTTCGACCAGCCAGATCATGCCGTTGTCGCGCAGCAGACCATAGTCGCCGTCGTTCTTCGGCTCGGTCACGCCGAACGTGACCATCGCAACGTCGCCGTCCGAAGGCGCAAGCGCCATCACGCGGGCGTCATCGCGATTCAGCACGCGTACGGTTTGTGTACCGAAGATGCGGCCCTTCGCAGCAGCGTACGCATCCAGGCCGCCGTGCCAGTCCAGGTGATCTTGCGTGATGTTCAAAACGACCGCTGCATCCGGTGTAAACGTGTGTGCGGTTTCCAACTGGAAGCTCGACAGTTCCAGCACCCACACGTCGGGCAACGCGGTGTTGTCGATCGCTTCGCTGAGCTTGTCCAGTGCCGCCGGGCTGATGTTGCCCGCCACCGCGACCTTCTTGCCGGCGCGTTCGCACAAGAGGCCAGTGAGGCTCGTCGTCGTGGTCTTGCCGTTGGTGCCGGTGATCGCGATCACCTTTGGCGCATAGCCGCTTTCGCCAAGCGTCTTCAATGCTTGCGCGAAGAATTCGAGTTCGCCCCACACGGGGATGTCTCGCTCACGCGCAGCAGTGATGAGCGGCAGCAAGTCAGCGGCGAGCGGCGACAACCCCGGGCTGATCGCGACGAGTTCGACGCCTTCGAGCAACGAGAGCGAGAACGGGCCGCCGACGAACTCGGCATCGACGCTGTGCGCTTCCAGCGCGGACAGGTTCGGCGGCACTTCGCGCGTATCGGCCACACGCAGCCGACAGCCGTGCCGCGCGCACCAGCGCGCCATCGCGAGACCGGATTCACCGAGTCCCAGCACGAGCACCATCGGCTTTTGCCGATCCCGAAACTTCTCGCCAAACATCGCCTGCTTCCCCTAAATACGACTTAACGCAACTTGAGCGTGGACAATCCGAACAGACACAACATCAACGTGATGATCCAGAAGCGCACCACCACCTGCGTTTCCTTCCAACCCGACAATTCAAAATGGTGATGCAGCGGCGCCATTTTGAAGAGACGCCGCCCTTCGCCGAAGCGGCGCTTGGTGAACTTGAACCACGTCACCTGCAACATCACGGAAAGCGTCTCCGCGACGAAAATGCCGCCCATGATGAAGAGCACAATTTCCTGACGCACGATCACGGCGACCGTGCCAAGTGCGCCGCCGAGCGCGAGCGCCCCGACGTCGCCCATGAACATCTGCGCCGGGTGCGTGTTGAACCAAAGGAACGCGAGCCCTGCCCCGCCCATCGCCGAACAGAAGATCAGCAATTCACCGGCACCGGGGATATGCGGAAACAGCAGGTACTTCGAATAGACCGAACTACCCATCACATAAGCGAACACACCGAGCGATGCACCGACCAGCACGACCGGCATGATCACGAGGCCGTCGAGACCATCGGTGAGATTGACCGCGTTACTCGCGCCGACGATCACCAGATACGTCAGTACGATGAAGCCCCATACGCCGAGCGGATAGCTGATCGATTTAACGAACGGCAGCATCAGGTCGGCGCGCGCCGGCAAGCCCATCGACAAGCCGCTGCGCACCCACGCCATGAACAGGTCGAACACGCGCACGTTGCTCGCTTCGGACACGCTGAACGCGAGATACACCGCCGCGAACAGGCCGATCACCGACTGCCAGAAATACTTTTCACGCGACGACATCCCGCGCGGGTCCTTGTAGACCACCTTGCGGTAATCGTCGACCCAGCCGATCACGCCGAAACCGAACGTGACGAGAATCACGATCCAGATGAAACGGTTGGTCAGATCGGCCCACAGCAACGTTGCCACGGCGATGCCGAGCAGAATCAACACGCCGCCCATCGTCGGCGTACCGGATTTGACGAGGTGCGTTTGCGGACCGTCTTTACGAACGGCCTGACCGACCTTCATCGCGGTCAGCTTGCGGATCACCGCCGGGCCACAGACGAGCCCGATCAGCAGCGCGGTGATGGTGGCCATCACCGCTCGGAAAGTCAGATAACTGAACACGCGCAAGAAGCTTGCGTCATTCTGCAGCCATTGCGCCAGCGCCAGTAGCATGCTTCGGTCCTTCTATTTCAATGTGCAGCGGGCGTATTGCCCGCTGCGTTGGGTTGTGGACTCGTTACGGCGTCCACCACGCGTTCCATTTGCATGAAGCGCGAGCCTTTCACGAGAAGCGTTGCAGCGGCGCCAAAACCCGCCTGCTGCAATTGCGCGACCAGCGTGCCGACATCGGCCACGTGATGTGCGCCCGTGCCATACGCGGTGCAGGCGTCGCGCGAGGCGTCGCCCATGGCGTACAGGACGTCGATACCGCGTTCTTTGGCGTAGGCACCGATTTCACGGTGAAACGCCGGGCCGTTGTCGCCGACTTCGCCCATGTCGCCCATCACCAGCACGCGCGGTGATTCGCGCGACGCGAGTACGTCGATCGCCGCGCGCATTGAATCGGGGTTCGCGTTGTAGGTGTCGTCGATCACCGTTGCGCCGGCGAGTGTGCCGAGCGCGGCGCGCTTCACCTGCAAACGGCCTTTCACGGCGCCGAACGATTCGAGGCCGCGCTTGATTGCGTCGAGCGACACGCCTGCAGCGAGCGCGGCGGAAGTCGCGGCCAACGCGTTGTGCGCGTTGTGGTTGCCGAGCACTTGCAGCGTGACGTCGACGTGGCCTTCCGGTGTGTCGATGCTCAGAACGTTGCCGGTGAACGTGCCGGTTACGGCGGCTTCGGTCACGCGCTCGGCGGTGTTCAAGGCGAAGTCGATGATGCGGTTGCCGGTTGCGGCGACGCGCCAGATGCTTGCGTAGGCATCATCGGCCGGGAACACGGCGACGCCTTCCGGCGTGAGCGCGTGAATCACGCTGGCGTGTTCGAGCGCAACGGCTTCGACTGTCGCCATGAATTCCTGATGCTCGCGCTGTGCGTTGTTCACCACCGATACCGTCGGCTCGGCGATCTTCGCGAGCAGCGAGGTCTCGCCCGGATGGTTCATGCCGAGTTCGACCACCGCCAGTTGATGCGCGGCGTGCAGACGGAACAGCGTGAGCGGCAAGCCGATATCGTTGTTGAAGTTGCCAGCAGTCGCGAGGCGTGCGTCCGCGCCGACCGCAGCGGCGAAGATCGATGCGATCATTTCCTTGACCGTCGTCTTGCCGTTGCTGCCCGTCACGGCGACGAGCGGCATGCTGAATGTGCGCCGCCAGCCGCGCGCAAGTGCACCGAGCGCGAAACGCGTATCGGCTACGCGCAAAGCGGGCACGTGCCAGTCTTGAGGCGTGCGCGTCACCAATGCCGCCGTGACGTTACGCGACGCGACTTCCGGCAGGAAATCGTGCGCATCGAAACGCTCACCCTTGATCGCGACGAACAGATCGCCCGGACCGACACTGCGGCTATCGGTCGAAACACGTTCGAACGTGACGTTGTCGTCACCCAGCACGGTGGCGCCGGGGATCAGCGCAGCGGCTTCACGCAGCGAGAACATGGTCATTCGCCACCTCCGCGTGCGTGCGTCGCCCGTGCGGCGAGCGCAAGGCGAGCATGGTCCTGATCGGAGAACGCGCGTTTCTTACCCATGATTTCCTGTGTTGCTTCGTGCCCCTTGCCGGCCAGCACGATGACATCTTCGCGCGCGGCGCAGCGGATCGATTGCAGGATCGCACTTGCGCGGTCTTCGATGCGACGGGCCTTCGACGCGTCTTTCATGCCTGCGGCAATCTGCTCGATGATCGACTGCGGATCTTCGCTGCGCGGGTTGTCGCTCGTCACGACGACGCCGTCGGCGAGCTTCTCGGCGATCGCGCCCATCAGCGGACGCTTGGTCGCGTCGCGGTCGCCGCCGCAACCGAACATGCAGATCAGTTCGCCGCCGCGTGCGGCCGCCATCGGGCGCAGTGCTTCCAGGGTCTTTTCCAGCGCGTCCGGCGTGTGCGCGTAATCGATCACGACGAGCGGCTCATCGTTCTGCAAACGGCCGCCGAGACGCTGCATGCGGCCATTTACCGGTTCGAGCTTCGCCAGTTCGGCCAGTGCGGCGTCAAAAGGCACATCAGCGGCAAGCAATGCGCCGAGTACGCCGAGCAGATTACTGACGTTGAAAGCGCCGAGCGTTTGCACTTCGACGTCGGCATTGCCCCAGTCGGATGTGGTCAGGTGAAACGCGGTGCCGATCGCGGTGGCGCGCACGTTCGAGGCGAGCAGCAACGCGTCGGCTTGCGGCGCGTCTTTGAGCGCTTCGTCGAGACCGAAGGCGACCGTGCGAGCATGGCCCTTCGTGCTCGCGAGCAGCCGACGACCTGCAGCGTCGTCACGGTTGATCACCGCGGCGCGCAGTTCCGGCCATGCGAAAAGACGCGCCTTCGCCGTTTCGTACGCTTCGAACGTACCGTGATAGTCGAGGTGGTCCTGTGTGAGATTCGTGAACACGGCGATGTCGAACGCCGTGCCGTTCACGCGGCCTTGATGCAGCGCGTGCGACGACACTTCCATCGCGACTGCTTGAGCGCCGGCATCGCGCAATTGCGCGAGACTGCGTTGCAGTTGCGGCGCGTCGGGCGTCGTGAAACCGGTGTGTACGAGTTGACCCGGCAGACCGGTGCCGAGCGTGCCGATGATCGCACAACGCTTGCCGAGCGCGGTCAAGGCTGCCGAGATCCATTGGCTGCAGGAGGTCTTGCCGTTCGTGCCGGTGATACCGACCGTCAGCATGCCGTCGCTCGGATCGTTATACCAGGCGCTCGCAATCGAACCGGCGAGTTCGTTCAACGCCGGCACGGCCAGTGTAGTGGACGAATCGATCGCACCGCTAAAGCCTTCGGGCTGAACCAGCACGGCTGCCGCGCCACGCTCGATCGCGCCGTCGATGAACGGACGGTTGTCCGCGCCGTCGACCGCATAGGCGAAAAACGCGTCGCCCGCTGCAAGCGAGCGCGTGTCGGCGTGCAGATGCGCGCCTGGCTGCACGCGAGCGTGCAGCCAGTTGAGTGCGTCGGCAATTTGCCGGTGCGCTGGGTGCTTCTTACGCAGCGCGCTCATCGCACAACTCCGGGATGGCTTTTCTCGTTGGCGGAAATCGTCATTTTCTTCGCGCCGGCGCTGGTGGAAAGTTTCTTGACCGTTGCGGGCGAGGGCGGTGCGCCTGGCGCAGCAGGCGCTGAGTCGTCCGACACGACCATCTGTTTGACCGGCATATCCGGCGGCACATTCAGCGAACGCAGCGTGTCGCCGACAATCGACGAGAACACCGGACCGGACACCTGACCGCCGAAGTGGCTGCCCGCCGTCGGTTCGTCGACCGACACGGCGACGACGATGCGCGGATTCGGCATCGGCGCCATGCCGACGAACGAGGCGCGGTACTTGGAGTGGTCGTAGCCGTGAGCACCATGCTTGTACGCAGTGCCGCTCTTGCCGCCGACGCGATAGCCCGGCACGGCCGCATCCGGCGACGTGCCGCCAGGCGCCGTGACGGTTTCAAGCATCGCGCGCACTTCGCGAGCGGTGGTGGGCGCGAAAATTTGCGGCCCCGTGGCCGGCTGATCGCCAGTCGTGCGGAAAATCGACACCGGCATGATCTCGCCGTCATGCGCGATCGCGGTGTAAGCACGACCCAACTGGAACAGCGACACCGACAAGCCGTAACCGTACGACATGGTCGCCTGTTCAATGCGGCGCCAGCTCTTCCACGGACGCAGACGGCCCGCCGCCGCGCCCGGGAAGCCGACCTTCGGCGCCTGGCCGAGACCGATGCTGGTGTACATGTTCCACATCTCTTCGGGCTTGAGCTGCATCGCGATCTTCGTCGCGCCGATGTTGCTCGACTTCTGGATCACGCCGCCTACTGTCAGCACGCCGAACGCGCTGTCGTCGGTAATTGGCGCACCGTCGAGCACAAAGCGGCCCGGCCCCGTATCTACCAGTGTAGTCGGCGTCACGCGGTGCAGATCGAGCGCGAGCGACACCGTGAACGGCTTCATGATCGAACCCGGCTCGAAGGTATCCGTGAGAATGCGGTTGCGCAACTGGTCGCCCGTGAGGTGCGAACGGTCGTTCGGGTTGTACGTCGGGTAGTTAACCAGTGCGAGCACTTCGCCGGTTCGCACGTCGATCACCATCGCTGCGCCAGCCTTCGCCTTGAATTTCTCGACGGCCGCTTTCAGGTTCGTATAAGCGATGTACTGGATCTTGCTGTCGATCGAGAGATCGACGTCCTGGCCGTTATGCGGCACGACCTGTTCGTCCACGTCCTCGATGATGTGGCCCATGCGGTCCTTAATGACGCGGCGGCTGCCCGACATGCCGGCCAGCAACTTCTGATCGCCGAGTTCGACGCCTTCCTGGCCCTCGTCTTCCACATTGGTGAAGCCGATCAGGTGAGCCGTGATCTCGCCTTCCGGATAAAAGCGCTTGTACTCGTCGCGTGCGTAAATGCCGGGGATGTCCAGCTCGGTGACTTTCTCGGCGACGTCGACCGGCACCTGCCGCTTCACGTAGACGAAGTTCTTGTCCTCGGACAGCTTGGCGCGCAACTCCTTGTTCGTCATGCCGAGCAGCTTGCCGAGCTGATTCAGCTTGTCGGCCCCGAGGTCGTCCGGCACCGAATCGGGAATTGCCCAGATCGCGCGCACCGGCAGACTCGTGGCGAGCACGAGGCCGTTGCGGTCGAGAATCTTGCCGCGCGTGGCCGGCAGTTCGAGCCGGCGCTGATAGCGGATTTCACCCTGCTTCTGATAGAAGGCGTTGCCCGGCCCCTGAATCCAGAAGGCGCGCGCGGTCAGCGCGACAAACGCCATGAACAGCATGAACACGACGAGTTTCGAGCGCCACATGGGCAGGCGCACCGACAGGATCGGGTTCGCCGAAAAGGCGACGCTTTTGCGAGTCGACGATTTTTTCATCGCACGCCTCCGCGACGGCTCGCGACCGGCGCCGACGCCGGGCCGGAAGTCGGGATCGGTGCGTCCTCAGCCTTGGCGGCGCCCGGATCGAGCGTCAGGTACTGGGTGCGCCCGGTCGTGACTGATTGCATCTTCAGGGAATCAGTGGCGATCTGCTCGATGCGCGACGTCTTCGACAACGCGCTCTGCTGATATTGAAGCTGCGAATAATCCTGCTGCAACTGACGCTCCTGCGATTGCGCACGCTGCAACTGGATAAAGATCTGACGCTGCTGATTGGTGGCGTTGACGACAGACAAAGCGCAGCCCATCACGATCATCAGCAGGAAGATATTGAGGCGGCTCATGGCGCGATCCGCTCCGCCACACGCATCACGGCAGAACGGGCGCGCGGATTCGCGGCGACTTCAGCGTCACTGGCGAACACGCGGCCGATGATTTTGAGCGGAGGGCTCGGCAGATCGACCGCACGAATCGGCAGACGGCGATCCACCGCAGGCGTACTGGCGTGCGCCTGCATGAATCGTTTGACGATCCGGTCCTCGAGCGAATGAAAGCTGATGACCACCAGCCGCCCCCCTTGCTCCAACAGCGACAACGCTGCTTCTAAAACGACTTGCAGCTCCGCAAGCTCTTGATTGATGTGAATCCGTATAGCTTGAAAGGTGCGGGTTGCCGGATCCTTGCCCTTCTCACGGGTTTTGACGACGTTAGCCACGATTTGGGCAAGCTCGCCCGTGCTGACGAGAGGCCCAAGACGGTCGGACTCTGCCCGGCGAGCAACAAGCGCCTTTGCAATCTGAAAAGCAAACCGTTCTTCCCCATAATCTCGTATCACCTCCGTCAGTTCCTGCACCGTGGCCCGCGCCAGCCAGTCAGCAGCTGACTCGCCGCGCGTCGGGTCCATCCGCATGTCGAGCGGGCCGTCGGCGCGGAAACTGAAACCCCGCTCCGGGTCGTCGACTTGCGGCGACGACACACCCAGATCCAGCAAAACACCCGACACCCGCCCTACCCCGCGCTCCGCAATCGCGTCACGCAGTGAAGCAAAACTCTCGTGCACGATGCCAAAGCGCGGATCGGCAATCTGCTGAGCCGTGGCAATGGCGAGCGGGTCTTTGTCGAACGCGATCAGGCGTCCGGCTTCACCCAGCTTCTCCAGCACCAGGCGGCTATGACCGCCGCGCCCAAACGTACCGTCCACATAAACGCCGTCCGCGCGCGTGACCAGCGCTTCAACCGCCTCTTCCAGCAGCACCGTGCGATGCTGCAATTCGTTTCCCATCGCAGGTGCCATATATGTAGTCCGCGATCAGAACGTGAAATTCTTTAACGCTTCGGGCATGCCCTCAGCGATCGCTGCCTGTTCCTTTGCTGCGTAAATTTGTGCGTCCCACAATTCAAAGTGACGACCCATGCCGAGCAGGTTCACTTCCTTTTCCAGCGAGCCGGCCGCGCGCAATTCCGGCGACACGAGCACGCGGCCCGCGCCGTCCATATCGACGTCCATGGCATTGCCGAGAAAAATGCGCTTCCACCAGGCCGCATTCATAGGCAGCTTGTCGACCTTGTCGCGGAAGATCTCCCACTCCGGGCGCGGAAAGAGCAACAGGCAGCCGTCCGGGTGCTTGGTGATCGTCACCCGGCCCTCTGCCTGTGTTTGCAGCGCATCCCGATAGCGAGAGGGAATCGACATCCGCCCTTTCGCATCGAGCGTCAGCGCCGACGCCCCTTGGAACACTTCGCTCTCCCGTGTCGACCAGAGTTAGCGCTTTAGCGCTTTACTCTGGTCCCATGCAACCTAGTTGCGGTCGGCGTTTTTTTCGCCGGCTGTCCGATTCGTGAAAATCTACCCGAAACCGCCTGTGAGATCACACAAAAATACACTTTCTCACACTGTCTCCCACTTTAGAGTAACGCTAAACAGGGGTCAAGGGAGATACGCGCTTTTCGAGCGAATTTTGTTTGTTAGAACAAGGACTTAGCGTGACTCCTTCACGTCAGACATAAAACGGAAAACCGTTATAAATGAATGAGCTAGTGAATCTTGTGAAGGTGATACGTGAAAAGTGCGAGGGAAAGGCGCGGAATGTAAGAGATCGTGAAGCGGGATCGGGAGGTGTTTGCTGGCGTTCCGGGTATTTCAAGCGGACGGCGCGCGAGGCGCCATCCCACTCTCAGGCGGTGCGTGAGCAGCGGTCTCGAACTTATATGTAGTAGGCGGTGCGTGTCATGACTTTCGATACCGCTCGCATCAGCGCTCGCGCAGGGAACGGTAGCTCGACGCCGCCCGCGTCCATGGCGGATTTGCCGTGCTCCGCTTCATCTACGCGCATCTGTTCGACGATCGCGCGCGACTCGCGGTCGGCCTCGGGCAACTGATCCAGATGACTATCCAGATGCTGCTCGACCTGGCGCTCGGTTTCGGCCATGAAGCCGAGACTCACCCGATCACCCAGGCGGCCTGCCGCGAGGCCGATTGTCAGCGCACCTGTATACCAGAGCGGGTTCAACAGACTTGGACGCGAATCGAGCGCCTCGAGGCGTTTGGCGGTCCACGCCAGATGATCCTCTTCTTCTGTGGCAGCGTGATTAAACACAGCTCGCAAAGACGGCGACCTGGTAGCAAGTTTTTGAGCCTGATAAAGCGCTTGGGCGCACACCTCACCGACGTGGTTCACACGCATCAGACCGGCCGCATGCGCGCGTTCCGCCGGGGAGAGCTCGGCAGGCTCCGCCGCCGATTCTTGCGGAATCGGCAATGGACGACTCATCCGCGACACGCCGGTTATTGAGCGTAAACCCCTATCAAACTCGCTAATCAACTCGTCCAGAAACATTCAGCACTCCCTGATTCGACAACCGCCCCGCCGCGCCGACAGGTCCCCGCGACAAGACTTTGCGGGGTAAACCCGGCGTCGCGAAGGCCTTGAATTCAAACGATTCCGACGGCCAATTTCAGATTTTAGACCATGTTGCGTAAACGAAACAGGACCGGTCCCGGCCGTCTCCTTTTTCTTTGTGCCATGTAGGCCTTTTGTTACATTACGTGCAACTTCTCGCGAAGTTGGACAAGCAAGGCCTCAACGCTAGACAAATATTCGCCTTGTACAAAAGATTCGTAATCCTTGGAGATCATTCGATGAAAAAGTCGCTTCTCGCTCTCGCAGCACTGGGCGCATTCGCAGGCGTCGCTCATGCTCAGAGCAGCGTGACCCTGTACGGTATTATTGATGAAGGCTTCAACATGACCACCAACGTCAAGACGGCGTCGGGTGGCCGGCATCTGTACAACCTGTCCAGCGGCGTTCTGCAAGGTTCGCGTTTCGGCCTGCGCGGCACGGAAGATCTGGGCGGCGGTCTGAAGGCAATCTTCGTGTTGGAAAACGGCTTTGACGTGAACACCGGCAAGCTGAATCAAGGCGGCCTGATGTTCGGTCGTCAAGCTTACGTCGGTCTGTCGACGAGCCAGTTCGGCACGGTTACGCTGGGTCGTCAGTACGACTCCGTGGTTGACTATGTCGGTCCGCTGGAAGCGGGCGATCAATGGGGTGGCTCCATCGCAGCTCACCCGAGCGACCTCGACAACTTCAACAACTCGTTCCGCACCAACAACACGGTCAAGTACACGAGCGCAAACTACGGCGGCCTGACGTTCGGCGGCACGTACAGCTTCGGCGGTCAAGCCGGCAATTTCTCGCAGAACCAGATCTGGTCGTTGGGCGCTGGCTACAACAACGGTCCTCTCGTTCTCGGCGTTGGTTACTTGAACGCACGCACCCCGGCAAATGCGGGCGGCCTGTTCAACACGCCCTCCGCACCGACAGCGGCAAACTTGGCTGTGACGTCGGGCGTGTACACCGGCTTCGCGTCGGCTAACACGTACCAGGTCATTGGTGCAGGCGGCGCATACACGTTCGGCGCAGCAACGATCGGCGCGACGTACTCGAATATCCGCTTCGGGAACCTGGGCGCTACGTACACATCGCCGTTCAAGGGTCAATCGGCTACATTCAACAACGCAGAAATCAACTTCAAGTATCAGTTGACCCCCGCGTTGCTGGTCGGTGCAGCATATGACTACACCCGCGGCGCGGAAATCGAAGGTCAATCGCGCGCTCAGTACCACCAAGGCGCAATTGGCGTGGATTACTTCCTGTCCAAGCGTACCGACGTGTACGTGACGGGTGTGTACCAGCACGCTTTGGGCGAGACGCTGAACACTGCAGGTGGCCTGACTCCTGCAACTGCATCCATCGCCAGCATCACCCCGTCGGCGAACCAGAACCAGTTCACGGCTCGCATCGGTATCCGCCACAAGTTCTAATAAGTCGTAATAAAGCAGTTTGCCTCAAAGGCGCCTTCGGGCGCCTTTTTTTATGGCCACAGCCGTGCACTGTCGGCTGGTTTGCGTGGAGACGATGACTCAACGACAAAGGCCCGGCAGACTTTCGTCTGCCGGGCCTTTGTCTTTCTTCTCCGCAATGCGTTGCTTGGTGCCGGCTCTATTCAGGCCGATGGGCTACATGCGCTTACTGCGCTTAAGCCCGGCCATCACGCAATTCGCGACGCAGAATCTTGCCAACATTGCTCTTAGGCAACTCTGTACGGAATTCGACGATCTTCGGCCGCTTGTAGCCCGTCAATTGCTGTTTGCAATACGCGAAGATGTCCGCATCGGTGAGCGCCTGGTCCTTCTTCACGACAAACAGCTTCACCGCTTCGCCTGAATGCTGATCCGGCACACCGACCGCGGCGACTTCGAACACGCCCGGCAGCTTGGCAACCACGTCCTCAATCTCGTTCGGATAGACGTTGAAGCCGGAGACCAGAATCATGTCCTTCTTCCGATCGACGATCTTGACGAAGCCATTTTCGTTCATCAAGCCGACATCGCCCGATTTGAAGAAGCCATCCGGCGTCATGACCTTGGCCGTTTCGTCCGGACGGTTCCAGTAGCCCGCCATCACCTGCGGCCCGCGGATGCAGATTTCCCCCGGTTGGCCCAGCGGTACCTCGTTGCCTTCGTCGTCGCGAATCGAGATTTCCGTCGACGGCAGCGGCAAACCGATCGTGCCGCTATATTCCGTGACGGTGACCGGATTGCAGGTGACGCACGGCGAGGTCTCTGACAGACCGTAGCCCTCGATGATCGGCGTGTGCGTATGCTCGAACCAGCGCTTGGCGACAGCTTCCTGCACTGCCATACCACCGCCATTTGCTGCGATCAGCTTCGAAAAATCCAGTTTGTGGAAGTCCGGGCTGTTCAACATCGCGTTGTACAGCGTGTTGACGGCGGGAATCGTCGTGATCGGATAGCCTTCGAGCGCCTTGATCATGCCGGGGATATCGCGCGGATTCGGAATCAGCACGCCGAGGCCGCCAGTACGGATCGTCAACAGCCCGCAGACCGTCAGCGCAAAGACGTGATAAAGCGGCAAGGCAACAACCGTGACGAACTGGTCGATGTCCTTGCGGTTCGCGCGAACCGGATCGAGCCAGATTTCCGACTGCAACACGTTGGCGATCAGGTTCCGATGCAGGAGCGTCGCGCCCTTGGCCACGCCGGTCGTGCCGCCTGTGTACTGTAGAAACGCGACGTCGTCTGGACCTTGCTGGACCGGCTTAAAACTCTGGCGACCGCCTTCGGCGATCGCCGTGTTGAATTTGACGTGGCCCGGTAGACTCCACGCCGGTACCATTTTCTTCACGCGCCGCACGACAAAGTTCACCAGCGCGCCCTTCACGCCCATCAGATCGCCCATTGCGGCGACGACGACGTGCTTGATCGACGTATTGCGCACGATCGCCTGCAGCGTGACAGCGAAGTTTTCGAGCAGGATGATCGCTTCCGCGCCGCTATCCTTGAGCTGATGCTCGAGCTCCCGCGGGGTGTAGAGCGGGTTCACATTCACCACAACGTAGCCCGCGCGCAAGATCGCCGCAATCGCGACAGGATATTGCAGCACGTTCGGCATCATGATCGCGATGCGCGCGCCGCGGGCAAGACCCTTCGACTGAAACCACGCGGCCAGCTTGCGCGAGAGCTCGTCGAGCTCGCCGTAGCTGATCTCCTTGCCCATGCAGACAAACGCCGGTTTGGCGCGGTGGTCGCGGAAGGCTTCTTCGAGCAGTTCGGCGACGGACGAATAGCGAGTCGGGTCAATCTCTGCGGGAACGCCGGGTGGATAAGATTTCAGCCAGATTTTGTCCATGCAGCGTCTCCTCCTTTATTTTCGAATGGTCGTGCTAAAAACGCATCGTAGCATGGGCTTCCCTGTGTTATTCGTGAAAAGCGGCCAGGTTAGACTGCAACCTCGAACCCGTTAAGAGCCGTTGCAGCGGGATTTTTGAACGTGTTTCAGGCGCGTTCGACTTCGACGAGGCAGTCGTAGAACGTGGCTGATCCACCCAGATCGGTGAGCGCCTGGCTGGTGACCTGATTGGCGTTGCAGCCGTCAGGCGCGAGCTTCTTCCACCAGATTGACAGGCCGACCACGAGCCCTTTACGTGTCTTGTCGGTGACACGGGCGCGCGCCTGCATCGCGCCACGATCGTTGAATATGCGCACCAGGTCACCGTCGGCGATGTTTCGCTGCTGCGCGTCGGCCGGGTGGATGTCCAGGTGCGGCTCGCCTTCTGTCGAGCGCAGGCTTTCGATGTTCACGAAGGTGCTGTTCAGGAAGTTACGGGCAGGCGGCGAGATCATCGCAAGCGGGTAACGAGCGGCGAGTTCAGGCGCACCGTCTTCGGATTCGTAAGGCGGCAGGTAGTCGGGCAACGGATCGAGCCCTTGCAGCGCGAGGCGCTCGCTGAAGAACTCGCATTTGCCGGACGGCGTGCGAAAGCCGCCCTCTGCGAATGGCGCGTCAGGCAGATTCAGTGCGGCCCAGCCGGTTTTCTTTAGCGAGTCCCAGTTCACGCCTTCCAGCGTTTTGTCGTTCCAGCGGAAAGCAGACTGCGCGATAGCGTCGTCACTCTCGTAAAGCGCCGGTTCCTGCAGGCCCATGTGGCGCGCCAGGCCGCGAAAGATTTCCGTGTTCGGGCGTGCATCGCCGACCGGCGCGATCGCCGGCAAGTTGGCCATCACGTGCGTGTGTCCGTACGACTTGTGCACGTCGAGATGCTCCAACTGCGTCGTGGCAGGCAAAAGCAGATCGGCGTAGTCCGCGGTGTCGGTCTGAAAGTGCTCGAGGACGATCGTGAACAGGTCTTCGCGTGCAAAACCTGCGGCGACCCGTTCCGAGTCCGGCGCGACCGCCACCGGATTCGAGTTGTAGACGATGATCGCCTCGACTTTCGGGCCGAACGTGGCATCGCCCGGATGCAGCAACGCGTCGCCGATTGCGTTCATATTGATGACGCGCGAAGTCTTGGCGGGCCAGCCCGGCATCAGGTCCGGCCGCTGCAACGCGTGCGAGTCCACTGGCGCCCATCCGCCCGAAGACAGCAACACACCACCCGCTCGCTCGCGCCATGCACCCGTCAGCGAAGGCAGGCAGGCGATTGCGCGCACAGCGTTACCGCCGCCACGCACCCGCTGCAGGCCATAGTTCATCCGGATTGCGGCCTTTTTCGTGCTGCCGTAAAGGCGCGCAAGATTGACGATCACCTGCTCGTCGACACCGCAGATTTGAGCAGCACGTGACGGCGGATAACTGAGCGCGCGGACCTTCAGTTCAGCAAAGCCCAAGGTATGAGCCGCGATGTAGGCGTGATCGAGAAGATTTTCCGTGATCAACACGTTGATCATGCCGAGCGCCAAAGCGCCATCAGTTCCGGGTTTCAGCGCAATGTGCTGGTGGCATTTTTCCGCCGTCAGCGATCGATACGGATCGATCGCGATCAGCCTTGCGCCGCGACGCTTGGCTTCCTGGGCGCGTGTCCAGAAGTGCAGGTTCGAAGCGATGGGGTTCGAGCCCCAGATCAGGATGACCTCGCTTTCGCCGAAAAACTCGGTGAGCATGCCAATGCCGGCGCCGTAGGTGTATTTCAACCCCGCCGCACCGGCGGCTGCACAAATCGTGCGGTCTAACTGCGATGCGCCGAGTTTGTGAAAGAACCGTTGCGCAATGCTGTCGCCTTGGACCAGACCCATCGTACCAGCGTAGCTGTAGGGCATGATGGCTTCGGGCGCACGGCTCGCGATCTCCGACAGGCGCGTTGCCGCGAACTCAAGCGCCTCATCCCAACTGATCGGCTCAAAACGGCCTTCGCCTTTGCGGCCGACGCGCTTCATCGGTGTCGTCAACCGATGCGGATGGTGCACCCGCTCGGCATAGCGGCTGACCTTGGTACATAGCGCGCCTTGGGTCGGCGGATGATCGGGATCGCCAACGACCTTGATCGCCCGTCCGCCTTCGACGGTCACGCGCATCGCGCAGGTATCAGGGCAATCGTGCGGGCACACCGCGCGGGCGAATTCAGTCGGAGCATTCATCGGCGATCCGTCCAGGAGAGCGTTAAGCGGCGGGGCAATCCCGAATTTTATTACGTCCTTTGCCCGTTGACCCGTATGGTGCCGCCAAAAACGCCTTCGGCGTAGAATCGGTTATCAACGTGCCCGGGCAATATGGCCCCGAGCGATTCCACGCAAAGCAAAGCACAAGCGCACCATCATGAAACTGATCCCAGAAATCCAGGCCGCCCACGGCGAAATTCAAACCCTTCGACGAACCATTCATGCCCACCCCGAGCTGCGTTACGAAGAAACAGCAACTGCGGATCTGGTTGCCCGGACACTTGAGTCTTGGGGCATCGAAACTCATCGCGGATTGGGAAAAACGGGCGTAGTCGGCGTACTGAAGCGCGGTAACGGATCGCGCTCGATCGGACTGCGCGCCGACATGGACGCGCTGCCGATTCAGGAGCTAAACAGCTTCGACCATCGCTCGCAGAACGACGGCAAAATGCACGCGTGCGGCCATGACGGACATACCGCGATGCTGCTCGGCGCGGCACGGCATCTGGTCAAGCATGGAGAATTTGACGGCACGATCGTATTCATCTTTCAGCCAGCAGAAGAAGGCGGCGCCGGCGCACAGGCAATGATCGACGATGGCCTTTTCACGAAGTTTCCGGTCGATGCGGTCTTCGGCATTCACAACTGGCCGGGCATGCCGTCAGGCCACTTCGGCGTGACCGAAGGCCCGATCATGGCGTCCAGCAACGAATTTCGCATTGAAATCAAGGGCGTGGGTTCACACGCGGCACTGCCGCACAACGGACGCGACCCCGTGTTCACCGCGGTTCAGATTGCGAGCGGGCTGCAGAGCATCATCACGCGAAACAAGAAACCGCTCGATACCGCCGTATTGTCGATCACCCAGATTCACGCCGGCGACGCCCTCAATGTCGTCCCGGACGATGCGTGGATCGCAGGGACCGTGCGGACGTTTACCACCGAAACGCTCGATCTGATCGAAACACGCATGCGCAAGATCGCCCAGAGCACGGCAGAGGCTTACGATTGCTCGGTCGATATCCACTTCCATCGAAACTACCCGCCGACCATCAACAGTAGCGAAGAGACCCGCTTCGCGGCGGCGGTCATGAAGGAAATTGTCGGCGTGGAAAATGTCGATGACGCGGTCGAACCGACGATGGGCGCCGAGGATTTTTCATTCATGCTGCTGGCGAAGCCGGGCTGTTACGCATTTCTCGGTAACGGCGACGGTGGGCACCGGGACTCAGGACATGGTGCCGGGCCTTGCATGCTGCATAACGCGAGCTATGACTTCAACGACGAGCTATTGCCAATCGGCGCGACGTATTGGGTTCGGCTGGCGCAGCGATTTCTGGCACAAGAGAAATAAAGCGGCTGAATGGATCTGGGAGACGGCTTGTGATTCCGCCGTCGCTGCCACTGTGCGTATGTCGACGCGCGGCGCTACTGATGTCGGACGTGCTTATCTGGAGCTGACGCGGTACGCGAACGCGCTGCGGATCGGGAAGGAGTGAGACCAGAAGAGCCGGAGCGCTTCGAGGGTCTGACGGCGGCGATGTTTTCTGCGCCTGTTTTTGCCGGGTAAACGCAGAAACCCCACCTTTTCGGGGTGGGGTTTCTGGTCTTGCAGGGGAGCCTGACGATTACCTACTTTCACACGGGAATCCGCACTATCATCGGCGTGGAGTCGTTTCACGGTC